>CAVAUJ010000001.1:0-60737 GCA_963591995.1 Succinivibrio sp.
TTTCCGGCCGCCGGGATGTTCACCACGCAGATTCCGACGCACACCAGCACCAGGGCCAGCAGCGCATTCCATCCCAGCTCGGAGGCGCCTTCCCCGAGCCACCAGGCGGACAGCAGCACGCCGAAGATCGGATTGGTGAAACCGAAAATGGCAACCTTGGACACCGGATTGTATTTCAGCAGAATGCCCCAGATGGAGTAGGCCACTGCCGAGATGCAGGCAAGATAGAACAGCATCAGCACTGCCGCTGCGGACACCTGCGGAATCCGCCCGCCCATGGCAAATCCAATGAGGATCATGACGAAGCCTCCCAGAATGAACTGGCAGCCGCTCAGCATCACCGGATCATCCTTCTCGGAGTAGCTTTTCATCAAACAGGAGGAAAAGGCATAGGAAAGCGCACTCAGGAACAGACTCCCGTCTCCCATCAGGCTCAGATCCATGTCGATCTGTTGTCCGTTCAGGCTCACTGCGATGACGCCGGCAAATCCCAAGAGACACCCTGCCACCTTTTTCAGATTCAGTCTCTCCTGCCGGAAGATCAATGCCGACACCAGAATGACGAAAAAGGTATTGGATCCGTTGATGATGGAGGATTTCACGCCGCTGTTATGCGCCAGTCCGATATAGAAAAAGGTATATTGCAAAATCGTCTGGAACAAGGCGAGCCTGGCAATCCGGGATGCCGATCCCCGTGTGGGACGCAGCACCTTCTTCTGAAGAATGCTGCCGATGGTCAGAGCCAGAGCGCCTGCCAACACGAAGCGAAGCCCCGCGAACAGAATCTGCGTCCAGGTCTCCCCGGAAGGAATGCCGAAGAGGGCATAGCCCAGCTTGATGCAGGGCGACGCGCTTCCCCACAAAAAGGTGCAGATCAGGGCAAGTCCGCAAACTGCCCAGGTTCTCTGTATCCAACGCTGTCTGTCTGTTGTCTGCTTCATCGTTTGCGCTGCCATAGAATAGAATCCTCTGTAAACCTGTGTGTATCTGTCAAAAGCTGCAGGCGCAGCAGGTACGCCCGCGGAGCCCCTCCGTGCGGGTTTCCCCGACTATGCTATCGTGAAAAAAGGCGGCTGACAAGATACACAAAAGCCATCAGGAGAAATCTCCTGATGGCTTTTGCTGTGAGAGACAGCGGTGTCTCACTCTTCAATCGTGATGGCCGTAATTACCGGCATGCTGACCGGCTTGTTCCAGGTCTGTGCTCCATAGGTCGGAAGTGCCGCGATGGCATCCAGAACCTCGAAGCCTTCCTCCATTTCGCCAAAGGCCGCGTACCGGCCGTCCAGCCGGGCCGCATCCTGATGGACCACAAAGAACTGTGTCCCCGCCGTATCCGGGTCATCGTCCCGCGCCATGGACAGTGCACCGCGGATGTGCCGCAGCGGATTGTCGACACCGTTCTCGGCGAATTCGCCCTTAATATGCCATTCGCTGTCCGTCATGATGTCGTTGTCCGGTGAGCCGCTCTGTATCACATAGTCCTTTACAATCCGGCACCAGCACAGCCCGTCATAAAAGCCGCTGCGCGCCGTCTTTACAAAGTTCGCCACCGTAATCGGCGCATACTCCGGGTATAAGGTGAATACCATCCTTCCGAAGCCTTCTGTGTCAATCACACATTTCATTCTGTTTCCCTGCTCATGAAACCTTCGCATTCCGGAAGTACAGCATGCCGGACGCATTCATGTAGTAGCCGCTCACATTATCATGCATCAGATAATTGTTGCTCTTGTAGTACAGCGGGAGTACCGCATAATCGTTCGATACAATCGCATCGGCCTCCATCGTGAGCTCTGCAGCCTTCGCGGGATCGCTCTCCGCCATGACCTGCTCCACCAGAGCATCGTACTCCGCATTGGAATAGAACACCGTGTTGGTGGAATCGTCTGTCTTGCACAGGGGCAGGAAGCTCATGGGATTCAGATAATCGGCGCTCCATCCCATCGCAGCCACCATGTAATTGCCCTGCTGAACATCATCATAGAAAATCGACCACTCTGCAGAGGATACCTCGACATCAATGTTCAGGTTGTTCTTGAACATCTCTGCCATGGCCTCCACGACCTTCTTCACGGTGTCGTTCTCATAGTAGCTCAGCTGCAGCGTAGGGAAGCCCTCGCCGTTCGGATAGCCGGCCTCTGCCAATGCCGCCTGCGCGCCCTCAACATCTGCGGTTGCGCTCAGCCCGTAGGTGCCGCGGTCGGCCGTGATGTCCTTGCCGTCCACAACGTACCCGGGTGCCAGGAAGCTGTAGGCAGGCTCTGCCTCAACCTGTACGACATTGTCGATGATGGACTGACGGTCGATGGCAAGGCACAGTGCCTTGCGCACCAGGGCGTTGTCCAGAGGTGCCGCGCTGCAGTTGATGTCATAGAAAACGGTTCCGTAGCTGACGCTGGTCTGTACGCCGGCGTTGTCCGCCTTCAGTCTTGCATAGTCGGAGGAGGGAACGCAGTCAACACCGTCCACCTCACCGGATTCATAGGCGGTCAATGCCGTTGCCTGATCGAGCACATAGCGATAGGTGATCTTTTCCAGTGTCACGTTGTCGGCATCCCAGTAGTTCTCGTTCTTCTCCAGAATGACATTTTCGTTCATGCTCATTCCGGTAACCTTGAAGGGTCCGTTGCTGATGTAGGTATCCGCCTGGGTCGCCCACTTGTCGCCGTTGGCCTCCACCGTAGCCTTCTGGACCGGATCGAAAACCCACATGCTCAGCACATCAATGAAATAGGACGTGGGCTGCTTGAGGGTGATCACCAGTGTCTGCGCATCCTCTGCCTTTACGCCCAGCTCATCTGCCGTAGCGGTGCCGTCATAGTACTCCTGTCCGTTGGCGATGTAATCCGTTGCCATGCTGACGTACTGGGAGGCCGTCTCCGGCGTCAGAACACGCTGAATGGAATAAACGTAATCCTCTGCCGTCAGATCCGAGCCGTCGCTCCACTTCAGGCCGTCGCGAAGATGGAAGGTATAGGTCAGGCCGTCGTCGCTGATCTCCCAGGACTCGGCGTCTCCTCCTACCACCGAACCTTCTGCATCGTAGGTTACCAGTCCCTCGAAGCAGTTCGTCAGCACATACTGTGCAAACGAGTTGTTCGTAACACCCGGATCCAGTCCGTCCGGAATGTTGCTGAGCACAAAGGTCAATTCCTGTGCGGCATCACCGGTGCTCTCCTGCGCTGACGCATCCGCTGCCTCGGCAGTGTCCGCAGCAGCATCGGAGGTCGTCGTAACATCCGAGATGTTCTGGGGCTCACTGCTGCCGCAGCCGGCCAGCAATGAAACCACCAGCGCGCCGACCATTGCGGCGCTGAGTGCCTTCTTCTTCATAAACTCTCCTCTCCTGAAACATGTCCGGGGTTCAGGGCCCCCGTCCGTACCTGATTGCCCAACTGCTGCAATCCTTACTGTATCTGTTTCACACCCGGTCCGAATCCGCCGTGCCCGAAAGACACGGTCTCTGTCCTTCCCGCGTTTCCGGAATTCCGACAGGATGAAAAACTCTCCTCAAAAAGCTGCCGGTTCATACGGTACTCTCGTTCACCGCGAACCCTCTGCCTCTTTCCGCATCATCCCTCACGGTACAGATGACACGCCACCAAATGTCCCGGCGCCGCCTCGCGCAATGCGGGCGTCTCCTCTTTGCAGACCGCCTTCGCATACGGACAGCGCGTACAGAAGCGGCAGCCCGGTCCCGGATTGACGGGACTCGGCAAATCTCCCTCTATGCCGGGATTGTCCTGCGCGCGGGCCAGCTCGGGGTCCGCAATCGGAATGCAGCTCAGCAGTCCCTTCGTGTAGGGATGCAGCGGCTTTTCGTAAATCTCCTCCGCCTCACAGGTCTCTACCAGCTGTCCCAGATACATGACACCCACATCGTCCGAGACGTAGCGCACCATGGAAAGATCATGTGCTATGAAGAGGTAGGAGGTTCCCTCTGCCTGCTGGTAATCCCGCAGCAGGTTTACCACCTGTGCCTGAATGGAGACATCCAATGCCGATATCGGCTCGTCACAGATCACCAGCTCCGGATTCAGGATCAAAGCCCGCGCAATGCCGACGCGCTGACGCTGTCCGCCGGAAAATTCATGTGCATACCTGCCCGCATGCTCTGCCGTCAGCCCGACACGCTCCAGCATGGCATAAATTCTCTCGTCTGCCTCCTTGCGGCTCCGGCAGACATTATGCGCCTTCAAGGGCTCCGCGATGATGTCCCGCACCGTCATGCGGGCATTCAGGGACGCGTAGGGATCCTGAAAGATCATCTGCATCTTGCGGCGAAGCGGCTGAAGCTGTCGCTGCTTCATATGTGCGATGTCCTCCCCGTCCAGAAGGATCCTGCCGGCACTCGGCTCATAAATCCGAATGATGGTTCTGGCGCAGCTGCTCTTGCCGCAGCCCGATTCCCCCACAAGCCCAAACGTACGGCCCCGGCGCAGCGCAAAGCTCACATCATCCACGGCATGAACCTTTGCCTTCGGGCCTGCATCGAAAAATTTCGTCAGGTGCTCCACCTGTAAGATCGGCTCTTCCATCACGCAATCCCTTCCTGTGCTCTTGTAAGTCTCTGCCGCATCGGGTTCTCCTCCGAGGGAGCATCCGGCTGCAGCAGCCAGCAGCGTGCACAGCGATTCCCGATTTCCACGAACGGCGGACATGCATCGGCGCAGATATTACGTGCATACGGGCACCGGCTGGCAAAAGGGCACCCCTTCGGCGGTCTTGTCATATCCGGAGGACTCCCGGGAATGGACTGCAGCCGTTCGGTTTTGTCCTTATGCAAGCCCGGAATCGAGGCCAGAAGCCCCATCGTGTAGGGGTGCAGCGGATTGGCGAACAGATCCCGGATGTCCGCCTGCTCCATCACGAGACCGCCGTACATAACCACCACCCGGTCGCACAGCTCTGCCACAACGCCGAGATCATGCGTGATGAACATGATGCTGGTGCCGTACTCCCGCTGAAGGCTGCGCATCTGCTTCAGAATCTGATGCTGAATGGTAACATCCAGTGCCGTGGTCGGCTCATCCGCGATCAGAAGGTCCGGATGATTGGCCAGGGCCATGGCGATCATGACACGCTGCCGCATGCCGCCGCTGAATTCGTGGGGGAAAGACTTCAGCCGCTTTTCCGGCTCCGGAATGCGTACGTCCTTGAACAGCTGCAGTGTTCTGGCCTGCAGCTCCTCGGCCTTCCATTCCGGATGATGGATGTGCATCATCTCCGAGACCTGCCTGCCCACCGGAATCAGCGGATTCAGGCTGGACATCGGATCCTGAAAAACCATGGCTATTTTCGAGCCGCGTATTTCCCGCAGCTTCTTCATGCTGATCTTCGCAAGATCCGTTCCCTCGAACATCACGCGGCCGCTCTTAATGCGGGCCGTATCTGCGAGCAGCCGCAGCAAGGACATGGAGGTCACGCTCTTGCCGCTCCCGGATTCTCCCACAATGCCGAGGATCTCGCCCTTGTGCACCGTAAAGCTGACGCCGCGGACCGCCTCGACCTCTCCGGCAGATGTGAAAAAGGATGTTTTGAGATCCTCCACCTGCAAAATGACTTCACTCATCTGGGTTTACCCCTTAATTTCTTCCTGTTTCTTTTCTTCTTATTTCTTCTTAATTTCTTTATTTCTTCAATTTCGGATCCAGCGCATCGCGCAGACCGTCGCCCACAAAGTTAAATGCGAACATGATCGCACAGATCATCAATGCCGGGATCAGCAGCTCGTGCGGACTCGTCCGCAGATTCGCCGAAGCATCGTTGCACATGGTCCCGAGGCTGGCAAGAGGCGGCTGCAGACCGATTCCCAGATAACCCAGAAACGCCTCCATGAAAATAGCGGAGGGAATCAGCATGGTCATCGTCACCAGAATGGATCCCAGGGCATTCGGAATCAGGTGCTCCAGAAGGATGGACCGTGAGGAGGATCCGATGGTCCTCGCCGCCAGGACGAATTCCTGCTGCTTGAGGCTCAGGATCTGTCCCCGAACCACCCGGGCCATATCCACCCAGTACACGCTGCCGAGCGCCACCACAATGCTCTGCAGACCCGAGCCCAGAACCTGCATGATCAGGATGACATACAGCGTGAGCGGGATCGTCGAAATGATGTCGACCACGCGCATCATTACCATATCCGCGTTGCCGCCGATGTAGCCCGAAATGCCGCCGTAGAGTATGCCGATGATCATGTTCACGATCGTTGCCATCAGCGCGACCATCAGCGAGATGCGTGTCCCGTACATCAGTCTTGTCAGAATATCGCGTCCCAGGGAGTCTGTCCCCAGAAGATAGGAAGTATTCCAGATGATTCTGGAGGGATAGATGTTGCCGGTGCTCTCATCCGCCATAACGTACCGCGAACCGCCGTAGTACAGCGCAACCTCGGTGCCGTCCGCGTCAAAGATGGTCATCGACTTCTCACTCTCTTCCCGCACGCGGCCAAGCTGTCCGCCCAGCTTGCCGTCCGCATCAACGCTCACCACCTTCAGCGCCGTCGTGATGTACATATAGCCCCCGCCGGGTGCTTCATACACCTTCATGACCGGGGGTACATTCACGACCTCCAGATTCTGCTGTGCGTAATCATAAGCGGTGAAAAAGGGGCCCACCAGAGCGAACAGCGCCAGAAAAACGATCAGGACAAAGCCTGCAATTGCCGTTGGCTTATGACGAAACCGGAACCAGACGTCTCCGGCAAAGGTTCTGCTCTTGGACCAGATCTTCTCTCGATCGCTGCTGTCTGACACCAGAGGTGCCCATTTGTTCTGCTGTGCTTCCATATATATCCACTCCCTTATATCCACTCCCGCACCCGGAATCAAAATGCGGTACGGTTCGGCATCTGCACATCGCATCCTGCATCGGCCGCCCGCGGACGAATCCATGACCGAAACAGACGGCCGATTATTCGAACTTGATGCGCGGATCGATCAGGCAGTAAAAAATATCGACCAGCAGGACCATTGCCATCAGGAAGGCGGCAAAGAAAATCGTCACGCCCATAATGGTTGTGTAATCACGCTGCGTCACACTGTTCACAAAGTAATAACCGATTCCCGGTATGGCGAAAATTTTCTCAATGACAAAGCTGCCGGTCAGCAGCCCCGCCACCGTAGGGCCCAGCACCGTGACAACCGGAATCAGCGCATTCCGCAGGGCATGCCTGGTTACAACCGCGAATTCCGTCAGTCCCTTTGCCCTTGCGGTGCGGATATAGTCCTGTCCCATGACCTCCAGAAGGCTTGACCGCATCAGTCGGGCAAGATAGCTGACCGAGTAACCGCCCATGGCGATCATCGGCAGAATGTAGCTCTTCCAGCTGTCCAGGCCAAAGGTCGGCAGGACATTGAGCTTGAACGCAAAGATGTAAATCAGAACGGAGGCAATGACAAAGGACGGGATCGTAACGCCGATGGTCGCCAGGGCCATCAGCAGCATATCCTGCCAGTGATTGTTCTTCAGCGCCGCTACGATTCCCATCGGGATCGACGTCACCAGCACGAAGATGAGCGTGACGAGCCCCAGCTTTGCGGAAACCGGTGCCCCGGTTGTGATGAAGTCATTGACGGTTTTGCCGGTATATTTGTAGGACGGTCCCAGATCACCGTGCAGCAGATTTTTCAGATAATTGAGGAACTGCACCGGCATCGGCTGATCCAGCCCGTATTTGGCCTCCATGGCGGCCGTAACCTCTTCCGGCACGCCCTTCGTATTGGTGAAGGGGCCGCCCGGAATGGCATGCATCAGGCAAAAGGTCAGCAATATGATCATGAACATCGCAACCAACATCATTCCGATACGCTTCAGTATGAATTTCAGCACGCTCTTCCTCTTTCCGCAGACAGACGATTTCCGGATTTTCACGAAATAAATAAAAAAATCCCGGAAGAAGCGCCTTTCCGGCAATTCTCCGCAGGACTTCGTTGCCTTGCTCTGAAAACGATTTACCAGCAATTATGCACGGAATCACAACGACTGTAAAGTGTTTGCATCCATTCCTGTAAAATTCACAGACACAGACGGTCGCCGCTGCATGACATTCCCGGCGGGATATGCTATGCTTAGCCGTAGTAGACCAGTTTGGTCAATGTCGTCAGAATCCATCCGTAAATGCCATGAATGAAAAATTTTTCGATCTGAAAAAAGAGAAGCAGGACCGTATGATCAACGCAGGGCTTCGGGTTTTTGCCCTGAACGGTTACCACCATGCCAGCACCGATGATATTGTGCGGGAGGCGAAGATCAGCAAGGGGCTGCTCTTCCACTATTTCGGCAGCAAGGCCGGGTATTACGGCTTCCTCTACGGATACATCTCCCGCTATGTCATTCTGGAGCTGCGCGGTGCCATCCGTCTGCAGGGACCGGAGTCCCGGATGGCATTCTGGGAGCTGCAGCGGCAGCTGATGGAGACGGAGGGCCGCCTTATGGAGCAATATCCGGCCGTCTTTCTCTTTCTGGAATCCATTAAGATGGAGGATGACATGGAGGGCCTGACGGCTCTGGAGGAGCTCGATACGACCGTACCGGATGTGTACGACTCGCTCCTTGCGCAGGCGGATCTCTCTTCCTGCCCAAGACTCCGGGATCCCGCACAGCTCCAGGACCTTCTCCACTATGTGAAGATCGGGCTCATGCGCGAGCTCCTCTACGACAGGACGACGCCGATCAGCGTGTACAACCAGCGCCTGCAGCACCATCTGGATACGCTCCGCGAGCTGTCAGTCTAAGGAAACGCTGATTAAATCCGCATATCCCCGGTACATCGTTTGCAAAATAGCCGGTACAAGCCCGGCCTTTTCAGCGCGCCCATGCCCTGCACAGCCGTGCGGCGCCCTCCCGCATTTCTTCTTCCGTCAATGCCGCATATCCAAGAAGGATGGCAGTGTCTGCCGGCTGCCCGGCCTCCGGCAGACATTGCTCGGACAGGCCGTAGGCCCGTACCCCCTGCCGCTTCGCCCGTTCGATGAGCTCCTGCTCCGCCGCTCCTTTCGCAGCACAGCCGGCCTCCTTCGGCTGCAGCACCAGATGAAGTCCCGCCCCCTGACCGGTGATGACGAAGTGTTTCTTCATGGGCTGCAGCAGCTCCAGCATCAGATCATGCTTGCCCTTATAGCGGTTCCGCATCCGGTTCAGATAGCGTTCAAAATATCCGTCGCCGATGAATTCATTCAGCACCGCCTGGTCCAGGCGCGGCACCGTACAGGAGAGAAAGCCCGCTTTCTCACGGAACACCGGCAGCAGTCTCTCCGGCAGAATCAGATAGCTGATCCGGATGGCCGGAGCTATGGACTTGGAGAAGGTGCCCATGTAGATGACATGTCCGTTTTCATCCGCCGACTGCAGGGAGGGAACCGGACGGCCGCGGTATTTGAATTCCGAATCGTAATCGTCCTCGATGAGGTAACGGTTCCTCCCGGCGGCGGCCCAGGACAGCAGCTCGGCCCGCCGCGGATAGGGCATCACCTGCCCCGTCGGGAACTGCCTTGCCGGCATCACATATGCAAGCCGCGCACCGCTTTTCTCCAGCGCCCTGCGGCTCATTCCCTGTTCGTCTCCCGAAACCGGCCGGACCTCGTATCCCATCCCGCGCAGGACCTCCGCCGCGCGAAGATAGGTGCAGGCATCCATCGCAACCGCATCCTTCCCATCATGATCCTCCAGCACCATTGCCAGCACCATCAGGAGATAGTCGTTTCCTGCACCGATGACGATCTGCTCCGGACGGCAGCGGCATCCTCTTGAGAGGTGGAGATACCGGGCAATCGTTTCCCGCAGCTCGAAATCCCCTCCGGGATCTCCCCGGCGGAACAGCTCCGAACGATCCCCCGTCAGAATGCCCCGCAGGATTCTCCGCCAGGTGGCATACGGAAAGGCAGACATGTCGATGGTCCGCAGGGAGAAATCAATTTCTGCCTCCTCCGGTGCCGAAGGCTTAGGCGGCTTCGCCTCTCTCCAAACAGAATCTTCCCCTGCGAAGGCCTTCGCAGGGGAAGATTCCGGCTCCGATGTCTCTCCCGGCTTTCCGGCAGCGTCCGGACGGCTTCTGTGCTCCGCCTCCTCCGCTCCCGCCAGGTTCGGAATATTCGTTGTCTCACAAACGTACGCGCCGCTCCCTCTGCGGATTACCAGATACCCTTCCTCTTCCAGCTGTTCATATGCCAGCTCCACCGTGGTCCTTGCAATCTTCAGGGAAGCCGCCAGCCGCCGCGTAGACGGCAGGCGCTCGCCGGGGCGCAGACTCCCGCTCCGGATTTCATCCCGCAGATACACGTAAATCTGCTCATACAGATGCCGCGTGTCCTTTGGGTCAAAGGCAAACATCAATTCCATAACAGAGCCGCTCCTCTTCAGGCCTTCGGCAGCTTGAAGGAGCTCTTGAGGGAAACAATGCGGTTGAACACCGGTTCCCCTTCCTTCGAATCCTTGCTGTCTGCACAAAAGAAGCCGTTGCGGACGAACTGGAACCGGTCGTAGGGCGCAGCCTCCTTCAGGGCCGGCTCACACCAGGCCTGTACCGTCACAAGGCTTTCGGGATTGAGATTCAGCGAGCCATCCTCGTTGTAGACGCCCTTTTCCTCGTCAATGATGTTCTCGTACAGCCGCACGGTCAGTGCCGCGGCATCCTGCGCATTCACCCAGTGAATGGTTCCCTTGACCTTCCGGCCCTCGAACCCGCTGCCGGACTTCGTCTCCGGGTCATAGGTGGCATGCACTACCGTCACATTGCCGTTTTCATCCGTCTCATAGGAGACGCATTTGACAAAATAGGCATACATCAGACGGACCTCATTGCCGGGATACAATCTCTTGTATTTCGGGACGGGCTGCGCCATAAAATCCTCAGCCTCAATCCAGAGCTCCCGCGAGAAGGTGACGGTACGGCTGCCGAGCTCCGGATTCTCCAGATTGTTGGGCGCCGTCAGCTCTTCGCTCTCTCCCTCCGGATAGTTGTCGATGATGAGCTTTAAGGGGTGCAGTACCGCCAGCATGCGGCTGCAGGAGGGCTTCAGGTCCTCGCGGATGCAATATTCCAGCGCCGCCATCTCGTTCACGGCCTGGCTCTTGGAAACGCCTGCCATGTCCACGAATTTCTTGATCGAGGACGGCGTATAGCCGCGGCGGCGAAGCCCGGAAATGGACACCAGGCGGGGATCATCCCAGCCATCCACAATGCCCTCCTCCACGAGCTTCTTGATATAACGCTTGCCGGTCACCACGTTCTTCAGATAGAGCTTGGCAAACTCGATCTGACGGGGCGGCTGCTCGAATTCCGCCTCTCTTACCACCCAGTCATACAGGGGCCTGTGGTCCTCGAACTCCAACGTGCAGATGGAGTGCGTGATGCCCTCGATGGCATCCTCAATCGGATGCGCATAGTCGTACATCGGATAGATGCACCATGCATCGCCGGTGTTCTGGTGCGTAAGATGGGCCACCCGGTAAAGGATGGGATCCCGCATGTTGATGTTGGAGGAAGCCATGTCAATCTTCGCGCGGAGCGTCTTCTCTCCGTCGGCAAACTCGCCGGCCTTCATCCTGCGGAACAGCTCCAGGCTCTCCTCGGCCGGGCGCTCACGGTTGGGGTCGTTCCTGCCGGGCTCGGTCAGGGTACCGCGGTATTCCCGCATCTCGTCCGCCGTCAGGTCCGACACATAGGCCTTTCCCTTGAGAATCAGCTTCTCGGCGATCGCATACATTTCGTCAAAATAGTTGCTGGCGAAAAAGAGCCGTCCCTCGTAATCGGCCCCCAGCCACTTCACGTCCTCCTTAATGGACTCCACGAACTCGGATTTCTCCTTGGTCGGATTCGTATCGTCGAAGCGGAGATTGAACCGGCCGCCGTATTCCTTTGCAAGCCCGTAGTTCAGCAGAATGCTCTTGGCATGACCGATGTGGAGATAACCGTTGGGCTCCGGAGGAAATCTCGTCGCTACGTGGTCATATCTGCCCTCCGCCAGATCCTTGTCGATCTCCAGCTCGATGAAATTCTTGTTCTCGCCATTGAGGGAGGACACCTCCGGTGTCCCCTCCTCTGTGCGCAGCTTCTCCTCTGTGCTCATAATTCCACTCTTTCTCTCTGTAATATTTCGGATACCCTCTGTTGTATTCCGGATACAAAGAAAGGTCCTCCTGTCATCTTGTCCATCCTCGGACAAAGGCGGAAGGGCCCTTCCTGTGTTCATTTCCGAATTATTGCTCTGATTTATTTCTCTGATTTATTTCTCTGATCTATTTCTCGGAAGCGCTGTAGTTCGGTGCTTCCTTGGTGATCTGGATGTCGTGCGGGTGGTTCTCACGAAGCGACGCATTGGAGATCTTGACAAAGCGCCCGTTCTCCTGCAGCTCCGGAATATTGTGCGAGCCGGTGAGTCCCATACCGGAGCGGATGCCGCCCATCAGCTGGAAGACCGTATCCTCCAGAAGACCCTTGTAGGCCACGCGGCCCTCCACGCCCTCCGGCACCAGCTTCTTGGCATTTTCCTGGAAATAACGATCCTTGGAGCCGTTCTCCATGGCCGAGATGGAACCCATTCCGCGGTATACCTTGTAGGTTCTGCCCTGGAACAGCTCCGTTGCTCCCGGAGACTCCTCGCATCCTGCGAAGATGGAGCCCATCATGCAGACATTGCCGCCTGCTGCCAGTGCCTTGACCATGTCGCCGGAATATTTGATACCGCCGTCCGCGATGACCGGAACTCCGTACCGCGAGGCCACGGCATAGGCATCCATAATGGCGGAAATCTGCGGAACTCCGCAGCCGGTGACCACACGGGTCGTGCAGATGGAGCCGGGGCCGATACCGACCTTGACGGCGTCCGCACCGGCCTTGATCAGATCCTCTGCGCCCTCACCGGTTGCAATGTTGCCGGCGATGACGTCCAGCTCCGGATAAGCATCCTTGATCATCTTCAGGCAACGCAGAACGTTCTCCGAGTGACCGTGGGAGGAGTCCAGTACGATGCAGTCAACCTTGGCATTTACCAGGGCCTCCACGCGATCGAGCACGTTGGCGGTGATGCCCACGGCTGCGCCGCACAGAAGGCGTCCCAGCGAATCCTTGGCAGAGAGCGGATACTTGATGGTTTTCTCGATGTCCTTGATGGTGATCAGGCCCACCAGATTGTAATTGTCGTCGACGATGGGGAGCTTTTCCTTCTTGGAAGCCGCAAGAATCTTCTTGGCCTCCTCCAGCGTAATGCCTTCATGCGCCGTCACCAGATTCTCCGAGGTCATGACCTCACTGATCTTCTTGGTATAGTCGGTTTCGAACTTGAGGTCACGGTTGGTGATGATGCCGACCAGACGCTTCCCTTCCGTAATGGGCACACCGCTGATCCGGAACTTGCGCATCAGATCCTCTGCATCCCCCAGGGTATGCTCTGCGGAAAGAGAAAAGGGATCGGTGATGACGCCGTTCTCCGAGCGCTTTACCTTATCCACCTGATCCGCCTGATCCTGAATGGACATGTTCTTATGAATGATGCCGATGCCGCCCTGCCTTGCCATCGCAATGGCCATGCGGTCCTCCGTCACCGTATCCATGCCGGCGCTCATCATGGGAATGTTCAACTGGATCTTCTGTGTCAGCTTCGTGGACACATCCACCTGATTCGGCACAACGGTCGAATAGGAGGGGACCAACAGAACATCATCAAATGTGATCGCATCTCCGATAATTCTTGCCATACTCTCTCCTTCCCTTTCCTTCACTATGCTGCTGAGTATGCAGCCGATGCGGCCGGTGCTCCCGGCGGCCTGAACGGCCGTCCGAAAAAACCTCGCCGCGCCGGAATAACGCTTCCCGGATGTTTCCCTCTGCAATGCGGCAGAGATCAACATACGGCAAAGACAGGACACGGACTCTCTGCCCGTATCCTGTCCTCTATTCGGATCTTACCATTACGCTGCGAAAACCTTGCGCGGTGCAAACATGCGGATGGCACGCAGGAGCTTCTCTCCGTCCGGACCGTCGATGTCCAGCACCAGCTTCTGATTCCCTTCCAGATAACACAGGTAAGTGGTTGCCTTTCTGGACTCGTCGTGCGTGGAGTAATCGATCTCCTTGTCGTTCTGACGATTCCGATAGCTGTCCAGCTCATGGGAGCTCACCGGTGCCAGAATCTCCATCTTCTCCAGATCGTAGGTGGCAAGGGCCTTGCGCCGCTCCTTGTTCATAATCTTGGCAACGCGCAGCTCGCGATCCACCAGAGAATACTCGTAATCGATGCAGCAGTTCATGCCGGCGAACCAGGCACCTACGCCCGCGCCGACGCCAAGCGCCAACGGGATAAACGCCCAGAAGCCAATGCTGCCCATGAGAGCCAGTCCCGTGAGCACCAGCAGCACGGCGAGCACCACGGCGACCACCTTCACCACGCTAAGGAGTGAATTTCTCTTACGGTTTACAACGACTTCAATGATTCCCAGTTCCATGCACACACCTCTTGGTCCCACAGCTTGTTAACATCCTATTACTTCTCAAACAAATATTCAAGGAATTGCTGAAAGCTTTGCAGATGATCCCCGGAGGTCACCGCCCCCAGAATGCACGCCGTGCTGTCATAGTAGCCGTTGTCTTTGATATAGGCCGCCTCATTGCACCAGATGCCCACCGGAATCGGATCCTCCATTGCGGAAGGATCCGGCAGCGTAAAGCTCTCCAGAAGCTCCGATGCCATCGCTTCCTCCGTGACCGCCTCCGCATCGTCTGCATCCGCTTCCAGTTCCTCGCTCACCTCCGAGAGAGCATCCTCCGCGTCCCGCCGTTCCTGCTCCGCGCGGTCGATGTAATAGATCTTGTCCTTATATTTTTCCAGCGTCTCCTCGTCCAGCACGTCACGCAGATCGGCAAAGGAGCCCTGGTACGCATAGTTGTCAAAATACCACGCATCGGCCACCATGGCATCCAGCTGATTGGCTGCAATTTCCACCATGATCTTCTGGATGGCATACATCTCATATTCCGAGGAATAGTTGCCGCCGGGCGTCGCCGACTCGTTCAGGTCCACCAGCACCGTATTGGTCGAGGAATCGATGCCGGCATATTC
The DNA here is from genome assembly GCA_963591995.1 of Succinivibrio sp. Lineage (GTDB taxonomy): Bacteria > Bacillota > Clostridia > Lachnospirales > Lachnospiraceae > CAG-791. The sequence goes on from CAVAUJ010000001.1 coordinate 15,060, forward strand.
CATGAAATCCGCCCCGAGCTCCTCCGAGTTGTCCTCCTGGACGTACGCGTTCATAAAGAGAATGCCGAAGGCGTACGGCTTGTTGGTCGCATAGTGATAAATCAGCGAAACGACGATTCCAACCACCGCCAGAACGATGATGGTGGGCCACCGCTCATATTCCCAGAACCAGGCGATGTGTGCCTTGATTCCCTTTCCCTTCAGTAACTTCCTCTGCTCCCGGATCTCATCGCTCATTGCCATAAAGGAACCGCCCTCCCTGCTGTCCATACTGTGAAGGCTCCGCAGCTGCGCCGAGCCTTCACAGTATTATAAGAAATCTGCAGAGAAGGCGGTAATGAATTTTCTATGAAGGCCTGTGCCGGTTCTGTGAAAATCCGTGCCGGCAGACCCGATGCAGGGAAATCCTGCGGCAGTGCCTACAGCTGTGTGTCGACAAAGATGGCGTAGATGGCCCGAATGGCTCTCTTGTAATCCTCGTTGTTGACCGCAATGATGATGTTCAGCTCCGAGGAGCCCTGATCGATCATGCGCACATTCACTCTTGCATGCGCGAGTGCGGAGAAAATCCGGCCGGAGGTCCCTCTGGTGTCCTTCATTCCGCGGCCAACCACCGCAATCAGGGCAAGATCCGAGCTGATCTCAATGGAATCCGGGTTGGCCAGCCGATGAATGGCCGATACCACCTGCTGCTCCTTGTCCATGAATTCCGTCTCGTGAACCACCACCGTCATCGTATCAATGCCGGAAGGCATATGCTCGATCGAGATGCCGCTCTCCTCGAAGGCCTGCAGCACCTTACGGCAGAAGCCCACCTCGGAGTTCATCATGTCCTTCGAGATCAGTACCGCACAGAAGTCCTTCTTGCCGGCAATTCCCGTGATGGTATAACCGGATTTCTGGCAGGTGCTCTCGACAATCCAGGTGCCTTCATCCTCCGGTGCATTGGTATTCCTGATGTTGATGGGAATTCCCTGCTTGCGCACCGGGAAAATGGCATCCTCGTGCAGGACACCGGCCCCCATGTAGGAGAGCTCCCGCAGCTCCTTGTACGTAATCGTGCGGATCGACGCGGGATCCTCGACGATCCGGGGATCCACCACCAGAAAGCCGGATACATCCGTCCAGTTCTCGTATACCGACACATGACAGGCCCCTGCCACAATCGACCCTGTAATGTCGGAGCCGCCGCGGGAGAAGGTTTTCACCTTCCCGTCTGCCCCCTGCCCGTAGAAGCCGGGAATCACGGCATTGGGAAGGCTCAGCAGCCGCTTGCCGGTTTCCTGCATGGTCCGCTTCTCGTCCAGCATGCCGTTCTCGTCAAAGAAAATAATCTCTGCCGGATCCACGAAGGTATAGCCCAGATACTCCGCCATAACCAGACCGTTCAGGTACTCGCCGCGGGAAGCCGTATAATCCGCATCCGGCCTGCAGCGCAGTTCTTCCTCAATTTTCTGAAATTCCTCTTCCAGGGAAAAATTCAGGGAAAGACCCTCGATGATCTCCCCGTACCGTTCCCGGATTTCCCGGAAGGGCTCCGAAAAATCCTTCTGCTCTGCCGCGAGCTCATAGCAGCGATACAGGAGATCCGTCACCTTTGTGTCCTTGGAAAAACGTTTGCCCGGTGCAGACGGCACCACGTAAATCCGGTTTGCATCCGCATGGATGATCGCACCCACCTTTTGAAACTGCCCGGCGTCCGCCAGAGAGCTTCCGCCGAATTTTACAACCTTTTTCATTGCTTCCTTTCTGTGCCGCAGACCGGCTGCGGCCGATGCCGTTCATGCTGCTTCTTTACAGTACGCGAATGCTCTTCTTCCGTGTAACGAGCTGCTCCGCCTTCGCCTGGAAATCCGCCTCCTTAATCTTCGGTGTGACAAAGGCGAATTCCGAAGGAAGCGCTTCGTTGACCACAATCTGAATGTCATTGCCGAACAGGCCGGTTGCTTTCACCAGCTCCTCCTTGCCGATCCGGACAAAATACCGATCCTCCCATTCCATCGGATCCATCAGGTCGGCATCCTGATTGTTCAGGCCGATATCGATGTTGCTGCCGATGCTCCGGGCACATTCCACAACATCCGAAACCACCGCACTCGCCGTGGGAAGCTTGCCTGCGCCGCTCCCGTAGAACATCAGATCCCCGACCATATTGCCGTGAACCAGAATGCCGTTGTACACATCGCTCACGCCGTACAGAGGATGATCCACCGGGATCATGTAGGGAGCGGTGCGCACATAGACCTTTCCGGTCTCCGGGTCGTGCCGGCAGACTCCCAGCAGCTTGATGGCGCTGCGGAGCTTTGCTGCATAGACAAAATCGTCCGTGTCAATCTTCGTAATTCCCTCGCACGGAACCTGTTCGTATTTCACGTTGCCGCCCGTGACAAGGGATGCCAGAATGGCAATCTTGCGGCAGGGATCGTATCCCTCAATGTCCGCCTCCGGGTTGCGCTCCGCATAGCCGTTTGCCTGCGCCTGCCCGAGCGCGGTATCAAAGGCCAGACCTTCCTTCTCCATTTTCGTCAGAATGTAGTTGGTCGTTCCGTTGAGAATACCGATGATGGATGTAATAAACTCCTGGGAGAAGGAGGTGCGCAGCGGACGAAGGATCGGAATGCCGCCGCCGACGCTGGCCTCAAACAGGTAGCTGCACGCATGCTCTCTGGCCGTCACCGCCAGAACGCCGCCCATTGCATCCACGAGCTCCTTGTTGGAGGTGCAGACGCTGATGCCCCGCTCCAGGGCCCGTTTGGAAAAGGTAAAAGCCGGCTCCTTGCCTCCCATGGTCTCACAGATCACGCGGATTTCGGGGTCGTTCAGAATCGTATCGAAGTCGTGCACCACGCGGTCTCCGTAGGGAGAATCCGGGAAATCCCGAAGATCCAGAATATACTTCACGTGGATTCCTTCCGGAAAGTCCCGGCGAATCTCACGCTGATTCCGGTCGATCACCTCCGCCACGCCGCTTCCCACGGTGCCGAAGCCCAGTATTGCGATTTCAATCATAATCTCTCCTCCTCTGGTACAATGTACCTGTTCGATGTAGATGTACTAGGTCAGTCCGGAAATTTTCAGCTTATGCACGCCGTTCAAAGCTTCCAGTCTGCTCAACAGATTGCTGACGTCTTCGCTGCTCTGCAGAACCTCGATGCTGATGCTGACCGAAGCCAGGCCGCCGATCGGGATGGATTGGTGAATGGTCAGAATGTTGGCCCCGAATTCTGCAATAACGCCCAGAATATCCGAAAGAATGCCGGTCTCATCACTGATCTCCAGCGACAAGGTCAGGGGCATTCCCACTATACTGTTATGAAATTCCGCAATATCATCCTTGAATTTGTAATAAGAACTGCGGCTGATGCCCGCCCGTTCCACCGCATCCTGGATGGTCTTCGCCTTTCCGGTTGTCAGCAGACGATTCACCTCCACGACCTTGAGCAGCGTCTCCGGCACCGCTCGCTTCCGGATCAGATAAAAATCAGATTTGCTGTCAGAATTCATAGGTACCTTGTTTTTCTTATGCGGACAATTGTGCGTCAACGTGGGATATACTATCATCCCGACAATCAGAATGCAAGCACGAGTATGAACGGCTCCTTTACTTCAGTAATGTGAAATGATAAAATTTTACCATACTACAGCGCCGTCGATCGGCTGCTGTCGTTCCTCTTCCGGTTTTGTCCGGCGGAGGCTTTCATGCGCATTGGTGGGGGAATTGCCGTTTATGAATAAGAAAATCCATACCGCAGCTGTCGACCGCCTCTTCGAGGGCATTCTTTCTCTGCAAAACAAGGAAGAGTGCTATGACTTCTTTGAGGACCTCTGCACCGTCAATGAGATTCTCTCTCTTTCGCAGCGATTCGAGGTGGCGGACATGCTGCGCCGCCACGAAACGTATCTGAAGATCGCCGAGCAGACCGGTGCCTCCACCGCCACCATCAGCCGCGTCAACCGCTCCCTCAATTACGGCACGGACGGGTACGAGCTGGTCATGGAACGGCTCCGGAAATCCCGGGAAACGGAAGCATAAAGAAACCGAAAATATGCACGAAACACCATGCTATTTTCTTTACTTTTTCTATCTGCTGTGATAAGGTTTGATTGCTACGGACAGGGATGTTCGGAGCGGTTCATTATTTGTTTTTCATTCAGTGGAGGTAGTTTAGAATGAACAAGGGTACCGTTAAGTGGTTCAACAACCAGAAGGGCTACGGCTTCATTTCCGATTCTGAAGGAAACGATGTATTCGTACATTATTCCGGACTGAACATGGAAGGCTTCAAGTCTCTCGATGAGGGCGAGGAAGTTGAGTATGACGTAATCCAGGGTCAGAAGGGACCGCAGGCTGTTAACGTAACCAAGCTCGGCTGATTGCTTCAGCGGCAGATACGTTTTCAGTCACTAATAGATCAAGAGCAGAGTGCCTTTTTCGAATATATAAGCGTTTGCAGCGTATATTTAAATGATTGCACAAATGTAAATGAGCTGATTAGTAGCAAAGAGGACATCCGAGCGGATGTCCTCTTTGCTTTTGTGTTGTTTTGTCGGCTTCAGCACGGATTGCAGGCCTGCACAAGCTCATCCAGCGTCAGATTTCCGCCGAAAAGGTCCAATGCGCTTCCCACCGTCACATCCATGTTCCCGCCCGAAAGCCTTCGAATCGTATCCAGATCCTCACAGGCGTGCACGCCGCCGGCATAGGTGATCGGAAAATGTGTCTCCTTCTGCCATTCGCCGAGGAGCTCCACCAGCTCCTTCTCGACGCCGGCGCGTTTCCCCTCGACATCCGCCGCATGAATCAGGAACTCATCGCAGCTGTCCGCCAGAAAGTCCAGCACCTCTTTCCGGATGACCAGCGACGTCCTCTTCTGCCAGCGGTCCGTCACCACCACGTAGGTGCCGTTTTCCTGCCGCCTGCAGGAAAGATCCAGCACCAGCCGTTTCCTGGTAACGGCACAGATCAGCCTCCGAAGGCGATCCGTTTCCAGCCTTCCGTCCCGGAACACATAGCTGGTGACGATCACATGCGATGCGCCCTCTGCCAGAAAGCTCTCCGCATTCTCCGCCGTAATCCCGCCTCCGATTTGCAGACCGGACGGATAGGCGTGCAGCGCCTCAAGCGCCTCGGTCCGATCCGCCTCATAACGGGCTGCATCCGTCGCCGGATTCAGGAGGATGACATGCCCTCCGGAGAGACCCTTTTCGCGATAGATCCCTGCATAATATGCAGCGCCCTTATCGGACACGTAGTTGGTCCTTGCCCCGTCATCCCGGAGCGTTCCGCCCACGATCTGCTTTACTCTCCCGTCGTGAATGTCAATGCACGGCCGTATTCTCATGCCAGCACATCCTGCATGTCATAGAGGCCGGCCGGCTTACCTGCCAGATATTTGGCCGCCGCAATGGCGCCCTTGGCGAAAATAGCCCGGCTGTATGCCGTATGCGAGAAGGTGATCACTTCATCCTCTCCGGCGAAAATCACCTCGTGATCGCCCACGATGGAGCCGCCCCGCACCGAGCTGATGCCGATCTCCTTCCGGGGTCTTTTCTCCCTTCGGGTGCTGCGGTCGTATACATATTCGTAATGCTCCGGCAGACCTTCGTTTGCCGCATCCGCCAAAGCCAGTGCGGTTCCGCTGGGAGCATCCAGCTTCTGGTTGTGGTGCTGCTCCACGATTTCAATGTCAAAGCCTGCCTCGGCAAGCTTCGGCGCCGCCTCCTTCAGAAGGTTCAGGAGCAGATTGATGCCGATGGACATATTCGCGGACTTCAATACCGCCACGGACGCCGCTGTGCTGCGCAGCTTCTCCATCTGCGCATCGGAAAGCCCCGTGGTGCACACCACCACCGGCATTCCCTTTTGCGCGCACCACTCCAGCATCGCATCCACCGCCTTCGCCGTGGAGAAATCAATAACGACGTCTGCCTCCTGCGTCACATCCTCCAGACGGCGGAAAACCGGGTAGGACGCATAGGCATCTCCCATGGCATCCACTCCCGCCACGATCTGCACATTCTCATCCTTTTCTGCCAGCGCCGTGATCATCCGCCCCATGCGGCCGCAGCATCCGTGCATAATAATCTTCGTCATGCATTCTCCTTCCGTGAGGGTCACAGCGCAATTCCCAGCCGCTTCATCGCCTCTGCCATCTTCTCAGCCTTTGCCGGCGTCATCTCCGTCAGCGGAAGGCGCATCGGTCCGGCTACAAAGCCCATCAGATTGACGGCTTTTTTCACAGGGATCGGATTCACCTCCGAGAAGAGGCACTCAAAGAGCTCCTCCGTATCCATCTGAAGGCGTCTCGCCCGGGCCAGATCCCCGGCCTCCATGGCCGCACACAGGTCGTGCATGATCTGCGGCGCAACGTTTGCAACAACGGAAATCACGCCAAGGCCGCCCATGGCCATGATCGGCACCGTCTGATCATCGTTTCCGGAGTAAAGATCAATGTTCCCGTCCGTCAGCGTCATCACCTTGACCACCTGGCTCAGATCGCCGGAGGCTTCCTTGATGCCCACGATATTGGGAATGTCCTTCACCAGTCTCGCCGTCGTCTCCGGCTGGAGATTGAAGCCGGTTCTGGAGGGAACGTTGTACATGATGATCGGAATTCCGCGTCCCGCCTCGGCGATTGCCGCAAAATGCTGATAGACACCGTCCTGGGTTCCCTTATTGTAATAGGGGGTCAGAACCAGCGCTCCGTCTGCGCCGTACTCTCTCACCGCAGCCGTCAGCTCCATGGCAGTCTTCGTACAATTGGAGCCGGAGCCGGCCACGACCGGAACCCGGTGCGCCACATGCTCGATGGCAAATTTGCAGGCCTCCAGATGCTCCGCTTCCGTCATCGTTGCGGATTCACCGGTTGATCCACACACAACAATGGCATCGGTTCCATTCGCAATCTGGTAGTCCAGCAGCTGTGCAAACGCGTCGTAATTGATGCTCTGCTCTTCATCGTTGTGAAAAGGGGTAATGATTGCAACCGCAGATCCTTTGAAAATAGCCATAATGTCCTTTCCTTTCCTTCGCTAGCTTCCCGTCCTTAGCTTCTCGCCGCTTCGAGGAGCTTGGCCTTCAGCTCATTCTCAATCTGAACCAGTTCGCCCTCCGCAGCCTTTCGTTTTTCCTTGCCCTCGGTCTGGATCTTGAGAATTTCATCCATCGCCGAGATCAACGTCGCATTGGTATTCTTGAGGGTCTCGATGTCCACAATGCCGCGCTCCGATTCCCTGGCGGTTTCCACCGTGGCGGTCTTAAGAGCCGCTGCATTCTTCTGCAGGAGCTGATTGGTCATGTCGTTCACCTCCCGCTCGGCTCTGGCTGCCTTGGTCGCATGATCCAGTCCGATGGCAATGACCATCTGGTTTTTCCAGAGAGGGATCGTATTCACGATGGTGGACTGAATTTTCTCCGCCATCACCGTATCGGAATTCTGCACCATGCGGATCTCCGGTGCCGTCTGCAGGGCAACCGTTCTCGTCAGCTGCAGATCATAGATCTTCTTCTCAAAGCGGTCACACTGAGCCGCCAGATCCTTTGCCTTCTGAGCATCCTCCGCAAGGCCGCTCTCCGCCGCCTTTCTCTCCAGCTCCTTGAGCTCTCCGCTGCGGGTCTCCTCCAGCTTCTTCTTGCCTGCCGCGATGTACATCGTCAGCTCGTGGAAGTAGCTCAGGTTCAGCTCATACATCTTGTCCATCAGATCCGCATCCTTGAGCAGCTGCACCTGATGCCTCTCCAGCTCGCTGCTGACGGCCTGCACGTTGTTCTCTATCTTCGCATAGCGGTTCTTCAGCGCCTCCATCTTGTTGGCTTTCTTCTTGAAGAAGGCCGCAAAGCCCTTCTCGTTCTCCTCCACATCGAAGTTCCTGAGCTCCGTCACAAGGCCGGAAAGCATCTCTCCCACTTCGCCCATATCCTTTGTGCGGACATTGTCGATGGCCTTCTGGGAGAAATCCGCCAGCTTCTTCTGCGTGGCGACACCGTAGTTCATGATCGCCCCGGTATTCGACAGATCGATCTGCTGCACGAAGGCATCCACCTGCTCCCGCTCCTGCGGCGTCAGAGAATCCTGTAAATCCTCGGCAGCTGCAACCGCATTCTGTGTCTGCTCCTTTGTCTGTTCCGGCTCGGCCTCTGCTGCGGCAGCGCCGAACGTAAGTACCGGCGCCGCCGGTGCACTTCCGATACTGCTCAATTCGTCACTCATGCCCTCTCCTTTTCGCGTGTGAATCCTCTCCTCACATTCTACTCCATTTCGCATCCGTTTACTGCAAAAACCGGGGCGAACGCATCGGCAAATGCGGTGCATCCGGGATACGTACGCAGCTGCGGCTCCTGGTACATCGATTTTTAAATAACCAGCCAAACGATGTGCTAGGTCAGACCGTCCTGCGCCATCATGGTCTTCATCACATTCAGATCCGAGGACAGATCCCAGGCTTGTTTTTGGAACATATCATCCAGAAGCTTTTCAAAGGCCCCGTTGATGGCGTCCATGGAGCTTTCGATCTGACGCTTGGTGTCCCGGATGTTCTCCCCGGCCTCCGGCTGCTCATTCAGCTCCGCATAGGCGCGCAGCAGCTTGATCGTTGTCGGCAGGTAATATTCCATGAGCCTTCGCAGATCCTTGGCATTCTCCGGATGCTTCTCCACCTGTGCAAAGATCCGCTTCATGATGTTCTCGAGGCGATACAGCTTGTCCGACATCTCCTCCGTATCCGGAATCCGGTCATTGATGGCACGGATTTCAACGATGTACGCATTGCCCTCTTCCATCAGCGTATCCGTCTCGTTCCCCGCTTTGCCCCGGCTCTCCTTCTCCCCGGCCTTTGCACGGGCCTGCTGCACCCGCTCCCTGGCATCTGCGCCGGCCACATCCTTTGCCGCCTCTTCCCAGGTTTTCCCGGTTCCCTGCATTTTCGCATCCGCCGCGAGATTCCGCACTCTCTCTTCCTCCTCGCGACGGGCTCTTTCCGCTTCCGCCATGGCGTATTGCCGGTACATTTCATCCGTAAGGATCACCGTGCTCTTCGCCCTGTCCAGCACCGCGTAGGGAAGATATCCTTCCGCCCGCATCGCCGTTATATCCGCGCAGACCTCCTCTCTCGTTCTGCCCGTTCTCTCGGCCAGTTCCGATACGGCAACGTATTCCCGGCCGTTTCCCACCAGCGTCCCGTATTCATAATAACGTTTTACCAGATCGTTCTGCTTCTTGCCGCTTCTTGCCAGCATGGCAAAGCCATAGGTAATAAGGCCAAAGACAAGGGCGAAGATCACATCTGTTCCGACGAGACCGACTGACCCGGTCAACAGGAGGGCCGGAACCCCCAGAACAAACATCAGCGTCATCAGCCCCGGTAAAATGCCGAAGAGGATTCCGGCCAGCATCCTCCCCTTTCCCTTGCCCGGATCCGGCCTCTTCACCAGAAAGAAATTCCTCTCCTTCTGTTTTCGATGCGCCGATCCTCCTGCCGCCCTGTCTATGCTGCCCTGCACCCGGCCGGCCAGATTCTGATAATCGCCTGTGCGGATGGCATCGGCGACCTGATCCATGATATCTCTTCCTGCTGCAAAAATATCATCCAGTTCCATATCACATCCCCTCCGGCTCACATTCTCTCCGGCTCACATTCTCTCCGGCTTACATCCTCCCCGGCTTATATCCTCTCCGGCTTACATCCTCTCCGGCGCCGCAAAGCCCAGCACATCGATGCAGGTCTCCAGGATCTGCCTGGTCAGCTCCAGAAGTGCAATCCAGCCCTCCTTCCGGTCGGCATCCTCCTCCGTCAGGATGCGCGTGCTGTGATAGAAGCTGTTGAAATCATTGGATACCTGAAAGATGTAGGCGCAGATCCGATGCGGTGCACACTCCTCATATGCTCCCGTCATCATGGCGCCGAACCCTGCGATGTCCTGCATCAGCGTCTTCTCCGCCTTGCTGCAGGGCGCTGCAACGGAGAGCTCCTCCGGCTTCCTGCCGCCTGCCGCCCGGTATTTGGCCAGGATGGATTTGATGCGGACAATGGTATACAGGATGTACGGGCCCGTATCCCCCTCAAAGGAGGTGAACTTCTCCGTATCGAAAATATAATCCTTGGAGGCCTGGTTGGAAAGATCGCCGTATTTGATGGCTGCCAGCGCCACCTTCCTTGCGGTATCCTCCGCTTCCTCTCCCGTAATCTCCGGATTGCCCGAAATCTTCTCGAGCATGCTCTCGTAAATATCCTGAATCAGCGTCTCCAGGCGCATGACACCGCCGTCTCTTGTCTTGAAGGGCTTCCCGTCCTTGCCGTTGACCGTGCCGAATCCGATGTGACGCAACTGTGTTCCCTCATCGCAGAGGCCGCATTTCCTTGCCGCGCGGAACACCTGCACGAAGTGAAGTGCCTGCCGCTTGTCGGTGATGTAGATGATCTCATCCGGGTGGAAGCAGTTCCTGCGGTCCAGAATCGTGGCCAGATCCGTTGTGGTATACAGCGCCGCGCCGTCGCTCTTGAGAATCATGCAGGGCGGAACCTCCTTCGGATCCGAGGCCTCCGCGACATCCACCACCAGCGCACCCTCGCTCTCGTAGGCCGTGCCGGACTTTTTCATGTCCTCCACCATGGGCGCAATCAGATCGTTCACCGTAGACTCGCCGTTCCAGAGGTCGAAGGTCACATCCAGATTCGCATAATTGCGCTTCATATCGGCAACCGACACCCTCATGATGTGCTGCCACAGCGCGCGGTACCCGCGGTCCCCCTCCTGCAGCCTGTGCGTGTTCTCCAGCGCCTCCGCATGGTACGCCTCATCCTTTTTGGAAAGGGCGCTCGCATAGGGATAAATCTCCTCCAGATTGCTCACCGTAAAGGGCGCCTCTTCCGGATACTCTCCTTCGTAAGCAGGGTCAAAATAAGGAAGCTCCGGGTGTCTTTTTCCCAGCTCCGTGATGACAAGCCCCATCTGCAGTCCCCAGTCTCCCAGATGAATGTCGCCGATGGCCTTGTCGCCATGATAGCGCACCATTCTCTTTACGGCTTCGCCGATGACCGCAGAGCGAAGATGTCCCACGTGCAGCGGCTTGGCAACATTGGGTCCGCCATAGTCCAGAACAACGGTCTTCGGCTTTTCGGGCTGCGGCATGCCGAACTTCTCCTCCCTTGCCATCCGGCGGAGGAAATCACGGAGGAAATCATCCTTCACGTTGACATTGAGAAATCCCGGCTTTACAACCGCTGCATCCGCAAAAACCGCAGAGTCCGCAAGCTTTTCGGCCACCTCCCCGGCGATTGCAAAGGGCGCCTTATGATATTGCTTCGCCCCTGCCATGGCACCGCTGCACTGATACTCCGCAAGATCCGGACGGGCGGAAACCACAACCTTTCCCATGGCCGCATCGTAGCCCGCTGCGGCAAATGCCCTTCCCATCTCTTCCGACAACACATCCAATAGCTGATTCATATGGAAATCCTTCCTTGTATATCACATATTCTCCGGGCAGACCGCCGCCTTGCTGTATTTGCAGCCACAATAATTCTGACGGTACAGCCCGAACCTTCCGGAGAGCTCAACGGAACGCTTGAAGCCGTCTCTTTTCTTGAAATCCGAGGGCAGCCAGCAGACGCCGTGCTGCTCTCCCATCTCTTCACCGATCCGGTTCAGCCGGGCCGCATCCTTTCGCGGCGAAATGGTCAGCGTGGTGGTATAGAAATCGTATCCGCCCTCTGCCGCCAACTGCGCGGCTCTGCCAAGGCGCAGGCGAAAGCACACGGTACACCGGTCGCCCCCCTCCGGGCAGTCCTCCAGCCCCTTTACGGCCGTTTCGTACTGTTGACCATCGTAGTCAACATCGAAAACCTTGATTTTCCGCGCTCTTTTCGTCGAATGCATGCCCTCGAAATCCTGCTGCTCCACCTGCCGGTTGTATTCCCGGATAAGACGCAGCTCCTCGGATTTGCGCTTCTCATATTCCACGCGGTCCGAGATGTTCGGATTATAAAACAGGACCGTGATGTCAAAGTCCTCCCGCAGACACTCCAAACAATGGCTGGAGCAAGGTGCACAGCAGACCTGCAGGAGCAGGGACGGAATCCGCCCCTGCTCCCTGTTCCAGGCGATGATTTTCTCCATCTCCTTGCTGTAATTCACAGAATTCATTCTATCCTCGCGCCGTGACCGTATCAGAGCTTCACGATGTCGATGATCTCCAGCTCCTGCTCCTCTTCCTGATGCTCCAGGGAAGACACCAGGGCCTTCGCCGTATCCAGCGATGTGATGGTGGTCACGCCCGTCTCAATGGCTGTACGCCGGATCAGGAAGCCGTCCCGGTTCTTATCATGTCCCTGTGTGGGAGTATCAATGACAAGATCAATCTTATGTCCCAGGAGAAGGTCCATCACCGTCGGCGACTCCTGCCCGATCCGGTTCACCTTTCTTGCATGAATGCCGTGCTCCTGCAGATTCTCCGCGGTCCTTCTGGTGGAGTAAATGATATAGCCCAGCTTTTCATAGCGTCTTGCAATGTCGATGATCTCACCCTTGTCGGCATCCTTGACCGTGATGATCATCTGGCGGTGCTTCGGCAGGCTCACGCCGGCACCCATAAAGGCCTTGTACAGAGCTTCGTTGAAGTCCCTGGAAATGCCCAGGCACTCACCCGTGGATTTCATCTCCGGACCCACCGAGATCTCCGCACCGCGGATCTTCTCCGTCGAGAACACCGGCATCTTGATGGCAATGGTCCCGGCCTCCGGTGCCAGTCCCGGCTTATACCCCATTTCCGTCAGCTTATGGCCCAGCATACACTTGGCCGCCAGATCCACGATCGGAATGCCGGTGACCTTGCTGATATAGGGAACCGTGCGCGAGGAACGGGGATTGGCTTCAATGATGTAGACATCCTCTCCCACCGCAATGAACTGCACGTTGATCAATCCTACGATGTGCAGCTCCTTCGCAAGACGTCTCGTATACTCTGCAATGGTCTCCTTGACATGCTCCGACAGGGTCTGGGCAGGATACACGGAGATGGAATCTCCCGAGTGAACGCCGGAGCGCTCAATATGCTCCATGATGCCGGGAATCAGGATGTTCTCTCCGTCGCAAACCGCATCCACCTCGGTTTCCGTACCCTGAAGGTATTTATCCACCAGAATCGGATGCTCCTGCGTGTAGCGGTTGATCACCGCCATGAACTGCTCAATCTCCTCATCGGAGAGCGCAATCTGCATGCCCTGACCGCCCAGAACGTAGCTGGGGCGCACGAGCACCGGATATCCCAGGCGGTGTGCCACCTCCTTGGCCTCCTCGGCCGTGTAGACCGTGGCACCCTCGGCACGCTTGATCTCACACTTCTGCAGCACCTCATCAAAGATCTCACGATCCTCTGCCGCATCCACGTCCTTGGCATCCGTTCCCAGAATCGGAACACCCATCTGGGTCAGACTCAGCGTCAGCTTGATGGCGGTCTGTCCGCCGAACTGCACCACCGCATAATCCGGATGCTCGATGTCGACAATGTTCTTCACATCCTCCGGCGTCAAGGGCTCAAAGTACAGCTTGTCCGCGATGTCGAAGTCCGTGGACACCGTCTCCGGATTGTTGTTGATGATGATGGTCTCAAAGCCCTCCCGCGCAAAGGCCCAGGTGGCATGAACCGAGCAATAGTCGAATTCAATGCCCTGTCCGATGCGGATCGGTCCGGAGCCGAGCACCAGGATCTTCTTTCTCTGTGTGACGCGCTCCTTCGCCTCGTCGGCATCCTCCGTGTTGTAAACGGAGTAAAAATACGGGGTCTGCGCCTCAAACTCGGCGGCGCAGGTATCTACCATCTTGTACCGCGCCGTGATGCCGGCTGCATAGCGAAGCTCTGCAACCTCCTTCTCGGTTTTGCCGGTCCAGCGGGCAATGACGCAGTCCGGGAACTCCAGGCGCTTTGCCTCTGCCAGAAGCTCGGTTGTCAGAGGCTCCCGCTTGATCCTGGCCTCCATGCGGACCAGATTGTGGATCTTGTCGATGAACCACTCGTCCACCATCGTGATCTCATGAATCGTCTGATGCGAAATCCCCTTGCGGAGCGCCTCCGCGATCACCCAGATCCGCTGATCGTCCACCACCGTAAGCCGTGCGAACAGCTCCTCCTTGGACAGATGGCTGAAATCATAGCTGTCCAGAGCGTCCACATGCTGCTCGAGGGAGCGGAGTGCCTTCATCAGACCGCCCTCAAAGCTGGTGCTGATGCTCATGACCTCACCCGTTGCCTTCATCTGGGTGGTCAGGGTTCTCTTGGCGTGGATGAACTTGTCAAAGGGCAGCCGGGGGAACTTCACAACGCAATAATCCAGTGCCGGCTCAAAGGAGGCATAGGTCTTGCCCGTCACCGCATTCTTGATCTCATCCAGCGTAAAGCCCAGCGCGATCTTCGCCGCTACCTTGGCAATGGGATAGCCGGTCGCCTTGGAGGCCAGTGCGGAGGATCTCGAAACGCGGGGGTTTACCTCGATGACGCAATACTCGAAGCTCGTGGGATGCAGGGCAAACTGCACGTTGCAGCCGCCGGTAATTTCCAGCTCATCGATGATGTTCAGCGCCGCCGTACGCAGCATCTGGTATTCCTTGTCGGAAAGTGTCTGGGAGGGCGCGACAACGATGGAATCTCCCGTGTGCACGCCGACCGGATCGATGTTCTCCATGTTGCAGACGGTGATGCAGTTGCCTGCGCCGTCGCGCATTACTTCATATTCGATTTCCTTCCAGCCGGAGATGCAGCGCTCCACCAGAACCTGTCCCACGCGGGAAAGCCGCAGGCCGTTCTCCAGAATCTTGCGCAGCTCCGCCGGTGTGTGCGCGATGCCGCCGCCCGAGCCGCCCAGCGTATAGGCGGGACGCAGCACGACAGGATAACCGATCTTCTCGGCAAAGGCGACACCGTCCTCGATGTTCTCCACCACCTCCGATGCGGCAACCGGCTCGCCGATCTTCTCCATGGTTTCCTTGAACATCTCCCGGTCCTCTGCCTTTTTGATGGTCAGCGCCGTTGTGCCCAGGAGCTTGACACCCTCTCTCTCGAGGAAACCGGATTCCGCCAGCTCCATGCCGAGGTTGAGACCGGCCTGTCCGCCCAGCGTCGGCAGGATGGAATCCGGCTTCTCCTTTTCGATGATCTTCTCGAGGACCTTCGCGTTCAGCGGCTCGATGTAAACCTCATCCGCAATGTCCTTGTCCGTCATGATGGTGGCAGGATTGGAGTTGACGAGGCAGACCTCTACGCCCTCCTCCTTCAGGGAGCGGCAGGCCTGCGTTCCCGCATAATCGAACTCCGCCGCCTGTCCGATGACAATCGGGCCGGAGCCGATGACCATTACCTTTTTGACATCTTCTCTTTTCGGCATGATTATCTGGTCTCCTTTCCGCACTCGGTTGTCATATGCCCGGCTCTGATGTTCGCGATGAAACGGTCGAACAGGAAGCCGGAATCCTGCGGACCGGGGCAGGCCTCCGGATGGAACTGCACCGTAAAGATGTTCTTGTTCTCGTACACAAGGCCTTCGTTGGTTCCGTCGTTGACGTTGCGGAACAGAGGCTTTGCGATCTCGGGACGCACCGATCCCTCGTCCACGGCATAGCCGTGATTCTGCGAGGAAATGTACACCCTGCCGGTGGTCAGATCCTTCACCGGATGGTTGCCGCCGCGGTGGCCGTATTTGAGCTTATAGGTGTCGCCCCCGGTGGCCAGGGCCATCAGCTGATGCCCGAGGCAGATGGCGAAAATCGGCACGTCGCTCTCATACAGCTTCTTTACCTCGGCGATGATGCCGGTATTCTCCTTCGGATCGCCGGGGCCGTTGGAAATCATGATGCCGTCCGGCCGATCGCCGAGAATCTCCTCTGCCGGCGTTGTCGCCGGATAAATTGTGACATCGCAGCCGCGCATGGCAAGGCTGCGCGCAATGTTCTTCTTGTAGCCGACGTCCAGCAGCGCAATGTGAAGGCCGCTGCCCGAAAGCGTGCGGACAAGGCTGGGGCGCGGTTCCTTCCGGCTCTTATCGCCCTTCCGATATTGTTCATAGCTCTCCGCATCAAAGACGGCATGGCCGGAGAGCGGTCCGTTCTCGGCAAGCTCCCTTGTGCCGGACAGCTCCAGACGCTCCTTGCAGGTCGCCTTTTCCACGACCTTTCCGCAGGTATAGGCATGGAGCTTCGGGAGCACCGTCTCCAGATCATAGGCTGCATCCGTCGTCACCATGCCGTTCATGGTGCCCTTCTCCCGCAGGATCTTGGTCAGTGCTCTGGTATCAATGCCCGCAATGCCCGGAATGTCGTAGCGCCTGAGGAACGAATCCAGTGTCTCATCGCTCCGGAAATTGGAGGGCTCCGTGCAGGCTTCCCGTACGATCAGCGCATCCGGCCACGGTCTGTCGGACTCCATATCCTCCAGACAGATGCCGTAATTGCCGATCAGCGGATAGGTCATACACACCGCCTGTCCCGCATAGCTCGGGTCGGTCAAAACCTCCGGATAGCCGGCCATGGAGGTATTGAATACGATCTCACTGATCACCTCTTTGTCGGCGCCAAAGGACGTCCCGGAAAAGACCGTTCCATCCTCCAGAATCAAAAATGCCTTCATGCTCTACTGTCCCTTCTATATCAAACCCTTCTGTACAAATCCCTCTGTCAAGCGCTTTTAATTACCGGAAATAGTTCACGCCGCTTTCGAAAATGCGCAGATCCTGCTCGCCGATGATGTTCACGGCCACATGCTCGCCGATTCGCTCGGAATGGCACATCTTGCCGAATACCCTTCCGTCCGGGCTGGTAATGCCCTCGATGGCCATGTAGGAGCCGTTGATGTTCCACTCCTCATCCATGGACACATTGCCGGCAGGGTCACAGTACTGGGTCGCCACCTGTCCGTTTGCGAACAGCTTCTCCAGCCACTCCTTCGGTGCGACAAACCGTCCCTCGCCGTGGGACGCCGGATTGACGTATACACCGCCCAGCTCCGCCTCCTGCAGCCAGGGAGACTTGTTGCTGACAACCTTGATGTAGGCCTCCTTGGAAATATGACGGCCGATGGTATTGAAGGTCAGCGTCGGTGCCTTCTCATCCTGCCCGGTCAATGCCCCGTTCGGTACCAGTCCCAGCTTGATCAGGGCCTGGAAGCCGTTGCAGATTCCCAGCACCAGTCCGTCGCGCTTGTTCAGAAGATCTGCGATGGCCTCCCGGATTCGCTCGTTCCGGAAGCTGGTGGCAAAGAATTTGGCGCTGCCGTCCGGCTCATCGCCCGCGGAAAAGCCGCCGGGGAACATGATCATCTGCGCTCCCTCAATGGTCTTGCCGAACTCTTCAACGGAATCGCGGATCCCGGTGGGCGTGATGTTGCGGAATACGCAGACGCTGGCTCTTGCCCCCGCCTTTTCGAAGGCCGCCGCCGCATCATACTCGCAATTGGTCCCCGGGAAGACCGGAATGAACACCGTCGGCTGTCCCAGCTTATGTCCGCAGACATATACCGATTCCGCCTTGAAGAGCGGGCTCTCCACCGGTGTCTTCTCTTTCACCGCCACCGTCGGGAAAACGCTCTCAAGCGGCTTCTTCCAGGCAGACAATGCCTCCTCCATGGAAATCCTGCTGTCGCCGTATTCAAAGCCGTCGCCCTTTCCCAGAACGGTTCCTACGATCTCATAGTCCACATCCTCCAGGTTCTCCAGAGCAGGAACCTCCTCGGCCGGAATTTCCAGCAGAAGATCGCCCAGACCGTTGTCGTAATAAGAACGGACCGGCAGCTCCTCGTTAAAGCGGACTCCCAGCTGATTGCCGAATGCCATCTTCGCCGCAGCAGCAGCCACGCCGTAGCTGTCCAGTGCATAGGCGGATACCGCCGTCCCGGACTGAAGGAGCTCCGTCACCTTGTGATACAGGGCGATGACGCTGTCATAGACCGGAATGTCGAATTCATCCTTTTCGATATAGAAACGAACCAGTACATCTCCCGCCTGCTTGAGCTCCGGCGTCACAATCTCTTCTCCCTTTGCGACGTCTACGGCAAAGGAAACCAGCGTCGGCGGCACATCGATGTCCTTGCCCTTGTCCTCATAGGTTCCGGACATGGAATCCTTCCCGCCGATGGAGGCAATGCCGTAGCCGATCTGCGCATCGTAGGCGCCCAGAAGCGCCGCAAACGGCTGACTCCAGCGCGTCGGCTCCATGCTCATGCGGCGGAAAAATTCCTGGAAGGTGAAATGCAGCCGGTCATAGGTTCCGCCCCCGGCGATGATCTTGGCGATGGACTGCGTCACGGCATAAATTGCCCCGTGGTACGGACTCCAGCTGGACAGATACGGGTCAAAGCCATAGCTCATCATGGTAACCGTGTCCGTCTTACCGCCCAGAACCGGAAGCTTTGCCGTCATGGCCTGGGTTTCCGTCAGCTGGTACTGCCCGCCGTAGGGCATGGTAACGGTTCCTGCGCCGATGGAGGAATCAAACCGCTCCACCAGTCCCTTCTGGGAGCAGACATTGAGATCCCCAAGGAGCGGGAGAAATGCCTTTGCGAATACCGCACCGTCTGCGGAATTCTCCGGCTCCTCCTCCAGCACGCTTCGCACCGCGCCGGCCGCAATCTTCTTCAGATAATTCTCGTCCGGATCGGGCATCTCCACGGTCACATCCGTCGCCTGGTGTGCGCCGTTGGTATCCAGGAAGGCTCTGGAAATGTCCACAATGGCCTTTCCTCTCCAGTTCAGCACCAGATGCGGCTTCTCTGTGACAACCGCCACCGGCGTTGCCTCCAGATTCTCCTCTGCGGCATAGCGAAGGAACTCTTCCTTGTCCTTCGGTGCGACCACGACCGCCATGCGCTCCTGAGACTCCGAGATGGCAAGCTCCGTGCCGTCCAGTCCCTCGTATTTCTTCGGTACCAGGTCCAGATTCACATCCAGTCCCGCTGCCAGCTCGCCGATGGCAACCGACACACCGCCCGCACCGAAATCATTGCATTTCTTGATAAGGTGGGACACTTCCGGCCGGCGGAACAGTCTCTGCAGCTTGCGCTCTGTGGGCGCATTGCCCTTCTGCACCTCTGCGCCGCAGCTTTCCAGCGATTTCTCGGTGTGCTTCTTGGAGGAGCCGGTGGCTCCGCCGCAGCCGTCGCGACCCGTCCGTCCGCCGAGAAGGATGATGATGTCCCCCGGATCGCTGTTCTCACGGATCACGTCCGAACGCCTTGCCGCTCCCATCACGGCACCGATCTCCATGCGCTTGGCCACATAGCCGGGATGATAGATTTCCTTCACCTCTCCCGTCGCAAGACCGATCTGGTTGCCGTAGCTCGAGTAACCCTGAGCCGCTCCGGTGCACAGCTTCTTCTGCGGAAGCTTGCCCTCCAGTGTCTGTGCAACGGGCACCGTGGGATCGGCCGCACCCGTGACGCGCATGGCCTGGTATACATATCCTCTTCCGGAGAGCGGATCGCGGATTGCGCCGCCAAGGCAGGTGGCCGCACCGCCGAAGGGTTCAATCTCCGTGGGATGGTTATGAGTCTCGTTCTTGAAGAACATGAGCCACTCTTCTTCCACCGGCCCCTGTCCGTAATCCACTTTTACGGGAATGACAACGGAGCAGGCGTTGTTCTCATCCGATTCCTCCTGATCCGTCAGCTTCCCCTCCGCCTTGAGCTTCTTCACGCCGATAATGGCAAGGTCCATGAGACACGGATATTTCTCGGGGCGATCCGCATACATCTCCTCTCTCGTGTCCTGATAGCTCTGAAAGGTCGTTTCCATCGGAACGCGATAATAACCGTCCTCAAAGGCTATGTCGCGCAGCTCGGTTGAGAAGGTGGTATGCCGGCAATGATCGGACCAGTAGGTGTCCAGCACACGGATCTCCGTCATCGTCGGATCCCTGTGTACGGCGTTGTCAAAGCGTCCGCTGAAATAATCCTGAATTAATTTGAAATCGGCAAAGGTCATCGCAAGCCCCAGCGAGCCGTACAGCTCCCTGAGCTGATTTTCCTTCATTTCGATGAAGCCTTCGAAGATCGTGACCTCCGGTGCAGCCTCATATTCGGCTGCCAGTGTCTCCGGCTTCGGATCATTGTTCTCTCTGGAATCGACGGGATTGATCAGATTGGATTTGATTCTGGAAAGCTCTTCCTCTGTAATGGTTCCTGTGAGCACATACGTCTGTGCGGTCTTGATGATGACGTTGGAATCCGGGTTCAGCAGCTGGATGCATTGCACGGCGGAATCCGCCCTTTGATCAAACTGACCGGGCAGTGCCTCCACCGAGAAAACAACACTTCCTTCCGGCGCGGGGAATTCCTCCGGATACAGGTCATCCACCGGAGGCTCCGAAAATACACAGCGGCACGCGGTCTCGAATACATCGTCCCGAATGTTCTCGACGTCGTAGCGGATCAGAATGCGCAGCTCCTCGATTCCGCGAATGCCGAGAAAGTCGCGGATCTCCTCCAGCGTGTGCCTTGCCTGCACGGCATAGGGCGGCTTCTTCTCAACATAGACTCTTCTTACATCACTCATTCCTGCTGTCTCCTTGTGCGGGAATACCCCGGTACAGTTTGGATTACGGTTCAACATGACATACTGTGGCGATTATAGCATAGAGACCGTATTTTTTCACAGACGGGGGTTAAGAAAATAGAAGGCCCCGGACGCACTGCTGCTGTACAGGCGCCAGCCAAGCGACCGGGTGGCGGAGAATGTCCGGATCCGGGGCCTTGCGAGGCCTCGGTGCTTGCGAGCGTATTCTGCGAGCTTAGCACCGCTAGGTCCGAACACGGAGCCGCGAGGCGTCCCCGGATCGGACAACTCCGTCAGGACCCGTCGCTGGCTGGCTGGCTGGCGAGCAGACCGTATCCGCGCACTTCATTTTCATAAAAAAAGGCACAAAAAAGGCAGCTGTTCCAGCTGCCTCTTTGCCGTTCTGTGAACAGAGGTGGAGGGATTCGAACCCCCATTGGCGGTTTTGGAGACCGCAGTCTTAGCCCTTCGACGACACCTCTATGTATGCTTCTGTGCGGCCGCATCGTTTCACCCCGCAACCGACTTGACGATTATAGCACCTGCCTCCCCAAAAAACAAGATGGAAAATCTGCACATGTACCCCAGCGACAGGGCGGCGGAGAATGTCCGGCCCCGTCGCTTGGCCGGCATGTGAGCGGAAACTCATGAATTCCCCCGCCTGTGCCGAAGGTAGTCATCGCGGACCTTTCGCTCTTCTTCCAATGAAAGAGGATGAAGGATGGTCCGCGCAGCCGTATGGGCGATGAGCCACCCGATCAGGATTCCCAGAAGGGCGCCTGCGCTGTCAATGAGAACGTCCCGCAGCTGCGGTGTCCGTCCGGGAATAAAGCTCTGATGGAATTCATCCGAGATCGCGTACAGGCTGCAGAGGAGCTGTGCGGTCAGCGGAAGTCGGTGCCCGCGGATGCGGTACGCATACAAGGGCAGCGCCAGACACAGCCCCAGCATTGCATATTCGCTGAAGTGCGCCAGCTTGCGGACATAGCCTTCTGCCTGCTCCACATACAACGCCTGGAGGGCCGGCGACCAGTTCATCCCCAGACGATAGTTGACAGAGTGCACGATCCGTTCCGTGAACGTTACGCTCTGCCAGGTAGACACCGCCGCGTTCTGGGCAGAGAACCGGAAAATCATGACCATGATCAGAAGGGCCGGCGCAAAGGTCAAAGGCTTTAAGAGATACTGAGCGGTCTTTTTGAGGAACATTCTCCCATAGGACACAGACAGCTCCTCCTCGCGGCGCAGCTGCCGCCGCACCTGTCCCGTTCGCTGTTCATTTTTTCGTGTGTGTTTTCTTCTCAACGTTTTTCTCAAGGATGCAATCCCGTCCGCCTTATCCTCCGAGCTCTTCCGCCGCCTCCAGAAGGCTTTTAACGCCGATTACCTCCACGCCCTTCGGTTTCTTGAGCCCCTGCAGATTGCTGGCAGGGAGAATCACTCTTGTAAATCCCAGCTTCGCCGCTTCCTGCACCCGCAGATCCGCCATGGTGACCATCCGGACCTCGCCGGAGAGTCCCACCTCGCCAAAGGCGACGGTTCGGTCTCCCACCGGTGCGCTGCGAAAGCTCGAGAGAATCGCCAGCGCAATGCCAAGATCCAGGGCAGGCTCCGTCTGGCGGATGCCTCCCGCAAGATTCACATAGGCATCGTACTCCGACAGCGGAATGCGCAGGCGTTTTTCCAGCACCGCCATCAGAAGACTGACGCGGTTATAGTCCGTCCCGGTTGCCTGGCGCTTCGGAAAGCCGTAGCCGGTCTTGCACACCAGAGCCTGCACCTCGGTCAGCATGGCCCTGGTGCCGTCCATGCTGCAGGACACCACCGAACCGCTGGCATTTTCCGGCCGACCGGACAGCATATATTCCGATGGATTCTCCACTTCGCACAGACCCTCACGGCGCATTTCGAACAGGCCCAGCTCATTGGTGGAGCCGAAGCGGTTCTTCACTCCGCGGATGATCCGATAGGAGGCATAACGATCTCCCTCAAAATACAGCACCGTATCCACCATGTGCTCCAGCACGCGCGGGCCTGCCACCGTTCCCTCCTTGGTGACATGGCCGATGATGAAGAAGGTAATCCCCATCTGCTTGGCAAGGCGCAGCAGCACCCCCGTCGTCTCTCTCACCTGGGAAATGCTGCCCGGGGCCGCATCCACAGAGCCGTTGTACATGGTCTGAATCGAATCAATCACCACGAGCTCCGGCTGTTCCTCCAGCAGCAGCTCCGTAATCCGGTCCAGATCGGTTTCGCACAAAAAGCGCAGCTCCGGTGAAACCGAGCCCACGCGTGAGGCGCGCAGCTTGATCTGGTGCAACGACTCTTCGCCGCTCACATAGAGGATGCGCCGGCCGTTCTCCGCAAGCTTCTGCACCACCTGCAGCAGCAGGGTGGATTTCCCGATCCCCGGATCTCCCCCCACAAGGAGCATGGAGCCCTTTACGATGCCGCCGCCCAATACCCGGTCCAGCTCCCCGTACCCTGTTGACCAGCGCAGCTCCCCCTCGTCCTTGATCTGTGCAAGGGAAACCGGCCTTGCGCGGCTTGCATCGAATTCCGGACGTGCTCCGAGCCCGGTCGGCATGCGGCCCGCGGCGCCTTTTGCCGCGCTCATGCGGATCGGTGCCTCCACCATGGTGTTCCATTCCCGGCATCCCGGGCACTGTCCCACCCACTTTGCGGATTCGTAGCCGCACTCCCTGCAGTAAAATGCAGTCGTCTTTTTCTTTCCCGGCATGCCCCTTCCTTTCTCCGGCGGCGCTGTCTTCCTGTATCGTCCGGCAATCTGCCCTGCTTCAGTCCTTCTCCTCTGTCAGCGCAGCTCTCCTGCCGGTTCTCTTCCTTTCGGCCTTTTCAAAAACAACCTTGCCGTCGCGGAAGCCCACGGTCACCGTGTCCCCCGCCTTGAACTCCTCTGCGAGAATCCGCGCGGAGAGCTCATCCTCCACAACCGTCTGAATGGCTCTGCGAAGCGGCCGCGCTCCCATCTTGGGATCCGCATACCGATCCACCAGATGCTCCTTCAGCGCATGGGAAAAGCGGACGGTCAGGTTCAGCTGCTCCTTCGCCCGTTTCTGCAGATCCGCCGCAAGAAGCGTTACGATCTGCAGCAGCTCTTCCCGACTCAGCGCATGGAACACCTCAATGCCGTCGATCCGGTTGATGAATTCCGGCCGGAACATTTTGCGGACCTCTGTCATCACGCCGTCCTGCATTTTCTGATATTCCTGTTCCTTTGTCGGTCTCGAGGAGAAACCGATGGTCTTGGAATCCACGATGTTCCGGGCCCCCACGTTGGAGGTCATGATCACAATCGTATTCCGGAAATTCACCTGACGTCCCTTCGAGTCCGTGAGATGTCCTTCGTCCAGAATCTGCAGCAACAGATTGAACACATCCGGATTGGCCTTCTCGATTTCATCGAACAGCACCACGGAATACGGATTCTTGCGGACCCTGTCCGTCAGCTGACCGCCCTCCTCATAGCCTACATAGCCCGGTGCGGAGCCGATCATCTTGGATACCGCGTATTGCTCCATGTATTCGGACATGTCCACACGGATCATGTTCTTCTCATCTCCGAACACTGCCTCCGCAAGTGCCTTGGCAAGCTCTGTTTTACCGACACCGGTGGGGCCCAGGAACAGGAAGGAGCCGATGGGCCGGTTCGGATCCTGCAATCCCACCCGTCCTCTTCGTATGGCTCTTGCCACCGCTGTCACGGCGTCCTGCTGTCCGATAACCCGCTTGTGCAGCGTATCCTCAAGACGCACCAGGCGCTCGCTTTCCTTCTCCGTCAGGCGACTCACCGGCACCTTTGACCAGACCGAAATCACCTCCGCAACATCCTTTTGCGTCACAGCCGGGCGCGGGGTCTCTCCTTCTCCCTTCTCCTCGCTCCGGTTCTCCTGCATCCTCTCCTCGTACTCCTTCCGCAGCACGTCATAGCGCTTTCTCGCCGATGCGGCCGTCCTGCGGTTGCCCTCAACAATCGCCGCCGCGAGCTTCCTGTCGACGGCCTCCATCTTCTCCTCCAGCTCCAGAAGATGGTCTTTTTTCTTCCCATGGCTCCCTTCGGCAAGGCGCACGGCCGCGCAGGCCTCGTCAAGCACATCGATGGCCTTGTCCGGAAGATTCCGATCGTTGATGTAGCGCTCGGAGAGGCGAATGGCCTCCTTCATGGCCTCCTCGGTCACCTGTACGCCGTGGTGCCGCTCATAGTGCGGAATGACACCCTTGAGAATCTCCAGGGTTTCTGCTGTGCCGGGCTCCTCCACATAGACCGGCTGGAAACGGCGCTCCAACGCCGCATCCCTTTCCACATATTTATGATATTCATTGATGGTGGTCGCGCCGATCAGCTGCACCTCGCCTCTGGCCAGTGCAGGCTTCAGAATGTTGGAGGCATCGATGGAGCCCTCCGCAGCGCCTGCGCCGATCAGTGTATGCACCTCATCCACAAAGAGAATGACATTTCCGAGGGCGCGCACCTGTGCCAGCACGCCCTTGATCCGCTCCTCGAATTCTCCGCGGTATTTGGAGCCCGCCACCATAGCGGAGAGGTCCAGCGTCAGAACACGTTTTCCCTGCACGGATTCCGGAACCTTTCCTTCGACGATTCTCTGCGCCAGCCCCTCGACGATGGCCGTCTTGCCGACTCCCGGCTCCCCCACAAGGCACGGATTGTTCTTCGTCCTCCTAGAGAGGATCTGAATCACCCGCTTCATCTCATTTTCCCGTCCCACAACGGGATCCAGTTCTCCCCGGGAGGCCTGCTCGGTCAGGTCCCGGCTGAACTGCTCCAGCATGCCGGCGCTCTCCCCGGCGTCTGCGCCGATCGCTTCCGGCGACAGATCATTCCGATGCTCCCGCACATCGATTCCCATGGCCGCCAGCGTTTCAAAATAGACCTTTCCTATGTTCGCGCCCGCCGCCTCCATCAGCTTCAGGGCAACACTCTGCCGCTCCAGAATGATGGCAAGGAGGAAATATTCCGTCCCGATCTCCGACGCATGGTAATCCATCTCGGCAATTTCACGGGCCCCGTCCAGAATATCCTGAAGCCTCGGGGAATACCCCTCCTTGTCCAGCACGGCAACGCCGCCCTCCTGTATGCGCAGGGACTCCATCATCTCCTGCAGCTTCTCCTCCGTGATGCCGTTGCCGCGCAGCACCTGCGATGCAACGCCCTCCGGCTCCCGCACCAGTCCCATCAGGAGATGCTCCGTTCCCACATAGGTGCTGCCGCCCTCTGCGGCCGCCTCTGCAGCAAGACGCAGGACCTCCTCTGCTCTTTTCGTATAGGGAATGCTCATTCGTTCCTTTCCTGCCGCAGCCTCTCTGCGGCAATTCCTTCGTGTCGCGTTCTCTTCCCGGCTTCCGCCGTCTTATATACCGTCCGATTGCAGGGCCTTGCGAATGCAGCTCTCGTATTCGTCAAAGACCTGATCCACCAGCTCATGCATGTCGTCCCGGGTAAGTCCCCGGCACAGGGCCTCCGCCGCGGCCTCGGAGAGCTTCTCTCTCACGGCCCGCAGCGCTCTTGCCTTGTCGGAATCCACTGCAATGACGGCTCCTCTTCTCCGGTCTACCTTTACAAAGCCCTCCTGCTTCAGCACGGTATAGGCCTTGTTGACCGTGTGCATGTTGATGCCGATTTCGTCAGCCAGCTGACGGACGGACGGCAGAACCTCGCCTTCCGTAAACTGCGACGTTGCAATTCCCAGAATAATCTGGTTGCACAGCTGCTGGTATATAGCCTCATCGCTGCTGAAATCAATCTCGATCAGCATTCTCGCCCTTTCCGCCGCAATGCATCTGCGGCCCGTATGCTCCTGTATGCCGGCATTTCAGCGCTTCCACGCAAAAGTGCCGTGTGTTACGCATTGTATAACACACGGCACTTTTCTTCAACCTATGCACGATTCCGTCTCATTTCGCCCCATCCGCAGGACGGGTTCGGAACCGTCTTTCTTACTCGTTTTTCTTATTCGTTGTCGTCCAGCTTGAGGAAATCGTAATCGAAATCATCCTCTGCAAAATTTCTGGCAGCCGGGCGTGCCGCCGGCTTCGCGGCAGGACGTCTCTCCTGTCCCTCTGCGGCGCGCACCGGACGTTCTCCCGTTCCTGCGGAGGGTCTTGCGTTCGCCGACGCAGGCCTTGCAGCAGGCGTTCTGGATACCGTTCTACCTTCCGCATCCCTTGCAGGAGCTGCGCTTCTGGTTCTGGTCGTATATGCGCCGCCTTCCGCAGGACGAGCGGCGGGCCGCTGCACCCGTTCACCGCCGGCAGGTCTTGCATCGCGCGGATCCCGTTCCACGCGTCTTACCGTATTGGAAGCATATGCATCCTCACGGCTCCTGCCCTTTCCGCTCTGAGACCGCGGCTTCCGCAGCGATTCCACACTGTCTGCACGGTGATCGTTCCTGCGCTGATCCCTGCGCTCCATCGTAAGATCCCGCTCTCTTCTGCCATTCTCCAATGCATCCTTGAGACGGATGGCCAGGATCACCACCGCGGCTCCCAGAACAACAACGGCTGCAATGGCAACGACCAGCACAATCGTGAATTTCTTATTGGCCGCATTGGTGTTGGCATTCGCGGTTGTCACATCGTCTTCCAGCTTCTGGATGTCGGAAATCTTCATCCGTTTGCCTTCGTTGTTGTTGTACAGATAATAGGTATCCGCACCGTTCTCATCCGGCGCCAGCACGATCTGATATCCGCCGGTATCCTGCTCCGCAGCAGCCGTAGCCTCCGCCGCAGCCGCATCGGTTCCGTCCGCACCCGTCTCATCCGTCGCAGCGGCTTCATCCGTTGCAGCCGCTTCATCCGTTGCAGCCGCTTCATCCGAGGATGCATCCGCCGTTTCGTCCACTGTCAGGAAATCTCCCCGGACATAACCGGTGGTTCCGTTGCTCAGAGTAACCTGGTACCAGGTCGCACCGCTGGAATCCGTCGCTGTCTCGCCAACCTCTACTGTATCGCCTGTCGTAACGGTGCCGACCTTGCTCGAATCGGAACTCGCTTCACTGCGCACGTTAATATCGCTTCCCGTTACGGTTCCGGTTGCCGCAAGCGCGGACACCATTGCCACCGGGGACGCAAGAGCTACTGCACCTGCCATAGCAACGGCAGCGGCCATTCCCCGCATACGATTAAACCTGGAACTTACCATAACCTACTCCCTTGTCTGATTGTTGTTGCATACACGCTCAGAATAGCACGGTATCCTTCTCATGCCAAGACATTTGTCTTCAGAATGGCGCCTGATCGATCGCCTTTCCTATGTCATGCCGGTAAAATGCCTGATCGAAGGAAATCTCCTTCACCGCTTCATAGGCCTTTGCTCTTGCCTCCTTCAGGGTCGGCGCCAATGCCGTAACGCCGAGGACACGGCCCCCGCTTGTGACCGCCTGTCCTTTTTCATCAAACTTTGTACCCGCATGGAAGCAATACAGATCCTCCCGTCCCTTCAGCTTCTCCAGTCCGTGAATGACCTTTCCCTTTTCGTAAGAGCCCGGATATCCGCCGCTTGCCATGACCACACACACCGCCGCGTTGTCCGCAAATTTCAGCTCCGTTTGATTCAACGTGCCGTCAATGCAGGCATTCATCACATCGATGATATCCGTCTCCATCCGCGGCAGCACCACCTGCGTCTCCGGATCGCCGAATCTGGTATTGTATTCCACAACCTTCGGGCCGTCCTTGGTCAGCATCAGACCGAAATACAGAACTCCCTTGAAGGGTCTTCCTTCCTCCGCCATGGCCGCCACCGTGGGGCCAAAGATCGTCTCATGACAGATCTTCTCGATCTCCTCCGTGAAAAACGGACTCGGTGAGAAGGTTCCCATGCCGCCGGTGTTCAGTCCCTGATCGCCGTCCAGCGCCCGCTTGTGGTCCTGGGACGATGTCATCAGACGATAATTGCGCCCGTCCACAAAGGCAAGGGCGGACACCTCCCGACCGGTCATGAACTCTTCGATTACGAGCTCGTTCCCGGCAGCGCCGAATTTTCTGTCCAGCATGATCGTGCGGACGCCCTCCATGGCCTCTTCCCTCGTATTGCAGATGAGAACGCCCTTTCCCAGCGCCAGTCCGTCTGCCTTCAACACAATCGGAAGACTTGCCGTCTCCAGATAATGCATTGCCGCCGCCGGATCCGAAAAGGTCTCGTAAGCCGCCGTCGGAATGTGATATTTCTTCATCAGATCCTTGGAAAATGCCTTGCTGCCCTCGATGATGGCCGCGTTCTTCCGCGTGCCGAAAATGCGCAGACCGGCCTCCTCAAAGGCATCCACAATGCCGGCGCAAAGCGGGTCGTCCTGGCTGCATACCGCAAGATCAATCTGCTGTTCCACCGCAAAGGCAATCAGCCTGTCGAATTCCATGACGCCGATGGGCACGCACTCCGCAATTTCCGCGATGCCGGCATTTCCCGGCGCACAATACAGCTTTTCCACCTGCGGCGATTTCACGATCGCTGCCGCAATCGCATGCTCGCGGCCCCCGCCGCCGATCAACAATACCTTCATGCTCACCTCCCGCTGTCAATCCTGTATTCTCGTCACCGCGCCATCAATCCGGACCTTTCCCCGGGCAATCAGATCAATGGCTCTTGGCAGAATCTCCCATTCCGCCTCCCGCATTACCTTCTGCTGCAGCTCCTGCGCCGTGATTCCGTCCGGCACCTCCACGGCCTTCTGCAGGATGATCTGTCCATGGTCCAGGTCCTCATCCACGAAGTGAACCGTGGCCCCGGTCACCTTCACGCCCCTTTCGAGCACCTTCTCATGAACATGCAGCCCGTAATAGCCCTTCCCGCAGAAGGAAGGGATCAGAGCCGGGTGAATGTTGATGATCCGGCCGCGGAAGGCATCGATGACCTGCGCCGGAATCGCCACCAGGCAGCCGGCCAGAACCACCAGATCCGCCCCCGTTTCCTGCAGGGCCGAAAGAAGCGCCGCATTGAAGTCCTCGCGGCTTTCATAGCTCTTCGGAGAGAGAACCCTTGACGGGATTCCCGCCCTTTGGGCGCGTTCAAGCGCATACACCCCGTCATTGTTGGAAATCACGGACACAATTCGTGCATTCTCTATGGTTCCGTCTGCAATCCGGTCAATAATCGCCTGCAGGTTGGTTCCTCCGCCGGATACCATAACCGCCAGCTTCAGCATAATTCAACGCCCTTCCTGCTCTCTGCGCTGGTGTTGCCGCCGGCATCCACTCTCTCTGCATCCCCGGCCGCGATGATCTCTCCGATGACATACCCGCGGTCTCCCGTCTTCTGCACCGCATCGAGCACCTTGTCCTTGTCGGCAGGATCGATGGCAAGACACAGCCCGATCCCCATGTTGAAGGTGTTGTACATCACGTGCTCCTCAATGCCGCCTGTCTGCTGCATGAGCCTGAAAATTGCCGGAACCGGATAGCTGTCCTTCCGGATTCTGGCCACGGTCTGATCCGGCAGCATTCTCGGAATGTTCTCATAGAAGCCTCCGCCGGTAATATGGCTGCAGCCCTTGACGCGGACCCCGGCCTCGCGGATGGCCTTCATGGCATGAACATAGATCCGCGTAGGCGTCAGGAGGACATCTCCCAGCTTCTGACCTCCCAGCTCCTCATAGGTTCTCTCCAGCACCTCTTTGCTCTCAATGTTGAAGATCCTGCGGACCAGAGAGAAGCCGTTGGAATGCACGCCGCTTGAGGCGATGCCGATCAGCATGTCGCCCGGCGCAATGCTCTCTCCGGTGATCATCTCATCCCTCTCCACGACACCGACGGAGAAGCCGGCCAGATCGTATTCCTCATCGGGCATAATGCCGGGATGCTCTGCCGTTTCGCCGCCCAGAAGGGCGCTGTCCGCCTGCACGCAGCCTTCTGCAACTCCCTTGACAATGGCTGCGATTTTCTCCGGGACATTCTTGCCGCAGGCAATATAATCCAGGAAAAACAGCGGATCTCCGCCGGCGCAGGCCACATCGTTCACGCACATCGCCACGCAGTCAATGCCTACGGTATCATGCCGATCCATCAGAAAGGCCAGCTTCTGCTTGGTTCCCACGCCGTCCGTTCCGGAGAGCAGCACCGGGTGCTCCATCTTCTTCACGGCGCTCAAGTCAAAGGCTCCCGAAAAGCCTCCCAGACCTCCCAGCACCTCCGGACGCTGCGTCCGCTTTACGTATTCCTTCATCAGTTCCACCGACCGGTAGCCGGCCTCTACATCCACGCCGGATGATTTGTAATCAAGCGCCATCGTTCATCCTCCTGCTCGTTTGTCCTGTGATTGCTGCGGCTTTGCCGCTCTCTGCCTGTGCCTTGCCCGCAAAGGTGCCCGTTCCTCACCGGCCGTGATCAATAGCCGCGGTATCCTGTCTCCTGCAGCCTTGCGTCCTTGTCCTTCACTTCCTGCTCCATTGTAGCAGAGAACTCCTTGAGTCTGGCAAGAAGCTCTGCGTCCGACACCGCCAGAATTTTCGCTGCCAGAATGCCGGCATTCTTGCCGCCGCCGATTGCCACCGTCGCCACAGGAATTCCGCTTGGCATCTGCACGATGCTGTAGAGCGAATCCCTGCCGCCCAGAGAGGTCGTGTGCATCGGAATGCCGATGACCGGCATCGGGAAGAGTGCCGCGCACATTCCCGGCAGATGTGCTGCCATCCCGGCTCCGGCGATGATCACCTTGATGCCTCTCTCCTCGGCACCCTTTGCCCAGGCAAAGAACACCTCCGGCTCCCTGTGTGCCGAGATGATGTGCATCTCATAGCTGATCCCGAACTGATCCAGCACCTCGGCCGCCTTGCTCATAACGCTCATGTCGGAATCCGAACCCATTACAATACCAACTGTTGCCATGTCTTCTACTCCTCTCTTTGTCTTCAGAAATCCCAAAAGGCACAGGCAGAGCTTCTTCAGCCCAGACCCTCCAGCGGAAGATTCAGCTCCTCTGTTCCCGGCAGAACGAACCTTCCGTCCTCGATCAGCACCACACGGCTGCCGTCGCTCCGGACCGCCTCGATCCGGCCCAGCTCCGCAAAGGGAATGGTAATGTCCGTGTGACAGCCGTAATAAGCCTTTTCCGGTGCGGTGTGCCGCTGCATCGAAATCTCATTCTCTTTTGCAACAATCCTCTTTCCGCCGGGATTGAAGCTTACATTGTCTTCCTCGTCGCTGTAGCAGGTGTCCCCCACCGCGAAATGGGGCCCCGTTTTCTCTGCGATGAGAATCGGCAGACGATCCGTTATGCCGCAGCGGATCCCCGCCGCATAGGCCGTCGTATTGGTGCCGATGGCGCATTCTCCCATCGGAAGCGTCCTGTGGTGAAACAGGATGTTCTCCTCAATGAGAGCCCTTCCCTTCTCTTCGGCATTCTCCTCGCCCTTGTGGTTGCTGCAGGAATAGGACACAACCATCCCGTCCTCAAAGGTCAGCGCCAGATCCCGGAAGCACACGCCCTCCAGATAGACCTCCGACACCTGCAGCAGTCCGCCCGTTCCCTTCAGCACCGGAGAGGTAAAGACCTCTCCCACCGGGATGTTCACGTCCGCGACGCAGTTCTCGAAGATGGATTCATGCTCCGGATCCTGCAGCTTCCAAAGATTCACCGTCAAATCCGTCGGATTCCCGTTCCGGCCCGTGATGTGCAGATGGTCCGCCGTGTCAAGCGCATCAATCAGCTTACTCTGAATGTTCCGGTAGGTCAGATAATCCAGGGTGTTGATGTCCATCACCGCCCGGAAAATATCCTCGAACGAGGCTCCCTTCGGATTCCCCTTTTCGATGGATGGCAACGGAAAGGCAATGATCGTAAAGCTCCGGTTGCTGCCGATCACCGCCTCATTGTATTGCCTTGAGGCATTCCGGCGATAGCCCGCAATGAGCCTCTGCTGCTCGCTTCCAAAGGACGGCTTCCCCTCGCCGATGTGCGGCAGGAAGGGCGGATCCCCGAATACGTCCATCACGAGAGGCCCCTCATAGTACGGTGTCTCCTTTTGCCATGCCTTGTAGGCGGCCGTCAAAGCCTCCGTCATCCGGTTCGCCAGCGGGCCGTCCAGAATCAATGCCAGATCCTCCCGGTGATCGTAATGATATTGCGGGTTGGGATCCGTGCCGTGATAGCCGTCCGGCTCCGACCCGTGCAGACCGAACAGACCCTCCGTGACGCGCACGCAAATGCATTTTTTGCCCATTGCCTCCAGATTGCGCACCGACCGCACAATCATGCGCTCGAATCCCAGCTGCCACAAAAGGGAAGCGGAACGCTTGGCGGAAAGGTCCTTCCCGGTATTCACGAAGCCGATGCGGTACCCCTCGGTCCAGATGTCCGCCATTTCCGCGATTTTCTCTTCCGAAAGTCCCTGCAGATACCGGTGAAGCCGCAGCTCATTGTCCGTGATGTACTCGCCGAAGGCATACAGATAACGCGGGTCCGACAGGTCATACGTGCGCAGGACCTCCATTGCGTAATCGCCCGGCTGCCGCTCTGCGGCCGCATCCCCGGCTCCCGTCTCCCCCACGAGCTTTCGCCCAACGGTAAGGGTTGTCTCCTGCTCCAGATAATCGCTGACATAGGCATAGAGAATTCGCCGAAGGCTCTTCACCGGCGGCACGCCGGTCACGCCGAGCTCCCCCGGATCACGTCCCTCCTCCTGCAGGGTCCGGTATTGCTGCCATTCCACGGAAAAGGCCGTATAAACCTCCAGGAAGAGCTCCATGCGGATCCGCAGCTCGCAGGAGAGTCCTTCATATACAAACGGTATCATACTGCGCAGCTCATAGATCAATGCCGCCGCCAACGGCCCGTATTCCTTCCCGAACCGTTCCGTGCAATACACCGGATTGGCATAGCTTTCTGCATAATGCTCCGGCAGAATATCCTCGTACAGCACATGATTGCGCCGCTGCAGCTCCCCAAGCTCCGCCTTCTGCAGGCCTCCGCCCCGGACAAAGGCACACTCCTCCAGCAATTGCCTCAGAAATCTTGCCGCGCATTGCAGATAATCTGCGGCCCGATCCGCCACCGCAAGGTTCTCCTCACCGGCCAGCTCCAGAATCCGTTCGCGGTCTAAAGCAAACAGTTCTTCTTCTATTTCTTCCATATTCCCATTCTCTTCGCTACAGTCCCAGATACATCAAAGCAAATCCCAGACACAGCACCGCGCCGTTCAGGAACATCCCCAGATAGGAGACCATGTACTGTTTCTCCGGCTCTCTCCGGGAGAGAATACCCAGAATCATCCCCGCCAGTGCGAAAAAAAGACATATGAAAACGACACCGCCGCAGCGCAGCTGCGCCTGGCCGCCGTTCTCATATGCCAGATATGCCAGATAAATCATGACGCAGCATGCCGTCAGGGAAATCCCCCCCAGCGTTACCGACAGCAGGGCGTTCGTGGAAACCTCCCTGCTGCTGAACAGATGTCCATGCCTTCGTCTCAATCAATGTACCCCGTATTGTGCGTAGTACTCGTTCAAAGCCTCTTTGATGTCATCGGTCAGGAAGGCCTTTTCTTCTCCCTCCTTTGCCGCGCCAAGATAGGAAATGACCTCCTCCATCGTTACGATGGCGCCGGCCGGGAAGCCATACTTATCCCGGATCTCATCCAGCGCAGAGACCTTTCCCTCCAGTCCGACCTCCATGCGGTTGAGAGACACCATAAGGCCCAGAATCTCCACCTTGGCCTGCGCACGCAGAATCGGCACCGTTTCCGCCATGGAGGCGCCGGATGTGGTGACGTCCTCGATGATCACCACGCGGTCACCGTCCGCAAGCTTGCTGCCGAGGAGAATGCCGGTATCGCCGTGATCCTTGACCTCCTTGCGGTTCGCACAATACCGGATGTCCACGCCGTACAGACGGCTGATGGCCATCACCGTTGCAACCGCCAGCGGAATGCCCTTGTAGGCCGGCCCGAACAGGACATCAAAATCCAGCCCGTACGCGTCATGAATGGCGCGCGCATAGTACTCTCCGAGGCGCTCCAGCTGCGTTCCGTTCTGGTAAGCGCCCGCATTCATGAAGAAGGGAGACTTGCGCCCGCTCTTCAATGTGAAGTCGCCGAACTTCAGAACCTTCGATTCCAGCATAAAATCAATGAATTCTCTTTTGTACTGTTCCATTCGGTCTCCTTTTGGGGCCGCATCAGGGGTTTTCCGAAGGAGAAGCCCGATGCGGAGTGCTGAATATTCACGTAATTTCGTCTGCGGCGTACCCTGCCCGTCAGGACAGCGCCGCCCGCAGATCCTCGATCATGTCAATTGTCGCAGCTCTTGCCGCTTCCGCAAAGCCCTTTTCTCCGTACTTTGCATACGGATCCTTCTTATACGCCGCAATGATGCCGCGGGAGGAGTTGACAATGGCACCGATTCCGTCCTTGTCAAAAAATCCTGCCAGATCCTTGGCGGTTGCGCCCTGCGCCCCGTAGCCGGGAGCCAGAATGAAGGTGTGCGGCATCCGTTCACGCAATACCCTTGCCTGCTCCGGATAGGTTGCGCCCACCACGGCTCCCACGTTGCTGTAGGTGCCGTCCATGGACAGCTCGCCCCACTCCCGGACCTTTTCGCCCACCAGCTCATACATCGGGCGCCCGTCCTTCGTCAGCACATCCTGAAATTCGCCGCTGGACGGATTCGAGGTCTTCACCAGCACGAAAATCCCCTTATCCTCTTGGTTGCACACATCCACAAAGGGCTTGATGCCGTCGGTTCCCAGATAAGGATTCACCGTCGCAAAGTCCTCATTGAAAACCCGGATGCGGTGTCCGCCGATCTCTACCCGGCCGAGGTGAGCCCTTGCATAGGCCTCGGAGGTGGAGCCGATGTCTCCGCGCTTCACATCACCGATGACGATCAGTCCCTTTTCCTGGCAATACCGCACGGTCCTCCAATAGGTCATCATTCCGGCAATGCCGAACTGCTCATACATGGCCACCTGCGGCTTGACCGCCGGAACCAGCTCTGCCACGGCATCGACAATCTCCTTGTTGAAATGCCAGATGGCATCCGCCGCAACAGCAAGATCTTCATCCAGTGCGTTCTCACGCACACGCTTCTGTGCATCCTTGATGAGAATCTCCGGAAGAAAGCTCATCTGTGGATCCAGACCCACCACCACGGGTGCCTTCTTCTCCTGAATCTTGCTGATAAGTTTTGAAATCATGTATGCCTCCTTTTGTCTTCCGCGGACATGTCCACGGATGCATTATACGCACAGAAATCCCTGTCCGCAACGAAAACCGCCCATGCAGGCTCCCTTATCTGGTTTTCAGGAAAATTTCCTCCCGGCTCGCCTTTTCGTCGCCGGGATAAGCCGCCCGATAGGACGTCATCAGCGTCTTTGCGGTTTCGAAATCCCCCTTGTGCTCATAACAGATGATCTCGTTGAGGGAAAGGCTCTGAAGATATTCGCTGCTGCCGAGATCCTTGCCGCTCTGAAAGGCCTCCAGCGCCGCATCATAATCCGCCATCCGCATGCAGCACATGCCCAGCTGGTTGTAAACCTCCGGGCAGTTGCTGTTGGCCGCCAGATAGGTTTTGTATACATTGGCAGCGTAATTGTAGTCTCCCAGCGCCTCATAGGTTCTCCCCAGCATCAGCACAACATTCTCATCCGTATTGTTGTGCAGCTGCTCCAGATTCACCCTGGCGGTTTCATAATCCTGGCTGTAATAGGCCAGTCTCCCCTTGTCGTACCCGGACATGCTGCTGCCGTTCCTGTTCAGCGCATCCTGCAGGTATGCAATGCCCTCTGTCTCATGGCCGTTATCCGCCAGCACCGTATATACCGAGAGCAGGCGGTCGTAGTTGTCGGGCTCGAGGGCGATGGCCCTTGCGAAATCCTTCTCCATTCCGTCCGTGTCGCCCAGCTGCAGCTTCACCGCTCCCCGCAGGAGTGCGGCATCCGCATCCCTCGGCCGCATTGTCGCAATGGCATCATAGATCTCCAGCGCCTCCTCATAATTTCCCAGCTTGTAGTAGCAGACGCCCAGATAATAGTTGATGTCGTATTCCGTTTCGGTCGGCACGATGCCGGAGGCCTGAAGGGCTGACTCCAGCGCCGATGCGGCGCTCCGGTAATCTCCCAGTCCCATATAGGCGATGCCGAGAAGCCTGCGGTTCTCCTCGGTATCCTCTCCCTCCCGGATCCTGCTGTTCAATGCATCGGCCGCCGCCTGATAGGCTCCTGCCTCCAGAAGCTTGGACTCTGTCGTGGAGGTGCTCTCCGTCTGTGTTCCGTCTGTACCCGGCGCCGCCGTACAGCCGCCGAGCAGCCCCGGCAGCAGGAGAACGCCAAGGAGTACCGGAAGAACCGCGGTGCTCTTTCTGTGTCTGCCCTGCGGCAGCTGCACCAGCACAATGGCCCCTGCCATCAAAGCACAGCCTGCCAGCTCTCTTGCGGATAAGGTCTGGTGCAGAAAGAGGAAGCCGGACACGGCACTGATCACCGATTCCAGTGACATGATCAGGGAAGCAATGGAGGGATCCGCGCCCTTTTGTCCCAGAATCTGCAGGGTATAGGCAATGCCGCTCGAGAAAATGCCGGCATAAGCCAGCGAGACCAAAGCCCCCGCCGACACACCCGACAGAGCAAGGGTTCCCTGTCCTGCGGCAATCAGTGTTCCCAGAATCCCCGTCGTCAGGAATTGCACAAAGGACAGCTCCACACCGTCTGTGCCCGGCGCGAAGTGGTCCACGCTCATGATCTGCACAGCGAAGGCCAGCGCACACAAAAGGAGCATTCCCTCCCATTTTCCGATGGAAAAGCTCTCTCCCGGCTTCATGCACAGAAGAAACAGCCCCGCCGCCGCAACGGCCGCGCCGATCCAGACCTTTGCACTCGATCTCCCGGTGAACAGGAGGGAGAGAAGCGGCACCAGAACGATGTAAAGTGCGGTAAGAAAACCGGCTTTTCCCACGGTCACCTGCGGGATTGCCACCTGCTGAAGCCAGGAGGCGACAAGAAGTGCCGTCCCGCAGATCATTCCGCCCCGCACGGCCCTCCGGTGATCCGGCTGCTGCACCTGTCGGTCACCCTGCCGCATTCTTCTGCCGCGCAGGCCGGCGCGCACAAGAAGAAGCGGAAGGAGCACCGCGGCCCCCATGAGAAAGCGCAGTCCCACGAAGGCCATCGCATCGATCTCCTCGCCCCCCACGCTCTGTGCCACAAAGGCGGTTCCCCAGATCAATGATCCAAGGAAGCAATATACCGCATTGCTCAGGGGCATTCCCGGCCGCGCCGGGTTCGTCTGCCCTTTCGTCTTCGTCTGGTCGTTTCGTGTCATTTCGCCTCTTTTCAATGCTCCTCAAATGCCACCTTTACATAATAGCCCCGTTCGTTTTCCTCGATGGAGATCACCTCTCCCTCACAGGCCCGGAGCCGCTTCGTGAACGGAACATTCCCGCTCATGGCAAGCGACGGATCAATCGTATAATAGTAATTGCTCGGCAGCAGTCCTTCCGACACGGTCACATGATCGCCCTCCTTTAAGAGCCCCTGCCGTTCCATCTTGAATTCCATTTCTCTTCGTGCCATGGATTTCCTTCCTGCTGCGCCTCCTCCCGCAATCGTAAAGCAATCGCAACGATGCCGAGCCACAACGATTCCGGGCCGCAACGATTCTGAGCTGCAGCGACTCCGGGCCGCAACGATTCTAAGCTGCAATGATTCCGCGCACCATTCGCAAAAGCGCACCAGTCTCCTGGTGCGCCTTTCCTCCGGCGGCCAAACCGCTGCCATCCGTGATCATTCCTGTGTATTCGCCGCTCCGGCAGTCCCGCTGCCCGTTGCGGTCCCGTTGCCCGTCGCGGTGCCGTCTGCCGCTCCGGCCGTGCCCGCGGCGCTTCCCGTTGTCCCGGCGGTATCAGCTGTACCTGTCGTTCCGTTGGCAGCGTCTGTACCTGCCGTCCCGGCGGTTTCACCGATGCCTGTTGTCCCGCCGGTGCTCTCTGCCGTGTCCGATCCGGCGGCAGCGCCCGTCTGCGCCGTCACCTCCGGCAGCTGCGCCAGCAGCGCATTGGCCTTCGTCGTGTACTCGGAATCCGGGTATGCCTTTGCCAGTCCCTGAATCACTTCCCGCGCCTTGCTGATGTAGTCCGCGGTCTGCGTCTGATCCTCCGACGCCTCGTACAGCTGATAATAGCTGTCCGCAAGATAATATTGCCGCTGCGGCCAGGTCTGCCCGTAGCCGGAGGTGTCCTCGAACTTATTCGCCATTTCCAGATTGGTCATGGCCGTCTCGTAATCCGGCGTCTCCTTCTCGTAGGCCTCGATTCCGGCCGTTGCATAATCCTGCAAAATCTGTGCCCGCAGAAGCGGATACAGATCGTTGTAGAGCTTCACATATTCCTCCGACATATCGTCCGCGGAGGTGTCGGGATCAATCTTCCCCAGGGCGTCTGCCGCATTCTGCACCTGAACCGAGTCCTCTATGTAGTAGGCCGCGCTCAGCATCAGGGAATTGCGCTTGGACGCAGGATCGTTGCCCGTCTCCGTCAATGCTTCCTGCTCCTGATAGGTCGTAAGCTCTGCGGTCAGCGTATCCACCTGACTCTCAAGATCCGTGATCCTGGAATCCTTGGTGTCCGATTCCGCCGAGATATCGCGGATCTGCTGCTGTGTCTCCGAGCGGATGGACTGGACTCTTGCGGGCATGACCACAAAGCCGACGGCCACCGCTCCCACCAGAAGGCCGATGGCACCGCCGTAGATCCAGGACGGAAGACCGAAGCCGTCCACGCCGGGATTTCTCGCATTGACCGGCTGGATAATGGTCTCATTGTCCGCGGTGTATTTGATCACACTGCCGACCTTCGGCTTCTGCTTCCTGCGCGACTTTCCTCTCGCCGCATTTGCCCCTGTTCCGGTTCCGTCAAGTCCCGCCGTCTTTACCGTACGTACGCTGCCGGTGCGGCCGTGCCCGTTCTTGCCGGCGGTGCCGGATTCCGGTGCAAGCTGCAGCTCCACTTCCTTGCGATACCGCAGGGTGTCCGTATTGTTGACATCCAGCGCAAGGCACTTCTGAATCTCCTTTGCCGCCCGCTTGTACTGCTTGCTCTCGATGTAAAGGAGCACCAGCAGCTGTCTTGCCCGAAGATAGTGCGGATTGACGGTCAGTACTTTTTTCAGCTGCAGAACGGCCACATCCAGATTGCCCGAGTAGCAGCACTCCAGAGCATGGTTGTAGCGCTCAATGGAAGCGTCGAGATTCTCCATGGTCTGCCGGCTGGCCTGCACCTGCGCCAGATAATCCGCTCCCGGATTGTTCTTGCGGTGAAGACGCTCGTCGTTGATGTTCTTGGATATCACCCATTCCGACAGCGCCGCCACCGTTTCGCCGATCTCATAGTAAATCAGTCCCAGCAGATTCCTGGCATCCAGATTGTCCTTGTTGAACCACAGGCTGTTTTTCAACGCCAGAATGGCACCGGTAAGATCCCTTACCTGTGCCTTCTGCAGTCCGTCATTGTAAAGATAGTTCGACGTATATATGATTTTCTTGTATGTCGCCACATCCGCTCCGCAGTTGGGACAATGATCCGTCCTGTTGAGCTCGCAGCCGCATTTGTAGCAATACATGCCTACATCATCCCCATCGTACGCGCCGCACCGGCGTGGGCCGGTGAGCTTTCCGCGCCGTATACGCCGTCCTTGGTCATGCGGAGCATGACATCCACCATATCCTTCATATCCTGATTGTAGATCGCATTCTCTACGTCATTGATCTCCAGGCTGGGATGAAATTTCTTGATCTCCTCATCAAAATTAATCATAGCCTCACCGGACTCCCTTCGCTGCCGAGATGCCTATTGCAAAGTCTTCAGCTGCTGCAGCATTGCCTCGACCGATTCATACTGGAGACGGTATTTCTCCTGCTTTTCCTTCTCTTCGGCAATCTTCGATGCCGGCGCCTTGGCAAGGAATCTCTCGTTGGAGAGCATACCCTCCGAGCGCTTCAGCTCACCCGCAAGGCGCTTTTGCTCGCCGGAGAGGCGTTTTACCTCCGCCTCGATGTCCAGAAGATCCTGCATCGGGACAAAGAAGGTGGCAAAGGGCTCGATGACCGACACCGTTCCCTCCGGAATGCCTTCCTGATCCTTCTGGAGCACCACCTCGTTGGCATAGGCCAGCGTCTCAAAGAAAAGCCGGTCCTTGCGGAATACATCCAGAATCTTCTCATCCGCGGATACCACGTACACCTTGGATTTTCTGGAGGGCGCCACATTGCGATCGCTCCGCATCTTGCGAATGCCGGATACCGCGTCCTTGATCATGGCGATGTCCTTCTCCTCTGCGGGGAACGAGAAACGTTCCTCCCAGACCGGCCATGCCGAAATCATGATGGAGGTCTCCTTCGTCTGGACGGTGGTGAAAATCTCCTCCGTGATGAAGGGCATGTACGGATGCAGGAGCTTTAAGCTCCCGATGAGAACGGTCTGCAGCGTCCACAATGCCGCCTCCTTGCCCGCCGCATCGTCCGTGCGGTAAAGGCGCGGCTTCACCATTTCGATGTACCAGTCGCAGAACTCGCCCCAGATAAAGTCATAGACCTTCTGCACGGCGATGCCCAGCTCGAATTTCTCCATGTTCTCCGTCACATCCTTCACAACGGTATTGAAGGTAGACAGAACCCACTTATCCTCCGGCTGCAGCCCCTCCGGCATTGCCGCAGGATCCGCTTCCTTTCCGTCCTCCATGTTCATCATGATGAACCGGGTAGCGTTCCAGATCTTGTTGGCAAAATTGCGGCTGTTCTCCACGCGCTCCATATAGAACCGCATGTCGTTGCCCGGTGCGTTGCCGGTAATCAGCGTCAGACGCAGTGCGTCGGCGCCGTATTGATTGATGATCTCGAGCGGATCAATGCCGTTCCCGAGAGACTTGGACATCTTTCTCCCCTGCGCATCGCGGACCAGTCCGTGGAAGAGGACCGTCTTGAAGGGGCGTTCGCCCATCTGCTCGTAGCCGGAGAAAATCATCCGGATCACCCAGAAGAAAATAATGTCGTAGCCGGTTACCAGCACATCCGTGGGATAGAAATACTTCAGATCCTCGGTCTCCTCCGGCCAGCCAAGGGTTTCAAACGGCCAGAGAGCGGACGAAAACCAGGTGTCCAGCGTATCCGGATCCTGCGTCAGATGCTCGCTCCCGCATTTCGGGCAGCTGCAGGGTGCCGCAGACGCCACAATCGTCTCTCCGCAGTCATCGCAATACCAGGCCGGAATCCGATGGCCCCACCACAGCTGTCTGGAAATGCACCAGTCCTTGATGTTGTTGGTCCAGTTGTAGTAGGTCTTCTCCATGCTCTTGGGAATGAGCCGGATTTCTCCCTCCTCAACGGCCTTCACGGCGGGCTTTATCAGCTCGTCCATCTTTACGAACCACTGCTCCTTCACCATCGGCTCCACCGTGGTGCCGCAGCGATCGTGCGTGCCGACATTGTGTGTAAGGTCCTCAATGGCCACCAGAAGGCCCATGGAATCCAGTTCCTTTACGATCGCCTCTCTGGCCTCATAGCGGTCCATCCCCTCATACCGGCCGCCGTTCTCATTGATGGTGGCATCGTCGTTGAGGATGTTGATCACCGGAAGATTGTGGCGCTTTCCCACTTCAAAATCGTTGGGGTCATGGGCGGGCGTAATCTTCACGACGCCGGTCCCGGCCTCGGGATCTGCGTGCTCATCGCCCACGATCGGAATCGGACGGTTCACGATGGGCAGCATCACCATCTGTCCGATGAGGTCCTTGTAGCGCTCATCCTCCGGGTTGACGGCAACGGCGGTATCGCCCAGCATGGTCTCCGGACGCGTGGTTGCGAATTCCAGAAACCGTGTCGTGCTCACACTGCCGTCCGCCTCCATCAGCGGATATTTGATATGCCAGAAATGGCTGGCCTGCTCCTTGTACTCCACCTCGGCATCCGAAATCGAGGTCCGGCACACCGGGCACCAGTTGACCATGCGGTTGCCCTTGTAAATCCAGCCCTTCTCGTGCATCTTCACGAAGGTCTCGGTGACCGCCCTGTTGCAGCCCTCGTCCATGGTGAAGCGCTCGCGGTCCCAGTCGCAGGAGGAGCCGAGCTTCTTGAGCTGGTTCACAATGCGGCGGCCGTACTCCTCGCGCCACTCCCAGCACTTCTCAAGGAATCCCTCACGCCCCAGATCCGCCTTCGTGATTCCCTGCTTTTTGAGCTCGTTGATGACCTTTACCTCCGTTGCAATGGAGGCATGGTCCGTTCCCGGCTGCCACAGCGCATTGTAGCCCTGCATTCTCTTGAAGCGAATGAGGATGTCCTGCATGGTCTGGTCCAGGGCATGCCCCATGTGCAGCTGTCCCGTGATATTCGGCGGCGGGATCACAATCGTGAACGGCGTCCTGCTGTGGTCTACCTCCGCGTGAAAATACTTTTTCGCTTCCCAATTTTCATAAATCCGATCCTCGATAAGCTTCGGATCGTAGGTCTTTGTCAATTCCTTCATGTTGCCTGTTATGCCTCCTGGAGCCTTTGTACCATTGCGTAAAGAGCCTTTGCGCTGTTGAAATTCGCAGGAACAATCTCCCCTGCCGGAATCGAAATGTCATATTCCTCATTCAAGGCGCTGATGATCTGCAGAATATCAAAGGAATCCAGAATCCCGTCATCGATCAGTGTCTCGCAGCCTGCAAAATCCACATCGTCCTTAATGTCTTCCAGCAATGCAATCAGTTCTTCCATGTGTTTTCCTTCCTGCCGCAGCCCCGGCCTTCACAGTGTAAACTGCGGTGTGTTGATCTGACTTGAATCCACAAAATCCCGCACCAGACGAACGTCTGAACTACCATTATATAACACAATGCGCGGCATTTTTCTACTGAGGAAGAGATAGATGCCCTCGGTCACAGAGTACGCGCCGATGTTCTCGAATACAAGGACATCGCCCGGCAGGGGCTCTGCCATAAACCGTGAACGCACCAGATCGTCATTGGTGGTACAGAGGCTCCCGCAGATGGCCCAGTTCCCGTAATGCTCTTCTTTCGAAGCTTCTTCGGATGTTTCTTCGGGATGATCCGGGATTCTCCGGTATTGCACGCGATCCATCGGTGCGTCCGCACAGCCGTTTCCCCGCAGATGCCGGATCACCGGCTCCTTCATCCCCATGATCTGCCCCAGATAGCTGACGTGATGGATGCCTCCGTCCACGATGCAATATTGCTTTCCGTCCTCCATCCGCTTGCTGTCGGCCACCCTGGTCAGGTAAAAGCCGCAGGACGCCGTGTAAAACCGTCCCGCCTCCACCGTAAGCTCCGACCACTGTGCCGCCTCCTGAAGATAAGGTGCCAGCTCCCTTGCCGGTGCCAGCGTATCCGAGGCATCTTCTCCCGCAAACAGCGGCACCGGCAGCCCCGGCCCGTACTCCAGCCGCCGCAGCCGGAAATGATAGGTCTGCTCCACTTCATCAAAGAGGTCCCTGAGCATCTGCAGCTCCTCTTTTTGCCGGTGCAGCTCCTTGTTCTTCCTCTGCGTTCCGACAAAATAATGAATGCCCGCAAAGTCCAGATGCGGGTACTCCTCTCTCCTTGCAATGACCGACAGAAGATCCCGGCGGGACATCCCGAATTGTGCGCCGGAATGCAGCCGCAGCAGCACCGGCAGGCGGTGCTGCGATGTTTTCCGGCTCTTTGCCGCCTTTTCCAGCAATTCCACATGACGCAGGGATTCCGCTGTGCACACTCCCACTTCATCGGTGATCACCGCCTCTGCCACATCCTCCGGCTCCTTATTGACACCGGAATAGACGATCCGGTCCATAGGAACCTGCAGCCTTTCGCAGATGGAAAGCTCCCCGGGGCTGCACACCTCCAGACAGGAAACCTCCTGCAGCATGGCCGGGATGAGGAAGGGATTCGCCTTGATGGAATAGCACAGATGTATCCCGCTGCCGAAAATCCCGCGGATTTCCCGCATGCGTTCCCGCAGTTCCTCCACATCGAACACGTAGGTCGGTGTTCCGAACCGCTGCGTCACCTGAATGAGTGCCTGGTCTGTCATATTCGATATCCTTCTCCTGTTATTTTCCTCAAACCTCCGCAGACGGTCCGCGGTAAAGCGCATCCAGCGCATGGCGATCTATCTTGCCGTTCTTGTTCAGCGGCATCT
Source organism: Succinivibrio sp. (assembly GCA_963591995.1). GTDB lineage: Bacteria > Bacillota > Clostridia > Lachnospirales > Lachnospiraceae > CAG-791. The sequence goes on from CAVAUJ010000001.1 coordinate 59,726, forward strand.
CCTCCAGCCGGAAGATTTTGTTCGGCACCATAAAGGGCGGCAGCACCTCCCGCAGCTCCTTCTCCAGCTCTTTTTTGTCCCGATCCCCGGTATAGAAGAGAATCAGTCGTTTCTTCCCGGTATCGTAGATGCAGCAGGCCCTGCTCACGCCGTCTCTTGCCATGGCATTGGCCTCCACCTCACCGAGCTCGATGCGGTGTCCCAGATGCTTGATCTGGAAATCCTTCCGGGAAACATAGATAAGGTTTCCGTCCGCATCGTAGCGGCCGATGTCTCCCGTGCGGTAAATCCTCTCCGGATAAGCAAGCGACAGAGGGTTCTGCGTGAAGGCCGCCGCCGTCCGTTCCGGATCCTTGTAGTAGCCAAGGGCCAGGCAAGTTCCTGCAACGCAGATCTCACCCTCCTTCCCCGCATCCGTCTGCTCCACCCCGCGGTCCTCCTCATCCAGCAGGAACACCTTCTCGTTGCGAAAGGCAATGCCGGCCGGAATCACCTCATCCAGCGCGTAGTCCCTTCCTTCCTCCAACACATAATAGGTACAGTTGCAGGTGATCTCTGTCGGCCCGTACAGATTGACATACATGGCGGCCGGCAGGTACCGTCTCCACACCCGCAGCTGCTTGATGGGCATCACTTCCCCCGAAAAGCCCACGGCGCGGATGGTCTCCGGTGTTTTGTATTCCAATGCATTCATGATGGAGACAAAGCACATTGCACTGACGGCCCAGATGAGGACGGTTACCTTCTTTTCGCAAAGATAGTCCATCAGCATCGTCGGATTGCTGAAATACTCCCGCGGAATGATCTGTACCTTGGCCCCCGTGTACAGCCCGCTGTAAATATCCTTAACCGAAACATCGAAATCAAAGGGGGCCTGGTTGCCGAGAACATCCTCCTCCGTGATGTGCATCAGCTCCGTAAAGGGCGCCATGAATTCAATGACGCTCCGATGGCTCACGGCAACGCCCTTCGGCATGCCGGTCGAACCGCTGGTGAAATTCACATACAAGGG
>CAVAUJ010000001.1:61691-90878 GCA_963591995.1 Succinivibrio sp.
CTTGCGGCATACACACAAACGTGCGAATATGACAGCGGTCCGGTCCTTGTGAAAGGCGGTCCTTGCGAAGAAAAGTGTGAAGGGAAGGTTTTTATGCGTTTTGTCATTCAGCGTGTGCAGCACGCGTCGGTCACCGTAGAGGGAAGGGTTGTGGGCAGCATTTCAAAGGGATTTCTGGTTCTGGTAGGAATCGAGGACTCCGATACCCGGGAGTTGGCCGATCGAATGATCCGGAAGCTGATCGGATTGCGGATTTTCGAGGATGCGGACGGCAAAACCAACTGTAATCTCGCCTCCGTGGGCGGCGAACTCCTCGTGGTGTCACAGTTCACCCTCTATGCGGATTGTCATCACGGAAACCGTCCGTCCTTTACCCGGGCCGGAAAGCCCGATATGGCAAATGCGCTCTATGAATACATCATTGACGTATGCCGGCAGCAGGTTCCCGTCGTGGAGCACGGAATTTTCGGTGCGGAGATGCAGGTGGAGCTGCTCAACGACGGTCCCTTTACCATCGTTCTGGACTCGGATGAGATCTTTTAGGCGATGGCCCGGATCCGGATTACGAAGGGATTACGAAGGAATTCGTCTGCTGCAGAAAAATCCGCATATCCGTTTTTTCCGCAGCGCAGAACGCAGCACAGAAAAAGGGCATCCATCATCTTGTTCATGATCGATGCCCTCTCATTGAATGAACCGATTGATCTGCATCCTGCAGTCTCCTTTCTCTCCGTTCATGCTGTATTCAATTGTAATCTCATTACGAGTGACCTGCGATGGGGTGTTACGCTTCCGTTACCATTGGTCTGTACCTTCTAAGTGGTGATCTCCTGCCCTTCACTAAACTGCGATCCCTCAGTTGTCTCGGGGCCCTTCGTTATCACGCTTACCGTCTTTCTCTTCTCGGATCCGAACGATCCTTCTGATGATGAACTACTTAGTACATCGGTCTACCCTCTTGTTGCAAGTCTTACAACATTTCCTTCGGTTCTATTATGGTTCTGTGGATCTTACCTATGCCTTCGGACCGTCCTCCTTTCGGATTATTTGTATTGCTCTTGTGTTCCTTTGTTGATTGTATAGTACGATATCCGCTCAGAGTTGTCAATTAGTTTTGCGTGTAAAAATGAATTGTCTGTGTATTCGCAATTCATTTTGCTATTCAGCAAATACATCACAGTTTCAATTGCAGTGTGTCCGGCGGATTGCACGGATCCGCAGTCACCCTGCAGACGAACCGACGCTTTTCTGCCGGCATGGATCCGGCGAATTGCCGTATTATAATACAGGAAGCGCAGCCATGGATTTTGGCAGCAATTGATATGAATTTTGACAGCCATCGATACGAATTGGAGGAAACCCTATGCATTTCAAACCGTTCACGCACCGCTCCTTCCCGGCCCGCGCCGTCTGCCTTGCCGCTCTTCTGGGCCTGGCCCTGACAGGGTGCGGTAGCCAAACGAGCGAGAGCCTCCCGGAAGAGAGCGCCGCTTCCGAGGACAGTCCCGCCGATTCCGCCGATTCCGCCGGGGAAGACGAGGATTCTGCACCCGTGCAGGCTGCGGGCGAAGACCATGCGGCATCCCCTGCCGCGCCGGATGACGACGAAGGAGCAGACTCCTCTGCGGATACGTCCGATGCACCGGATTCTGCGTTTGACTACGGGACGGCGCTGGAGGTTCCGGAGGGACAATATCTCAGCGAGCTGACCGGCCTTCCCATCGACAAGGAGCTGCAGGCGCAGCGTCCCATCGCCGTCATGGTGGACAATGAGAGCAAAGCGCTCCCCCACTACGGCACAGCGAAGGCCGACATCGTCTACGAAATGATGAACAGCACCGCAAATGATCGGATTACGCGGCTTATGTGCATCTACAAGGACTGGGGAGATCTCACACAGGTCGGCAGCATCCGAAGCGTCCGTCCCACCAACATTCTGATCGCCCAGGAATACGATGCGGTCCTCTGCCACGACGGCGGCCCGTACTACATCAACGATTATTTCTCCCGCTATCCGTATCACTTCTCGGGCACCTTCTCGCGCGTGAACAACGGAAAGGCAAGGGAGTTCACGGAGTATATCCTCTCCGGAGATCTGGATCGGAACTTCCGCAGCAGCGGATATTCCACGGAATACGATGCCGATTCTGCGGCGGCCGACGGGCATTTTTGCTTCGCCGCCTACGGAACGCGGATGAATCCGGATGATTACGATGCCGACGGCGTCCGCACGGCGAACACCGTTGAGCTCCCCTTCTATCACAACAAATCCCGGCTCCTGTACAACCAGGAAACCGGGACCTACGACTACTATGAATACGGGCAGCAGCATCTGGATGCGGATACCGGCGCACCGCTCACCTTTGAAAATGTATTGCTGCAGTGCTGCTCCTTTCATCAATACGACAGCAACGGATACATGATCTACAATTGCATTGACCGGTTTCAGTTCGCCTATTATTGCACCGGCGGCAGGAACATTTCCGTTCTGTGGTCAAAAGAGGGCGAGAGCGGCATCACTCATTTCTACGATGCGGAGGGGAAGGAGCTCACCATCAATCCCGGCAAAACCTACATCGGCATCATTCCCGATGACACCTGGGATGAGGTGCGGATTTATTAAACGGCTTGCCGGCACAAAAGCACCACAAGAGCAATCGAGATGGCAGGACCGAAGGGAAGGCGTCTGCGCCCGGCAAGGCGCGCCATGACAAGACCCAGAATGCAGGAAAGAAAGAGACAACGCGCGCCGTCCCACAGCCCAAGGTACAGTCCCGCTGCGGCCAGCAGCTTGATGTCTCCGCCGCCCAGCCCCTTCCGACCGGCTGCCGCGGCATACAGCTTCGATACAAGGAGCAGCCCTCCGCCCAGCAGTGCTGCCGCCAAAAGGCCCTCGGCCAACAGGCGGACTCCACCGTCCGGCGAAGGGCTTTCCATTTCGATAAAAGGGAAGGTTGCCGCGTATACCGCAGCCAGTGCCAGCACCAGTCGGTTGGGGATACGGCAGGATTTCCAATCCTTCAGTGAAATTGCAAGGAGGAGTCCGATCACCAGAAGGAGCCGCAGCGACCGCACCGTCACCCCGCAGGGCACAATGCTGCCGACCGCCACTCCCGTCAGATATCCGGCTGTGACATCCTCCGGATAGTGAACGCCGCCCAGAACACGGCAGAGTGCAACCACACCGGCCAGAAGAAGGAAGAGAATGCCCAGGGACGTCTCCTCCTGCAGAATGCACGTTGCAATCACGGCCGCCGAATAGGCATGGCGGCTCGGCATGGAGCAGCCTTCCCCATCCCGATGGATCAGGGGCGCGATGTTCCATTCCTCATACGGCCTTTGCCAGTTTTCTTTCCGGCGAACGAGGCTAAGGAGCACGAACCCGGCTCCCGGAATCACGACATACGGCAGCACCCCCTCGGCAGCCAGCGCAAGCGCCAGTGCCCTCTGCGTCCGTCCCAGCTTCTCAAAGCCGGCAAGGAACACCTCCGCCAGAAGGACGGGATATACGAGCTCCATCAACAGGCGCAGCAGCCTGTCGATGCCGCGCAGCAGACGCGGTCCGTTCTCTCTCCTTCGGATTCCGCCCGTAATTCTGTCATAGAACTCCCGATAATTTCCATGCATGGAGTCTCACTCCTTCAAATCGTCCGATGTGATCTGCTGCATCTGCTCCACGGTCGGTTTCTCCAGCTGTGCGATCCGCCTCGCCTGGTTCGTGATGATGGTCTCGAACAGATTGCGCACGGCTCTTGCATTGGAAAAGTTCTCCGGTGTTTCGGCTTTCTGCTGCATGATCAGCTTTTCCACCTGCTCCCTTGCCTGCGGATCCGGCGAATATTGATATTTGCTGCAGTTCAGATCAAAGATCTGCATCAGCTCATCCACCGTATAGTCCGGGAACTCTATGAATTTGTTGAACCGGCTCTTCAGTCCCGGGTTGGACTGGATGAAGTTCTCCATCGGACCGGTGTATCCCGCCACGATGACGACAAAGTCCTCCCGGTGATCCTCCATCGCCTTGAGGAGTGTATCAATGGCCTCCTGTCCGAAATCCGTGCCGGTGTCACTGTTCCTCGCCAGCGAATAGGCCTCGTCGATGAAAAGCACGCCTCCCATCGCTTCCTCGATCTTCTTTTGTGTTTTGACGGCCGTCTGCCCCACGTACCCCGCCACCAGACCGGAACGATCGCACTCGATCAGCTGTCCGCCGGAGAGGACGCCGATCTGACGGTAGAGCCGTGCCAGAATCCTTGCCACCGTGGTCTTGCCGGTTCCCGGATTTCCGGTAAAAACAAGATGCATCGAGACCGGAACGGTCTTCATCCCCGCCTCTTTGCGCAGCTTCTGAATCTTGGTGAAATCGTAGAGCTCCTTTACATCGTGCTTGATGCCGGTCAGTCCGATGAGCTCCTGCAGATCCTCCATGGGATCCGTTTCCGGCTCCTTCGGCTTCTCTTCCCGGGCCGCCGCATCCACCTTCCGTGTCCGCTCCGTCTCCCTGCCGGCCGCAGCGCCTGCATCCTGTACCGGTCCCGTTCCTTCTCCAAGGGCTGCGCCTGCGCTGCCTCCTCTCTCAAGGGCGGCTTCCTTGCCGTTCTCCTCCGGATAAGGCTGCAGGGACTGCAGTCTCTCAAGATATCCTCCCTGCAGCTTCTCCTCCATTTCCTGCAGGGCCCTTCTGGCATCCTCCATGGCATCCACGGAGGATTTCACGGAATACATCCCCTTCCGCGCCGCATAGCCCGCCGATTCCCGGTCCGTACGCGCTTCGGTGCGCCGGCTCATACCGTACAGATCTCCGTATAAATCCGAGAACAGATTCGATCCCACCCTTATCTCCTTTTCACGCGTTCTCCCGCCGGTGACGGCACAGATCCGCAAGGCAGCACACGCCGCACTCCGGCCGTCTTGCCGTGCATACCGCCCGTCCGTGATCGACGAAGCGGTGACACAGGCTGTTCCCCTCCTGCGGCGGAACAATCCTGCGCAGCTCTCTTTCCACTTTTCCCGGCTCCTTCACGTCATCGACCAGACCGATCCGATTGCTCAGACGAATGCAATGCGTGTCCGTTACAATGGCGGGCTTTCCGTAAACGTCTCCCAGAATCAGATTCGCGCTCTTCCGGCCAACGCCCGGAAGCTGCAGGAGCTCCTCCATCGTATCCGGCACCCTGTCTGCGTATTGCTCGTGCAGGATGCGCATGCAGGCATTGATATCTCTTGCCTTGGACCGTCCCAGACCGCAGGGCCGCACAATGGCCTCAATGGCCTCCGGCCCTGCCGCAGCCAGCGCCTCCACCGAGGGAAATGCGCGAAGGAGCTCTGCCATGACAACGTTCACCCTTGCATCCGTGCATTGCGCCGCCAGCCGCACGCTGACCAGCAGCTGCCATGCATTCTGATAATCCAGCGAACAGCCGGAATCGGGATATTCTGTCTGCAGTCTTGCGATCACCGCAAGTGCCAAAGCCTTCTTCGTCATCTCTTCGCTCCTGCCGGATGAAATCTCCTGCCGAAATAAAATCCCTTACCGGATGAAGTCTTCTCCCAGCGTTCCTTCTTCGCCCATGAGAAGCTTCATGGCGCGGTACTGATCCTTCCGGGCAACCTCCAGATGGTAGACCCTTCGCTCCTCCTCATGATTGACATAATGCCCGTCCGCCCAATCCGCGGTCTTCATCTGCGGCCCGCTGATGACAAGCGCCCCGCTCGTAAACCACGAGTTGGTCCGGATTCCGGCATCCCGCAGGAGCTTCTCCTTCCGGTCAATTTCCTCCTTGCTGCCATCGGCCAGCGTCACACGTTTTGTAAACAAGAACATCTTTTTTCCTCCGGTCTGCATCACACCTGCTGCAGCAGCAGACTCTCCTCACCCAGGCTGAGGATGGCAATGGCCTGCGTTGCTCTGGAAATTGCCGTATACAGTCTGTGGCGTGAGAGCTCATTGTCGGGATAGGACACCGCATCGACATCCGGCAGAATCACGTGGTCGAACTCCAGACCCTTGGCATAGGCAAGGCTGATGAGGATGGCGCCTCCCGCAGGGATCGCCTCCTCCCGCCCGATGATGGCCGGCGTCTCCTCGCCCATAACGGCGCGCAGCGCCTGCTGCGTCCTTTCCAGTGATTTTTTATCCGTGCAGACAATTGCCGTCACCCCCGGCTCCGCGGACATCTCCCGCACCAGCGCTGCCAGCTTCTGTGCCCACTCCTGCGGATCCTTTGCCGTCACTCTCTCCGGCTTTCTGCCGGGCCGCTGCACGGACTGGGCCATGAGCCGTCTTTCCTTCGGCAGAAGTCCTGCGAACATCGCCGTGATTTCCGGCGAGGACCGATAGCTCGTCTGCAAAGAGAGCTCCACCGTCTCCTTCTTCTGTTTCCGGAACATCTCATGAATTTCCGCGAAGGCGGCATTCCCCTCCCGAATGGATTGGAATTCATCCCCCAGCAGCATGAATCTGGCATTGATAAAATACCGCATAAAGGTCATGAGCTGTGCCCTCGTATAATCCTGCACCTCATCGATGCAGACATAGCGGGCCGTTCGATCGCATTCTCCCGTCAGCGCCATCTTCAGATAAAACCACTCGATGGAGGTGAGCTTTTTCTTGCCGAGAAGCTTTTGACCAATGTGGTTAATGTCCAGCCAGCCGCACTCACGGATCATCTTGAAGGCACCGCCGTAGTTGTTCTGCAGGCGGTTTTCTTCCTTCCCGTCCATCGGATTGTCCGGCTGCCCGGCTTCTTCGTCGTCCTCGCCTTCCGGCAGTTCTGCGCCCTCTGCGCCGGCCTTCTCTGCGTCCTCTTCTCCCGGGTCCCTGTGCTTTTTCCTGCTGCGAAGCGTTCTCCCGGCCTCCTCGAGGAGCTCATCCACGGTCACCTGAATGAGCCGCACGCCCACCGGAATTCTGCCCGCGTTCCGGTTTATAACCGCCAGAATCTGTTCGGCACTCAGCACGGGCTTTCCCTTCTGGTCCACCGGCACCAGATCCGCAACCTCAAATGAGAACGTCCCCAGTTCCGCATCGATTCTCTCCAGCGCCTCCGCCTTCGTCTCAAGGCCGGGATCCGGAATGGGATCGTGCACCATCTGCAGGAATTCCGACCAGGTCAGGGTGTTGGGGTTGCGCTCGCCCATATCGGGCAGCACGTTGTCAATATATTGACGAAAGACCGGATTCAGCGTGATGAGATAGACGTTCTCCGGCCGCAGGGTCTTCCTCTGATGGTAAAACAGAAAGGCAATCCGCTGCAGCAGCACCGATGTCTTGCCGCTTCCCGCAATGCCGTTCACCAGCAGCACCGGCACATCCGGATAGCGGATGACCGCATTCTGCTCCTTCTGTATGGTCACGGTGATGGCCTGCATCTTGTCGCTGTGCTGCCGGGAAAGCGATGCGATCAGCATCGGATCCTCAATGGCCAGCTGCGTGTCAAAATAGGCATGCAGGTGATCGTGATCCAGATCAAACTGACGGCGCAGCAAAAGCTCCACGGGAATTCTCCTCCCGTCCACCTCATAGGAGGTGGCGCCGTTCTCCTGATTGTAGTAGGTTTCCGCAACCGGAGATCTCCAGTCCACAATCAGCTGGTCATACCCGTTCTCCGAAATGGCACTGCGGCCGATGTAATAGTCCTCCGGCTCCTCGGAGGGGTCAAACTGCAGCCGCACTCTTGCAAAATAAGGGGACTCCAGGAGCATGCGCACATTCATGAGCTTCTGTGTCATGGTTCCGGACTTGATATTATAGGTGTCGATGTAACGGTTCCAGGTCTCGATTTCACCGTAGGATTCCGTCTTCACCTCGTCATCCGCCGTATCGTACCGGATGTTGGTGAGAATGTCCGCCTTCTCCTCCACGGCCTTCTCGTTCAGCTCCGCAATATCTTTCTCCAGCTCCGCCTGCATTTCGAGCAGCTTCGCATAGGTTTGTGTCAGATGCTGTTGTTCCTGTTCCAATATCTTCTGATCCATCGCATTCTCCATTCTGCAGGTCGGCGCATCGTTATATTATAGCATGGTATCGCTTCCGTACCAGTCGGCCGCATCGACAATGCGGAGCATTTTCCACCGGCATTTTCGTCTGCGGCCGGCGCATTGCATGCAGGTCTTCAAAAGTGTCGCAGACACACTTTCCTCACATTTCCATGACAGTTCGGTCACATTTTCTTTTTACCATTTTCAGAGTAACCGTTCATGCCGGAAACAGCCCGGCTCCATCGTAATTTGAAGTCAGCTGCCGGACGCCTTCCGCGTCCCCGCAGCTCTCATTCAGGGAGGTAATTCATTATGACCAGCAACCGCAATCCTCTGAAACGGACAGGCGTCGCCCTTGCGACCTCTGTCCTTCTTCTTGCTACGCCTTTGACGTCCTTTGTCAGCATGGCAGCCGAATCCTCTGCCGTCGCACAGACCTCGGTTGCGTCCGGCTTTGTCATGAGCACGGATTATCCCGGCATTTCGGTCAAGGCCGGCAATTCGGTCAGCTTCTCCATTGATTTTTCCAATTCCGGCTCCGGCGAGCTCACGAGCCTGTCTACCTCCGCTCTTCCGGAAGGCTTTGAGGGCTATTTTCAGGGCAGCAGCCACACCGTATCCGAGGCGTACGTACAGAACGGCTACAACGAAGGCCTTTTGACCTATGTAGTCAACATTCCGGATGACGCTTCCGACGGCGAATATAAGATTACCTTGTATGCAAAGGGCACCTCAAAGAGTGCCTCCCTTACCCTGACCCTGAATGTTGCGGAGCTTAATCTCGGCGCCAGCACCATCACCACCGACTACGAGGATCAGGAGGGTGCCTCCGGAACCTCCTTTTCCTTCTCCTCTACGCTGACCAATAACTCCACGGAGGAACAGTCCTACGCCATGTCCGCCGACGCTCCGGACGGCTGGACCGTCACCTACACGGCTTCGGACGGCTCCACCAGCGTATCCGCCATCGACGTGGACGGTGCCTCCAGCTCGGATTTCACCATTAAAGTAACTCCTGCCGACAATGCAGCGGCCGGAGAATATGTCATCCCCGTCACCGCCTCCTCTGCCAATGAAACGCTGGACATGGAGCTCAAGGTTACCATCACGGGCAAATATTCTCTTTCCCTGCTGACGCAGAACGAGACGCTCTCCTTCAATGCCAAGGCCAACAAGAAGACCTCCGTGGTCCTGCAGATCAAAAACGACGGCAACGTGGATCTCTCCGACATCAACCTCACGGCATCGACGCCCACCGACTGGACGGTAGAATTCTCCGAGAGCACCATTGATTCTCTGGCCGCCGGTGCCACCAAGGAGGTTACCGCCTATGTCACGCCGGCACAGACCGCCATCAGCGGCGACTACGTGGTCAGTATGACGGCCTCCGCAGCCGAGACGTCGAACACCTCCACCTTCCGTGTGACGGTGGAGACGCAGACCGTCTGGGGAATCGTCGGCGTTGTGATCATCGTCGCAATTTTCGCTTGCCTGTATGAGGTATTCCGCAAATTCGGGAGGCATTGATTCATGACAACAGCAAATGATTCTATGATCACCATCACCAATCTCAGCAAATATTACGGTGACGTGAAGGCGGTGAATCATCTGGATCTGGAAATCCGAAAGGGGGAGGTGTTCGGCCTGCTCGGGCCAAACGGCGCAGGCAAGACGACCACCACCCTGATGCTCCTGGGATTGACGGATCCCACTGCCGGACACGCCGTCATCGACGGCCTTGACTGCACGAGAGAATCCCTCGCCGTAAAGAACAGGGTGGGCTATCTTCCGGACAACGTCGGCTTCTATCCTTCCATGAGCGGCCGCGAGAATCTCATTTTTTCCGGCATGATGAACGGACTGGACCGGCCCTCTGCCACTGCCCGGGCCGTCGCCATGCTGGAGCGCGTCGGCATGACCTACGCCGCGGACCGTAAGGCCGGCACCTATTCCCGCGGCATGCGGCAGCGCCTCGGCATTGCGGATGTCCTCATGAAGGACCCGCGCATCATCATCATGGACGAACCGACAGCCGGCATCGATCCCTCCGGTGTCCGTGAAATCACGACGCTCATCCGGAACCTCGCCGTGGAGGACGGCATCACCATCATGATCTCCTCGCACGACCTGTACCAGATTCAGAAGATTTCCGACCGTGTCGGCATCTTTGTCAAGGGAAGACTGATCGCCTGCGGACGCATCGAGGAGCTGGGCAGACAGCTCATGAGCAAGGGTCTGTTCATGTTCGATATCATCTGTGAGCAGAACGGCGAAAAGGTCTGGAATGAAGAATTTCAGAATCTGATCCGCTCCATTCCGGGCGTCACCATCATCGGCCGGCGTCTCGACGGGACGGTGCACATCGAGGCTTCGCGGGATATCCAGAAGGAGCTCCTGCGGACCCTCGTCGATGCGGATTATACGGTTCGCGAAATGCATCAGGAAGGCGGCGACCTGACGGAAATCTACCGCAAATACTTTGAAGCCGCAGAAAACGAGGAAGGAGGTACACACCATGGAAGCCAGGACAACGAAAATCCAGAGCCCGCAAAAGGAAGCCGGCTCCGGGCAGCTGCGGACAGGCTTACAGCAGCTTTTCGAGAGAGCAAACAGTGACGCCGCAAGGAGGAACCGGCACGGGATGTATATCCTGTTCCGTAAGGAGCTCTCGGATCATCTGCACTCCGTGCGGTTTCAGATCCTGTTCCTGCTGCTGGCGGTTGTGAGCTTTATCAGCCTCTACGGCGCGATCGGCACGCTGGCCGATGCGGCATCGCAGACCTCGGACGGGACCACCGCCCTGTCGGATTATCTGTTCCTTCTCCTGTTCACCACGAGCGGCTCCAGCATTTATTCCTTCTCCACCTTTGCCGGTTTTCTGGGACCGATCGTCGGCATCATGCTGGGCTTTGATGCCATCAATGAGGAGCTCGCGCAGGGGACGCTGAACCGCCTGGCGGCGCAGCCCATCTACCGCGACACCATCATCAATGCCAAATTTCTGGCGGGCGCTGCCGCAATTTTCATCACCGTCTTTTCCATCGGCGGATTGATGACCGCCTTCGGCCTCATTTGCACAGGGCTGGTTCCCACCGCGGAGCAGACCGCAAGGCTTCTCCTCTTCTTCCTGATGATCGTTCTGTACATCAGCATGTGGATGGCCGTGGCGGAGTTCTTCTCGGTTGTGTGCCGGCATGCCGCCACCGCGGCGCTTGCCTGCATCGCCATCTGGCTGTTCCTGACCATGTTCCAGAGCCTGATCGCGTCCGGCATTGCCGGAATGATCTACCCCACCGACGGATGGATGGGACAGGCGAACATCCTCAAGTATTATGAGCTGAACACCGCTCTGTGCCGGATTTCTCCCTACTATCTCTTCAGTGAAATCGTCTCCATCGTCATGAACCCGAATGTCCATTCCACGAGCATCGTGTCCATCCTGGAGAGTCAGGAGGGCGCTCTGACCAGCTACCTCACCTTCGGGCAGAGCCTCCTGCAGATCTGGCCCCACATCGTTGCGATGCTGGCGCTGACCGTCGTCGCCTTCGGTGCAGGATACATTGCCTTCATGCGCAAGGAAATCCGAGCATAGTCCGCGGGCATCCGCAGACAACCACAGACGTCCGGAAAGAAAAGCGGGGTGCGCTTTGTGCGCATCCCGCTCGTTTTCTATCTGCCGATCTCCTTAACTCTTCTTCAATTCTTCTTCGTGCTCTCGCTCTTTGCCGCGGCCTTCTTCGTGTCCGATGTCGTTCCTTTCCCGGACTCTGCCTTGCTCTCTGTGCTCTCCGTGCTCTTGGCCGACCCGGAAGCGGTATCCGCGCTTCCCGTCAGCTTTCCGAGCGTGCTCTTTAAGCCCGAGGCCGTATCCTTAAGCTGACCTGCCGCATCGTTCAGCGTGGAAATCGTATCGTTGAAGCCCTCGAAATCAATGCTGCCGACCGAATCCATCGTCGCATCCACGGAATTCGATGTCTTGCTCACGGCGGAGTTCAGCGTTGCCGCCGTCTTGTTCAGCTGGGCGGTGATGGTATTCATCTGCGCCGCAGCCTCCGAGAGCTGTGCGATGGTCGTATTCAGCTCTTCGAAATCCAGTTCATTGATCCGGTTGATCGCCTTGTCCGCATCTCTCGTCGTGCTGTTCATGGTATCCACGGTGCCGTTCACGTTGTCCAGCACATCCTGCAGATCCTCCGTTGCCGCCTGCATGTTCGCAATCGATGCGTTCAGTCCGTCATAATCAATGTCGGCCAGTGCCTGAATGATGACATCGATGTTCTCCGCATTGTCCGAAACGACCTGATCGATGTCGGTCACGGCGGAATTGACACCGTCAATCGCCGTTCCGATGCCGCTGACCTGATCGTTGACATTGCTGATCACTTCTCCCACCTGCAGGAAGGAGTCATCCAGCTGAACACCCACGTCCTCTACGATTCCGTTCATCTGCTGCATGGTGTCGTTCGCCGTGGACACCACCTGATTCACACCCGCAACCGTATCCTCCAGTCCGGAGACCGTGCTGTTGAGATTGTTCAGCAAAAGGAACAGTCCCGGTGCCACCGCTGCAACGCCGGCGCCGAAAACAACCAGCAGCAGAATGCTGCCGACAGCGGCCACCTTATTGCTGCGCGAGCTCTTCTCCGCAGATCTCGCAAGCTTCTCCACGGCTGCTGTCAGCTCCGCCAGCTGGCGTTCTGTCGCCGCCTGTGTCTGATTCGACGCTTCCTGAACGGGTGCTTCTCTTTTTTCCTCATCTGCCATGCTGTAACCTCCTTTATACCATAAATGTTACTCCACAGCCCCCGCCTTGATAGTATCACGTTCCTACCGGCAGGTCTATTGCACGCTCACGTTCTCACCGATCACATTCCGCACGTTTCTGGCGGCCCGCCGGCTCAACTCCTTGTACTGCCGGATTTCCTCCTCTGAAAAGCCCTGAAACCGCAGCTCTTCAATGTCCCGGAAGGCCCGTTCCAGCGCCTCCGTGATCGGTGCGGCCTCCCGGCCGTAGCACACCACGGTCACGGTCTTTCCGGCTGTCCCGGTCCGTTCCTTTCCGCCTGCTGCCGCCTTCGGATCTGCCGCCCCGGTTCCGCGTGCCGTCTCCGTCTGTACGGTTCCCGTCCCGTACACCTCCTTCGCCTCCGCCGCATTGCCGGATGCATCCTTACGGTCATCCTCGTTCGGCAGCCGCACCTTCTCACGCCGGATCAGGCGTCGCCTTGTCAGCCGCTGAAGGCTCCCGGCAAGGCTTCTCGCCGACCATCCGGTATAGCTGCTGATTTCCCGCACATCCGCCGTTCCGCCCGCCAGCTTCAGATACAGAAGAATCTGCACCTCCTTCTCCTCCAGGTCGTAACCTTTTCGGATGCGCCCCAGTGCATTCTCCAGCATCCTGTCCTCGTAGAAATTCAATGCGAACGGATTGTCCTCCATCGAGGCATCCATGCGCACATCCACCCGCTCCTGCCCGAGCCGCTTTCTGGGCTCCACGGGCGTCACGCTGCCGTCTCTCGCGAAATTCAGCAGGAAGGAGTAGATCGCGGGGCTGCGCAGCAGATAGCCGCCCTCCGCATAGATGTCCTTGTAAAACCTGCTGTAATACTCGATGACATCCATCTTCATCCGAACCACACGGCTGATGCTGGCTCCTCCCTGCGCCACGAGAGACCCCTCGGTTTTTACATAATAATAAACCGGCACCTTCAGCACATAGATCTGGTTCGTGTGGAGCACATACTCCATGTTGAAAATAAAATCCTCCGCCCAGTTCAGCTGGGTATCCATCCGCAGCCGGTATTCCTCGATGATGCGGCGACGGTAAAATTTGTTCCACAGGACACCGTAGTAGAAATCGGCCGGGCATTTCACCATCTCATCCGCATATTCCTCGCGGGTTAAAAGTCCCTCCTCATCGATGTCTCCCTTGGGCGAAAAATTCTTGCCGATCACCCGGTAGAAATCCGCAATCACCATATCACAGCCCGGGTTGTCCTCCATGGCACGGACAAAGAGCCTTGTGGCATCCGGCGTGATCCAGTCGTCCGCATCCAGGAATTGAATGTACTCTCCGCTTGCCAGCGATAATCCCCGGTTTCTGGTATCCGACACCCCCGAGTTCTCCTTGTGCACCACATGGATTCTGGAATCCTTTGCGGCACAGGCATCCAGAATTCCCGGTGTTGCATCGCAGCTCCCGTCATCCATAAGGAACAGCTCGAAATCCTGATAGGTCTGCCCCAATATGCTGTCGATGCAGCGGCCGATCGTATTCTCCGCGTTATAAACCGGAACAATAATGCTGACCGTCGCCATATGCGCCCCCCTTCCGTCAAGCTCTTTCCGTCATTTCTCAAATCGAATCCTCAGATTCCTCAATGGATCCCCCGGCTTCCGCCCCGTTTCCGTTGTTGACTCTTGTGGTCAGCAGGCGGATTCCGTTGAATTCGATGTCGTCCTGCACCGGGATCAGGATGTATTCCCTTCCGTCGATCACCCTGGTGGTGATCATGGAGGACATCTCGGATTTCACGGATATTTTCACACTGGGAGATTTGAGCTCCATCACCGTCCTGCCGGCGATGTTCTCTGCCCGGAAGGTCTGCCCCTCCTTCATTTCCTCGTCGTAAATCTCCTCGAATTTCTCCATCGCCTGTGCCTGTGCACCGGCGTCCCGCAGAATGCGGCGCACCTCATTTTTCCCCAGCTCCGGCGGTTCCTCACCGTCCTCACTCTGCCGCACCATTTCATTCAGGGAGTCGGTCAGATTTCTGACATTCTCAAAATCACAGTCCCTGCCCAGAGCCTGCTCCACCAGACCTGTAAAAAGCTCCTTCTGCACGGTTTCCGTGAAGGGAAGGTCCCCGCCGATGAGGCCGTCCATCAGCTCCGGATGGCGCTCGTCCTCCTTCCTGGCATAGTACAGAACCGAGTGAATGTCGGCTCCTCTGTCATGAAAGGCCGGATAAAGAAAGCCCAGCTCCGGCATCTGAACGCCCAGATCGCTCTTCTTATTGACAAAGGTCAGGGTCTCTTCATCATAGCAGAGTCCCTCCTTCACCTCCACCACAGGGCAGATGCAGCAGATCATGAACGAATACACGTTCTCGCTGGCATCCTCCATCTCAAGGCCGTCCGAGGTCCTGCCCGGCACGTCGTAGACGCCGTGCGCCAGCACGATCAGGTGCCTTCCCGCCTGATCCAGATGCTCCAGAATGTGCCCGAAGAATTCCGCGTTCAGCTCCTCATCCTGAAAATCCGACTGCAGCATGCGGAACATCATGGCCTGCTTGCCGCCTGCCCTCTCCTCCTGCAGTGGAAATTCAATCGTGAACAGATTCCTGCCGATCTTCCCCGTAAGGGTCTTGCGCAGGAGCTCGCAATATTTCTCCGTTTCCTCCTCGGGAAGCGCGCGGAAGGTCTCCCGCAGCTGCGTAATAACCGATCCGTCCTCCGCCGCAAAACAGCCGGTCATCCGGTCAATGACGCACCGACTCTTGGTCATGGTCTTTCTGATTTCCTGTATTTCCCTGCGATCCATAAATTCTCCCTGCTTCTTTCGTAAACGCTTTCATCACTTCTTTTCTATTTTATAGTAACGATCATGCACTTGCTGCCGTTTAAAATCAATCCTTTCCGCAGACCTCAGACAGACGCTGTTTTGACATCTGCGGCAAAAATGCTACACTATGCGCTATGAAAAAGAACAATAAAAATCACATTTTATGGACGTTTATCTCTCTTCTCCTCGCGCTCATGTCCATCTGGGCCGTGCTCGGTCAGAGCAAGGAGATGAGCTTCGCGGATCTGGCGGCAGCGTTGTTCTCCTGCCGGCCCGGATGGCTTCTCCTCGCTTTTGTATGCATGTTCGGATACATTGCCTTCGAGGGGCTGATCATCTGGTATCTTCTGCGGTATTGCGGCTTTGACCGCACCGTAGGACAAGGCATTCTGTATGCCGCCGCGGACATTTACTGTGCCGCCATCACGCCTTCCGCCACCGGCGGACAGCCGGTGTGTGCCTGGTTCATGCTGCGGGACAAGATTCCGATGGGCTTTATCACGGCCATCCTTGCGCTGTACCTGATCGCCCACACCTTCTCCACGCTGATCATCGGCTTTGCAACGGCATTCCTTTCGCCCGGAACCTTTTCCGCTCTCTCTATCATGGCGAAATTGCTGGTCATTCTGGGCTATTGCACCGTGACCGGCCTCGCGGTTCTGTTCATTTTCCTTCTGAAGAAAACCGACATGATCCACCGCGCGGGGGACCGCATCATCGACTGGCTGACCCGCAAGGGCCTGGTGAAGAAGAATCGGTACTGGAAGGACAAATTCGCCGGGATGCTGTCCGACTACAGCAGCTGCCTCGGCGTTCTCAAGGATGAGAAGCAGAAGGTTGTGCTGACCCTGATGGGGCTGGCCCTCCTGCAGCGCCTCTCACAGACCGTTGTTCCCTCCCTCGTCTATCTGGCAAAGGGCGGCACGATCCGCTATGCGGGAACGGTATTCGCCTCGCAGATTTATTCCGCCATCGGCTCCATGTGTATGCCGATTCCCGGCGGCATGGGCGTTGCCGATTACCTGCTGTTCAACGGATTCAATACCTTTCTGGACAAGGAGGCCGCGCTCGAGCTGGAGCTCCTGTCAAGAAGCTGCTCCTTCTATCTGTGTGTGTTCCTGAGCCTTATGATCGTCCTTGCCGGTTATGTGAAGCGGCACAGGCAATATTCCAATGTCGGCTTGCGAAAGAAGTGATCTTCCAAAAGGCGCCTGCCCGCACAGCGGTTGTCAGAAATTCCGATCAAAAATCGATGTACTAAACAGAGCAGCACCGGATTCCTTTCGGGATCCGGTGCTGCTGCGTTATAAGACTAATCTGCGAACGATATACCCTTTTGCCGTGCAAATTACGGTTCCGCGCGCCTTCCTGCTGCGCCGCGCAGCATCCCATCCCGCTACCGGTTACTGCGGATGCGTGGCGTTCCAGAGCCTGTCCGCAACGGGTGCCCATTCCTTCGCGTAATTCTCGCACTTGCCGCAGAGATGCCCGACCGTTTCCGGCTCCGTCAGATCGGTGCTCTTCGCACCGGCCTCTTTGACCATCTCCTGCAGCTTCTCCGGATTCTCCAGGAAAGGACAGGGCCGCAGCAGATTTCGGTTGAAGGGCTGATTCTGCTGGTAGAGCCTGAAGAGCGGCTGCTGCAGACATTCCAGAAGACTCTTCTCATGGATGTTCGCACCGGAGTAGTGAATGAAGACGCAGGGCTCCACATCCCCGTTCGGATTGATATGGCAGTAGTTCTTGCCGCCGGCAATGCAGCCGTTCACCCACTCGCCGTCGTTCTGGAAGTCCATGGCGAAAATCGGCTTGCCGCCCTCATAACCGCGGATCTCGCGGACACGGTGATACATATACTCCCGCTGCTCCGGCGTCGGCACCAGATCCATCGTCGCATCCATTCCGACCGGCATGAAGTGGAAATACCAGGTGAAGGCCACTCCCTTGGAGATCAGAAAATCCATGAATTCATCGGAGGTGACGGCCTCACAGTTCGCTCTCGTATAGCAGATGGACGTGCCGTAAACCAGCCCGTTTGCGTGCAGCAGATCCATGGCGTCCATGATCTTCCGGAAGGTGCCCTGCCCGCGCCTTGCGTCCGTCGTATCCTCGTAGCCCTCAATCGACATGGACAGCACGATGTTCTTCGATGCCTTCATTTCATCGCAGAAGGCCTGATCCACCAGCGTACCGTTGGTGAACAGCATGAAGCCGCAGTCCTTGTGCTTTTTCGCCAGACGGAAAATGTCGTTCCGGCGCACCGTCGGCTCGCCGCCCGTCATCACATAGCCGTGAATGCCCAGCTCCTTCCCCTCCGTGACAATCTTATCCATGTCCTCATAGGAAAGATTCAGCTGATGCCCATATTCCGAGGCCCAGCAGCCGGTGCAATGCAGATTACAGGCAGAGGTCGGATCGAAAAGAATCACCCACGGTATTCCGACACCGTACTTTTTCGCCGCCTTCTTCGTCTCCTTGTAGCCGCAGAAGCCCGCCTCGAAGCCAAAGGACATGAACAGTCCCTCCAGATAATCAGGATCTGCGTAATCCAGCAGGTTGTTGAAGAATCTCGTCCATTTCCCGTCCCTGCCGAAGGCGGTGCGCAGTCTCTCGTAAGCTTCCGGCGGCCACGTATCCCCGTTGAGCTTCTGAATCGCGTCAATAACGCCGACAAAGCCCTCCTCACGATTGGAAACCGCCTTCCGACCGGCTGTTCTCAGCACGGTCGCAAAGGCGGTACGTTCTGCTGCATGTGTCAGTTTATTTGCCATAATTCCTCCCCTGCCGCCGGTTTGCGGCATTGCCTGTATTTATGACCAATGTTCATTTATACTGTAGCACGTTTCCCTGACAATAAATGGACAAATCGTCATATCTGTGGCAAAAGGGGAGAAAAGCTCAATGCCGTCCGATCCGGCGCAGCAGGCGGAACCGGTGAACGATGAGCCACAGGAGCACCAGTCCCAACGCGGCGGCCAGAAGCGCACCCCAGAGAGGAATCTGCCGGATATTGTAGCACCGCACATTCACCCACATGCGGTTGGTGGCCGCACTCTGCTCCGGCGTGAAATACCGCATGATGCTGGATCTTTGAATGGTCTCTCTGGAGGGATATTGCGCCGCCAGCTGGCGGTCCGCCTGCTCCGCCGGCACCGTCAGAAGGTAGGCAGAAGGGTCCTCTTCCGAATCCTCCCCCAGGAAGAAGTAGCTCACATCATGCTCGATGGTATCCTCTTCGTCCTCCTCCGCGCCGTAGTTCCACTCCAGATATTCCAGAATCCGCGGGTCCTCTCCGCCGGAAATCACGGAGGTGTAGCCGATGTAATACATGTTGCGGATGGCATTGTCCGGGCGGGAGACGAAGTTGATGAAGGCCTCCGCCGCCTGCTGCTTGGCCGCGTCATTTCCGATGCCCCTTTTGAGCATCACCCAGCCGTCAAAATAGATGTTGGTGCTCTCCTCCGGCACGGCGAAATTCAGCGTGAAATCATCCTCATCGGCCTGATCCATGGTATAAACCGCATCGCCGGACCACTGGTAGTTGGCCACCACCTTTCCGGTGATCATATCCGCCTTTCCCGCATCGGTTTCAAAGGCATACACATTGTTCTTCATCGCCTGAAGCCAGTCCTGCACCTCCCCGATCGTCTCCTCGGAGGTATCGTTCATGACATTCTCCAGATTTTCCCTGTAATCCGGGTCGTTTATGAAATCCTCCGAGGTCAGAAGGTCGTGCCGAAGGGCGCCCAATGCGGCAAAATAACACTCGCGGACGCTGTCCTTGATGGTGATCCGGCGCTTGTAGTCGGGATTGAGCAGCACCGACCAGGTGGAGGCCTCCTCCTTCGTCATCTCCTCCGGATTGTAGACAATGCCGGTGATTCCCCACATATAGCCCGCAGCATATTTGGCCCAGGGCTCCCCGTTGATCTCCTTCGTCTCGAAAATGTTCCTGAGATACGGAGAAACGCCCCGGCTGTAATAGTTGTTCTCCACGTTCGCATCAAAGAACTCCTCGGAGAGCGGAACGAGCTGGTCCTCGCTGATGAGCTTCATGAACATGTATTCCGAAGGACACACCAGATCAAAGGTGTCTCCGAGCGTCAGCATATTGTAGAGATCCTCGTTGGTGCCGAAGGTGGAATACTCCACCTTGACCTTGACCCCGTAATTCTCCAGGTACCAGTTCTCGAAATCGCGGATCATGGAATTCTCGCCGATGATATCTCCGCTGGGCAGATCAATGGTCTCATCCTCGTCCCAGTCACCGGTATCAATGTATTCCTCCCAGCTGCAGATGCGCAGGGTGACGGTGTCCGAGGTATGCTCCGCCGCCTCTGCCGGCAGCCGGCTGGCGAAGCCCCCCGCCGCGCCGGCGCAGCAGACGGCGGCCAGAAGCCCGCTCAGGATTCTCTTTTTCCGCTTTTCAAGGGGGCGCAGATTCTTCCCGTGTCGCATGCTCATCTTGCCTCCTTCCGCGCTGTCTGCATCGCATTGCTCCTTACCGCCGCCGTGCTCCTTGCCTGATATACGTTCATGCCGGCAACGATCACAACCACGGCCAGAAAGATCACCGTAGAAAGCGCCCACAGCGCTGTCTTTATCGTGGTCTGCGAGCCTCTTGTCGCATTGACGACGTAGGTGCTGATGGTATCGAAGGTGGCAGGCTTCGTATAGGTTGTGATGAAATAATCGTCCAGGGACAGCGTCACCGCCAGAGCAAAGCCGGACACAATGCCGGGCACCAGCTGTGGAATGACCACCTGGGTCAATGCCCGGAACGGCGAGGCGCCCAGATCCAGCGCCGCCTCATAAAGGCTTGAATCCATCTGCCGGATCTTCGGCAGAACGGCCAGATAGACAAAGGGGGCACACAGCGTCACATGCCCTGCGATCAGCGGGAAGAAAGAATCCTTGCTGATTCGCAGCACCACCACGAGAAGGATGCAGAGGGAAAAGCCCGTCACCACATCCGCATTGACCACCGGCACCTTGTTGAGCACCGAGACGGCGCTGCTGACCCTCTCTCTGGAATAAAAGGCACCGATGGCTCCCAGCGTTCCGAGGATCGTCGCAATGGCCGCCGCACCAAAGGCCAGAAGGAGGGTGCCCGCAATCATATCCCGCAGCTCCTCCGTCGAGAACAGCGTCACATAGTTGTGCAGCGAAAAGCCGCGGATGGCGCCGATGTTCGTGGAGTCCGTAAAGCTGTACACCGCCAGGATCAGGATCGGCAGATAAATGAACAGCAGCATCAGCAGCATGAACAGCCATTTGGCTCCCTGAACGAATTTCCGTTTTGTCCCTGTCATAGCAGCGCACCTCCTCTGACGGTCTTCTCCTCATTGTCCTCTGTCAGCAGCGTGAACAGACAAATCAGCGCCAGCAGAATCAGGGCGATCATGGAGCCTCCGTTCCAGTTGTAGGAGGCAAAGTAGCTGCCGATGAGGCTGCCCATGATGTAGGTGCTGTTGTAGAGCATATCCAGTACCACATAATTGGTCATGGCCGGCAGGAATACCATCGAAACACCGCTTAAGATTCCCGGCACCGACAAGGGAAGTGTGATGCGCAGAAAGGTCCGCACCTCATTGGCGCCAAGGTCCATCGCCGCCTCCATGAGGGCCCCGTCCAGTCTCGAGATGGCGGTATAAATCGGCAGGATCATGAACGGCAGGAAATCATAGGTCATGCCGATCACCGCGTTCAGGGTCGGATACATGGCAAGATTTCCCTCAACGAGCGTGAGGATCTCCTTCAAAGCCGTTATGCGCAGCGAGAAATTGATCCACATCGGCATCACGAACAGCATCAGAATGACCGAACGGCTCTTTAATTTGCTGAAGGCCAGAATGCAGGCAATCGGATAAGCCAGCAGGAGACATACCACCGTGGTCACCATGGCAATGAAAAAGCTGTAGAAGAGCGTCCCCATTGCATTGGGATCCGTGAAAAAGCCGGTAAAATTGTCGATTGTAAACTGTCCCGAGCCGTTGGTGAAGGCGTAGTACAGCAATACGATCAGCGGTGCCGCAACGAACAGCAGCAGGAAAGCAATATAGGGAATACAGAGAGATTTTCTCGTAAAACGAAGCTGCATAGGTCGATTCTCCTGATATCAAAGCCATCGAAAGTGCGGAATGCGACGGTTCAACGAACCTCACCCCTTTTTCAGGCTGAATTGCATTTTCTCTACCGG
The DNA here is from genome assembly GCA_963591995.1 of Succinivibrio sp. Taxonomy (GTDB): domain Bacteria; phylum Bacillota; class Clostridia; order Lachnospirales; family Lachnospiraceae; genus CAG-791. Next base: position 83,435 of record CAVAUJ010000001.1, read on the forward strand.
CATAATCAGACCCACCCGGTCTCCCATGTTCCAGAGATCATCGTCGTAGACGACAAAGTCCTGCTCCGCCTCCGTGTGGATGACATACAGGTAATGATCTCCCTGGTAGATCAGGTTGCTGATGTGTCCCTGCACCAGACCGCCCTCCTGATCATCCGTAAGCTCGATGTCGCCGGGCTGAATGGAAGCCATCACCTTGGTTCTCTCCCTGTCAATCACCTCACCGTGCATGTTCACCAGCGTTCCGTCCTCAAGACGCCGCCCGCCCTTGATGAGCCTGGTCAGGCTGGCATGAAGCTCCTGGTCGTTATACGAGAGCCGGTAATCACGGTTGATGTCCACCGGGAAAATGTTGGTATGATCCTCGGCAATCATGATATGAATGCTGTCCGGATCCAGCCGCATGCCGATGCGCTCTCCGACCTTCGCCGACTTCACAGACTGGATCACCATCTCGTTGCGGCCGCTTTGTACGGTGATTTCATAGTGCATGCCCTTGAAAATAACCGAGATCACCGTTCCCTGAATGGTTCCCTCCGAGGGAGCCGTCATTTCCACGTCCTCCGGACGGACCACCGCCGTGATGTGTGTTCCCTCCGCCACGTCGTCCACACATGTGAACTCGCCGCCGCAGAACCTCGCCGTAAGCTTTCCCGTCATGATGCCGCTGAAAATGTTGCTCTCGCCGATGAAATCCGCGACAAAGGCATTCCTTGGCTCGTTGTAGATGTCCTCCGGCGTTCCGATCTGCTGGATATGTCCCTCGCTCATGACCACAATCTTATCGGACATGGTCAGCGCTTCCTCCTGATCGTGCGTCACGTAAATAAAGGTGATGCCGAGCTTGCGGTGCATGTCCTTGAGCTCCAGCTGCATCTCCTGACGCATCTTCAGATCCAGTGCGCCCAGCGGCTCGTCCAGCAGCAGAATCTCCGGCTCATTCACCAGCGCCCGCGCAATGGCAATGCGCTGCTGCTGTCCGCCGGAAAGGGTCGCCACGTTCCGCTCCTCAAAGCCCTCCAGATCCACCAGCGTCAGGACCTTTTTCACCTTGTGCTCAATGACATCCTTCGGTGTCTTTTTCTGCTTGAGGCCAAAGGCTATGTTCTCATAAATGTTCATATGCGGAAACAGGGCATACCGCTGGAAGACCGTATTGATCGGCCGCTCATAGGGCGGCAGATTCGTGATGGATTTTCCGTTCAGGAGTATCTCTCCGGAGGTCGGAAGCTCGAACCCCGCAATCATCCGCAGCGTTGTGGTCTTGCCGCAGCCGGAGGGGCCCAGAAAGGTTACGAATTCGCCCCGGCGCACCTCCAGATTGAAGTTCTCCACTGCCGTGAAGCCATCCGAGAAGGATTTGGTGACATTCTTGAGCTCAATGATGTTGTCCATGATGATCCTTTCCTTAATCATGCATCTGTGTATCCGCAATCATGCATCTGTGTATCCGCTCAGAATTCCGGCGGCGTACTGATCCAGATAAACCTCGCCGGACGGTTTCCCGGATTGGAAATCCGGTGACGCTTGGTCGTCCTGTAATAGAAGCTTTCTCCCGCCTTTACCCGGTAGATCTTGTCGCCGAAGCAGACCTGGAGACGACCGCTGATGCAATAGCCGAACTCCTCTCCCGTGTGCGGCTTGTCCTCTTCCAGACTCGCATGCGGCGCAATCTCGACCAGCAGCGGCTCCATCTGGAATTTCTGTGCGGGCGGGACCAGCCACTTTGTCACGCTCCCGGCCTCATCCACCTTTTCAAAATAATCCCGCTCCTGAAAGACCAGCTGCTCCTCGGCGCCCTCCTTGAAGAAATCTCCCGGTGTGGAGCCCAGACACTCAATCAGGTCCAGCAGCGTGACGACAGAGGGCGAAACCTGCCCCCTTTCCAGCTGGGAGATAAATCCCTTGGTCAGCTCCGTTCGATCTGCCAGCTCCTGCTGCGTCAGACCGTTCCGGTTCCGCAGGTCCTTGATCCTCCTGCCGATCTGTTCGTTGATTTGCTCTTGTTCCATAACTGTCACCTTTGTGATCGTGTCACTAAACTTTGCAGTCCATCGCCGATTATACTATTGCTAAACTTATTGTCAATCATTATTTATCCCGCGCCGCAACGGACATTTGAACTATCCTCTGCGTTGTCCTATGATATGGAGTGCCCTCCGATGTCGTCCTGTATCGGAGGGTGCGGCCCTTTGCCCGCGGTACATCGCTTGCAGCCAATCTGTTGTTTGCGCAGAATACTTGCAGAATACTTTATAAACAGAATTCTTTCAGGAGGCTTCCCGTGTTCACCGGATATCATTTCGCCTGGCTTGCTGTATGCGCGGTTCTGATCCTTGGTGCCGCTTTTTATCTGCACCGGTACCGTCCCTCTCTTCAACGGGTCTTAAGCCTGTGCTGCGCCGGCTCCGTGCTCTCGGAATTCATCAAGGTGTTCAGTGTCATAAAGCTGGTGCCCTCTGCCGACGGCTCCGTCTGCTATCCTTATATGGAGCTGCAGCATTTGCCGCTTCATCTGTGCTCCATCCAGATTCTCTTCATCTTCTATGCAAGATTTGCCAGGGACAGCCGCCTGCGGACGGCTCTCCTCGCCTTTATGTATCCCTCCTGTCTCATCGGTGCCCTGTGCGCTCTGCTCATGCCTTCTATTTTCAACACCAGCATCCACGTTTCTCAGGCATTTACGCATCCCCTTGCCTATCAATTCTTCCTCTACCATACGATGCTGGTGATCCTGGGATTCTACATTTACCGGTCGCACCAGGTTGCTCTCTGCTCCCGGCATTATTTCTCGACGCTTGGCCTTCTGTGCCTTCTCGGCTTTGCCTCCCTCTATCTGAATTCCGCCTTTGCCACGGCCGTTTATGAGAACGGCAGGCTGGTCAGTGTGGAGTACACCACCAATTTCTTCTTCACCAGCAAACCGGTCGCCGGTCTCGTAATCACCGAGCTTTGGCAATGGTACCTGTATCTTCTCGCTCTGCTGCTGCTCGCCATGGCATTGGTGGCCCTCCTCTATCTTCCGGTTTTCATTCACGACGCACGCCAAAAACGCCGCTGACATTACGTCAGCGGCGCGCGGAATTTCTCCCTCCCGGCCATGTTACCGTTGGGGCTTGACACTACTGTATATAACCTGTCACGTTCGTATTACAGTCGTATCCATGCACAGCTCCAGCGGTGTAATGTCCCTGTAAGCGGAAAGGCTAAGGACTGTCCCGATGATCGCAGCATAAACAGCCATTCCAGTTCCACCATAAGAAAAAACAGGCAGCCCCATTCCAAGCGGATTTCCCACGCAGAAACAGGAAATGACACTTAGTCCGGTTTGCAGGAGAATGGAATAACCGCATCCGATTCCCAACATTTTTCCGAGAAGATTTCTCTGTCGAATGGACAAAACAATTACTGCCCCGGCAAGGATCACCAGAATCGCAACTATTCCAGCTGCCGCCAACTTCCCATAGACCGCAGCAATACCCAAAAAGGTTCCGTCCGACATGACATTCGTTGTGCCAAGCTTTACAGCAGCTACTGCCGTGCTGCTCTTCCCGATCCAACGGCTCCATTGCCATGATCGGGAAACACTCTCCTGGTACGTGAATTCTGTAGGAACCTTTGCCGCATTGCCCTGCCAGTCAATGATCATTGCAGAAAGAATCACTGCAAGAACCAGGGCCATGCCCACAATCCAGTCATATTTCCTGTGATCTACATCCAGCATTTCGCCGGCAGACAGCAGCATCATAATCGTTCCCACCACTTGTGTACTTGCCAAAGGTGCTCCCTGCAGTACAAACAGTAAAACCGCCGTGAGCCCCGCACACGCCAAGAGCGGCCACAACCTCAACGCCTTTTCCCTTCGAAGCGCATATGCAGCACCTCCAAAAAGCGGAAGATACAAAGGAACGAGTGATACTGTCTGAAATGCCACCGGCCCCAAACGAACGTATCCGTTTAAATTCTGGAACACGGCAGCTATAAGCAGAATGTCCATCAGGACGAGACCTGCAGCAGCCATTTTCTGAATGATCTTATAATCCACCAAGCTGACTGCCAGGCAGAGCAGAATACCTGCAGCTGCGTTTCTGCTCTGCCATAAAACAGCATTCTTTGCAGATATCGCACTTGTGAGCGAAACCAACTGTCCCATGAGCGGTACGGTGGCGATCAGCAGGAGTGCCATCGCCCCCAATCCGGCTCCGGGAAAGTGTATTTTGTGAATTTTATTTAATTCCTCTCCAGCGGCAACAGGATCCCCCATTTCCCGGATGGCACGCCGATATCCCTCTTCCTCACTCTCTCCCTCTTCTATATACCGGGAGGCCTGATCGGTAATGTGATCCATCAATTCCTTCTGAATAAATGGATGCACCTTCTTTACGCGCACCTGATCTGTGACAAGCGTTATATATTCCTCACATGTCATATTGTCCTTTCTGTGCCGCAGCCCGCCTGCGGCTGCACAAAGAGATTCCCTAAGCTCTTCCTGCAAGAATTCTGCCGATTGCGCCGGAATAAACATCCCATTCCGCTTTTTTCTCTTCGAGCAGCTTTTTTCCATCCGGAGTAAGTCCGTAGAATACTCTTGTTTTTCCTTTCACCGTCTGTTCATAGGATGTTAAACACCCTTTTTGCATAAGAAGATGCAAAACGGGATACAAAGTGCCCGACTTCATATCAAACACGTTGTCCGAGCGGGATTTCAGCTCCGCAATGATTTCATAACCGTAGCGATCCCTCTCTGATAAAAGAGCCAATACTAACATTTCTGTACTGGCATTGCCCAGTTTCTTTTTCGATATCATACCGATGTGTGTCGCCTCCTTTCCGAAACAATGCATTATTATGTAGATTAACTACATATTATGGCCGTGCATCTACTCTGTCAACCACTGATACAGTAAATGTGAACTCGCATTGCATTTGTACATCAAACCGTGCATGGTATCATAAAAGCGTAGCGCATGCTCTTGCGCCCTTCCGCCGCTGTCCGCGATTTTTTACCCTAGCCGATATGCAGACGCCCTAAGAGAGGTCATCTATGCAGCAAACACCCTTTACCATTGCCCAAATGCGTCCCATTCGGGAGGGGATGACCGTCTCCCGTCCGTCCGGACTGAGCCGGAATGTATCCGTCACCTGGTTTTCCCTGGGAGCGAATACTTCCATTTCACCGGAGCGCTACGACTGCACCGTGCTGTACCTTGTGGCTGAGGGGAGCGGTCATTTTCTCCTTGGGGAAGATCGCTGCACCGTGCGGATATCCGAAGGAGATCTTCTCCCTGTACCCGCGCAGACCTTATGCGGAGTCCGGACCGATGCAGGTCTCATTTACACAGAAATCATTATGAAGAAGGAGGATTTTACCATGAACCAGCTGTTAAAAGCAGGAGAGCCCGTCGCCCTTAAAGACCTGATCCACTACGAGGAGGGCAGCATTGCAAATCTTGACATTGTACACACCGACGATATGAAATTCGTGCTCATGGCCTTCGATGCGGGAACCGGTCTTACGCCGCACCGTGCCCCGGGAAATGCCATTCTCACGGCACTGGAGGGCACGGCCGTCATCGGCTATGAGGGAAAGGATTATGAATTGAAGGAAGGGGAAAGCTTCCGATTCGACAAGGAGGGCCTTCACAGCGTCACCCCCCGGGGCCGGTTCAAGATGAGCCTTCTCCTGGTGCTGGAATAGCTCTCACATACCGTCCGTAGCCGTGCAGCGGAAATCGTACCGAAAAGGAGACGGAAATGTATCAGAAAGTGCGAAAACATTGTTTCGCCGCCACCCTTCCTTTGCTGTTGACGCTGTCGCTTTGCGCTTGTACACAAGAGCAGGCGGAGAAGCCTGTTGAAGAGGCAAAGGACTCTGCCATAGAGCTTCCCGTGGCAACAGAGGAACTGGCAGATCGGGAAAATATGGAATCACCGGACTCACCGGAATCGACGGAGTCGACGGAATCGACCGCGTGGACGCAGGACGCGGAAGCGTCCTTAACGCTGCTGCGTGAGAAAATCAGCGGTGATCCGGTGATGTTCGGCGCAGCCTATCTCGGCTATGTCGGCGGTCTGTTTGACGAAGGCTTTGCGCAGGGCTTTCCGGCCTGGCTTTGCGAGAACAATCCTGCAATGCTGGACGAATATCCCTTTATCGAGGAGATTGATGAAGAGCATATCATCGGCGGCGCAGGGCATCTCTATTGCATTGTTCCGGTTGACGAAAACGCGACGATCGCGGTCAACCGTATAAAATGGAACGACCGTACGCAGACCTACGAGAACATTGACGTTCTCTACCGGTCAGAGGTTGGCCACCCGATACTCGTCTTTGCAAATCTGGACGGCATCGCATCGAATGTTGACACGCAGATACATATTACCGATAACAACGGACACAGCTGTGCATGGTATCCATCGCTCGATGAAGAGCTCTCCGACTACCTTGTGCCCTGCATCATCGATGGGGAATGCCTTTCCTGGGACTTCACCGAATCCCAATCCGGCTCTGCGGAAGCCCTGGGCGATTGGCTTGCAGCCGGCTGGCTCGGACCGACGGCGCTCGGTCTTGCAGGAAGCGACGACTGGGGCATGACCTGGTGCACCTCCGGCACGGCATGGGATACCGACCGGCAGGCATGGTTTATGCTGACCTTTTACCCCGGCGATGACACGGGCGGTGCAGTCGATCTGGACTGGCAGTACGACGGCGAGGAAGAATTTGAAGAGCAATGGAGCGGCTTCTGGACGATCGAAACGGAGCTCGATATGCCCAGCCGTGTGACGATCCGGCTTTCCCGCGTGGGCGGTAAGAGCTATGACACCGCCGATGGTCCGATGTACCTCAGTGAAACCTATCCCATAATGATTGCCCCGTCCGGTGAAAATCTGCTGATTTCGAAAGGAGAAAACGGCGTCTGCCTGCCGTTCACCGGCAGTAGCCCCGCAGCCGTTCTGACGCTGGCCATGGGATAGAAAGCAGGCAAAGGAGCCGAAAACAGGTGATTGATACAAAGAAAGAACAGGAAAGAGACGAACTGCACCGCGCGATATGGGCGATTGCAGATGAGCTTCGCGGTGCCGTGGATGGCTGGGACTTCAAGAACTATGTCCTTGGCACGATGTTTTATCGCTACATTTCTGAAAATCTGACCAACTATGTCAATATCGGCGAGCAGGAAGCCGGGAACGACACATTCGACTACGCAAAAATGACAGACGCACAAGCGGAGGAAGCGCGTGATGGCTTAGTCGAGGAAAAGGGATTCTTTATCCTGCCATCGGAGCTGTTTGTGAATGTCAACCGGTGCGCGGACGGCGATGAGAATTTGAACGAAACCCTGGAACGTGTATTCCGTCACATTGAGGAATCTGCAAAAGGCTCTTCCTCTGAAAGCAGCTTTGCCGGACTGTTTGATGATTTCGATGTGAACAGCAATAAGCT
>CAVAUJ010000002.1:0-49713 GCA_963591995.1 Succinivibrio sp.
TGCGTTTCCATCATAGTACAAATGCCCGGCAACTTGCAAATGCTGCCTGCCGGAAGCGCACGGCGTGAACATTACAGGTTACAGTGCCCTCGTGCACCGTCTTTGTTACTCCATCTACCGTAAAATCAAAGGTCCCGGAAACAACATAGGTTTAGCTATGAAGGAATCGAAATTTATGATATGGCCGATTGGCTGCTACAAGAATAAGCAGCACAACCGTTTATGCGTGCAAGCAAACGGGAAGCCAGACGCGCATCTCCCCGTATTCCCTGTTGTCCCAGGCATAATAGGGAATCATTCGCAGCCGTTTTCTCGTCATTTTGTAATTCGTCAGGGGCTGATACAGTGCCTCGCGATCGTAACCGCTGCGGTCTATAACATACTCCCTGCCCTCCAACGCCGTGATCGTTCGGCCTTCTATTTCCATCTGCACCGGCGTCATCGGCGTCCCGGGATCCAGATAAACATCATCCAGTGTCTGCATCTGTGCATCAACGCTCTCGCAGCAATAAACCATGGGTCCGCGCTCCACCGCTGCCTGCCCTGTGTTTTCCTCTATCATGTTGTGGGCGACGGTGAAGCGGACCTTCATATCCAGCTCCAGTGTTACATCCAGCTCCCTCACGCTCTCAAAGGACAGCTCCACGTAGCTGCCGCTCTCCTTTTCAGACAGTTTGCGGCTTTGTCTTTTCGCCGCTCCCGCCGCCGTGATGCTCCCTTCCTTGGACCAGGCGGGGATCCGAAGCCTAAGGTGTACCGGCTGATCCTTCCGGATATCCTTTGCCTCGAAATGAATTCTGCCGTCAAAGGGGTACTCCGTTTCCTGCACCAGGGTAAAGGAGGCGCCGTTTTCCAGCTCCACCACCGCCTCGTTTGCCCCGTACATGCCGGTCCAAATACTGTCCTTGGACAGCATATAGGCATATTCCGTAGACTGCGCAATGGTTCTTGCAAGATTCGGCGGGCAGCAATAGCTCAGGATATACTCGCTTCTTTTCAGTGGCCAGATCATCTTATAATCCAGCTTTTTGGTTCTGCGCAGCATGTTTTCATAAAAGAACCGCTTGCCGTCCAGACTTAGGGCCGCGAGATTGGTGTTCAGCATCATACGCTCGAGCACGTCAAAATATTCTGCCTTCGGATCCAGCTGGAACATCCGGTAAGCCCAGAACACCCCGCCCAGAGAGGCACAGGTTTCATTGTATGCCGTAATGTTGGGCAACTGGTACTCGTAGCCGTATGCCTGATGCACAATCTGGTGCACGAAGAAATTGCCGTACGGCGATGCTCCGTTGTACAGTGCACCGCATCCGCCGGTAAGGTAAATTTTCTTGTCAACAAGGCTTTTCCAGACCTTGTCGAGTACGGCACGGTATTCTCCGTCCTTTTCCTCCAGACAAAGATCCGCCACCCCGGCATAGAGATAATTTGCCCTGACTGCATGGCCGATGATTTTGTCATGCTTTTTCAAAGGAATCCGGTCCTGATTGTCATCCAGACCATTCTTTACGCTGTCACGCAGTGCAATGGCTCTTTTGGCAAGCGCAAGATACCTGTTGTCTCCCGTTGTACGGTACATTTCCACAAGCCCCATGTAATGCGACGGGCACACCGCTGTCTGAATCTCGCCGGTCCGTTCCGCTTCATCGTAAAGGTGCTCCAGATAATCCGCGGTTCTCGCCGCAATCTGCAGGAAATTGTCCCTTCCCGTGGCCCTTTTATGCACGCAGGCTGCCGTGAACATATGGCCGAAGTTATAGACCTCAAAATCATTGATGTCACCCATACGGGAAACACCGTTGCCACTGCGCTCTCCAATGATCTGTTTCGTAGAAAGATAACCGTCCGGCTGCTGTGCCCTTGCAATCAGGTCAATGTACTCCTCGATCTGCTGCTGCAGCTCCCTATTGTCCTTCTGATAGGCGGTGCAGACAGCGGCCTCCAGCCATTTATAGAAATCACCGTCGCCGAAGACCGTGCCGTCAAACTCCCCCTCTGCATCCCCTGCGCAGATTTTAAAATTTTCCACCACGTGGCTGATGTCCTTGCTGTCAAACATATGCTGCAGCTGCGGCACCGTCGCATCTGCACAGGTATCAAAGCGCTCCTTCCACAAGCCTCCTGTCCATTTCACTTTCATTCCATCCAAGGGATATGCCTTGGCATAGGATGATTTTCGGGTATCTGTCAACACGGCTTTCTCCTCCTTGATGCGGTTTCATCCTACAGTCCCTTTGCCCTCATGGCATCTGCCAGTCTTTCCGTTTTCTCTTACTGTTCCCTTGCAAGCACCAGGACGTCCGATGCCGCAATCCTGATGGTGCCGGTGCAGCTCTCCTGATTCAGGAGATTGACGTACCGCCCCTCTCCAAGATCGACCTCACTCTCCTTCTGATCGTGATTGATCACAAACCAGGTTTGGTCCCCGTTCTTTTCACGGGCTGTGATCTCCACCTCCCCACGAGAGGAGAAGACAGGCTCTATCGCATTTTCCGCAAGGATGTCCCCCGTGAGGGCATCCAGATATTCCTGCCGGATTCTCGTTGCCAGATAATATCCTCTTCCTTTGCCAAAGCGGTTCACCGTCACGGCCGGCAGATCCTTATAAAAGTCGCTGTCATACATCGCCACCGCTTCTGCTCCACTAAGCCGCACAAGGTCGCACAGGAATCCGCAGTCATAATGCCTCTCCGGTGCCGCAAGCGTGTGAATGCTGTTGTGCTCCTCGGGCCGCAGGGCATCCGTTTCCTCAACCCAAAGTCCCAATGCCTCTCGAAGCGGACCGGGGTAGGCCCCCAGCACGCATCGGTCGTTTTCGTCCGCATAGCCGGTCATATAGGTTGCGATCAGCGTCCCACCGTTTTTTACAAAGCGCACAAGCCTCTCGCCCATGCCGGACTTTACCATGTACAGCATGGGAGCCACCAGAATCTTATAGTCATCCAGTTCCTGTTCCCCCATGACAAAATCCACAGGGATGTTCCTTCGGTAAAAGGTTTTGTAATAGGTATGAACCTCCTCCAAATAATTCAGATCGCAGGTCGGCCCGCTGCAGAGCTCCAGTGCCCACCAGTTCTCCCAGTTAAAGAGAATTCCAACCTTACTTTTCATCCTCCCGCAGATAAACCGATCCCCGAGACCTGCCAGCTCCCTTCCCAACTGGCTCATCTCCCGGAAAACCCGGGTATCATTCCGGCCATTGTGTGTAATCAATGCTCCGTGAAGCTTTTCCTGTCCGCCTCTCGTCTGCCGCATCTGAAAATAGAGGCTGCTGTCAGAGCCGTGGGCCAGTCCCTGATAGGCGAGCCTTCGGACCTCTCCCGGCCTTTTCAGTTTATTGTAAGGCTGCCAGTTCTGCTGGTTGGGTGACTGCTCCATCACGTAATAGGATTCTCCGTTCTTAAGGCCTCGCATAATGTCATGCTTCATGGCCGGGAAGCTTCTCTCATCCGTTGGCCCGGGGTAATTGTCCCATCCTGCGCAGTCCATGACGGACACCATTTTGTATTGGTTCAGCTTCTTGATGTACCCGGAAATGTTGGTGAAGACCGGCAGATGCGGCGTTGCTGCCTTCAGGATCCTCGCCTCGTTTTCGTAGCATTCCATAGTAGAATCGGTCACAAAGCGCAGATAATCCAGCTGCACCGCAGGGCAGAAGCGATGATCGTCATTGCGTTCCGTTGGCAGCATGATTTCCTCAAAGCTGTACAGCGTTCTTCCCCAGAAAGCCGTGTGCCAGCGCTCATTCAGCTCCTGCAGAGACCCGTAGCGCTTCTGAACCCAGAGACGAAACTTTCTCTGGCAGCTGTCGCAATAGCAATAGGTTCCGTATTCGTTTGCCACATGCCACCCGATCAGGCCCGGCCTTTCTTTGTAGCGCGAGGCCATTGCCTGTGCAACGGCTGCCGCCCGTTCCCTGTACTTCTCACTGTTGTAGCAGAAGAACACCCGCATTCCATGTGTTCTTTTCCTTCCTGCGATATCCACCGGAAGCACCTCAGGATACTGACGGGACAGCCACGCCGGCTGTGCGACGGTAGGCGTGGCCAGAAAATAGGACAGCCTGTTTTCATCCAGGATATCAAGAATCCTGTCCAACCATTCAAAGCGGTAGCTCCCCTCCGACGGCTCCAGCTTTGCCCATGAGAAGACGGGCAAGGTCACGGTATTCACCCCCGCCTCATGAAAATACTCCATATCCTGACGAATGGTTGCCTCGTCCCATTGGTCAGGGTTATAGTCACCGCCGAACAGGATATACGGTCTGCTCTGTTCTTGTTGCATGCGTCCCCCTTGCACTCTACCCTCTGTCATTCCTTTTCCGTTCCCTTGTGTCTACAGATCCAGCTGTCTTCTGTAGAAGGAAACCAACGGCATATAGGTTGCCTCATCCACCGGCGGATACCTTACAGGATTAGCCTGCCAGGCAAAGGAAAGCTCGGCCTTCCCCTCCGGTTTTCTTGCCAGCTCCAGGTAGAGAATATTCTTGTTGTTGCGATTGCCCCGGATGTGCAGGATCTCCACCTCACCCCCTTCGTCTGTCAGGGTAAAGCCGCTGTCCTGTCCCAAGGCGGAATAGACAATAAAGCAGTTCTTTACATGTCCGCAGATCAGTCTTAGCCAGATGCCGGTGCCTTCCAGCTGGCACTCCTTCTGCATCTTCGGCGTTGCCAGGTCCACTGCACATACCTCCGGCGGCTGATATTCATCCCCGCCGTTTAAAACCTCTTTGCACTGCATGGCCAGCTTTTCCCCCAATGCCACATTCGCCGGCGCCGTATTGTGGATCCCGTCGCAAAGGGCAAGATTGGAGGTGGTGATAAGATAAACCTTCGGAATCTCCTTTGCCGCCCGGCGCTGTGCCTCCCGCACCATTCCCCAGTATTCGTCATAGAGTCCGTTGATCTGACGGTTGAGCTGCATGGTAAAAAACGGAATCTCATAGCCAAGCTCTCGGCGGACCGCCTCCGTATACTCTCTGAAATGCTCCAGATAGTGCTCCGCTGCGCCGGGCAAGGTATCCGAGCAGCCCTGATACCACAAAACCCCCGCATAGTTTCCCCCGGTCCGGTGAATCCTGTCGAGCATATTGCAATACAGATCCCCGTTCGGCGGCATCCACTGTGACATGGAAGAGCCTCCAAGAGCGGTCTGAATCAGTCCCACCGGCATCCCCGTCAGCTGCGCATAGCGCTTCCCGAAGGACAGATACGGCGAAACACCGGACACACCCATCTCCTCATTGGGGAGTGATCCCGCCTCCGTGCTCTCATTCATCGGATGGCTGGCGATGTCCCATCTGCCGCGGTTTCGGAACAGATGCACGTCCATGCTGGGCGGATCCATACAGAAATCCCGGCTGTAGCCCGCCGAATTTGACTGTCCCGCAATGATAAAAAGGTTTCCCACACCGATGTGCAGCACACAGTCGCCGCGATGCAGCCACACCAGATCCGGTGTCGTGCTCTTGGTTTCCAGACTCGTATCAATTCGGTACGGACCGCCTGCAGGGATCTCCAGCGTCGTCTCAAAGCTGCCTGTAACGCTCTCGTCAGGAACGCCCCTGTCACAGCGGTATTCTTTCGCAGCGGTCCAGGGAACCACCGTCATGTTGTCATCCTCACGCATCACACGGACGATGGGTGTCACCCTCTCCACGCCGACATCCAGCGCCGCCGGATGCACCTGAAAGGTTCCCTTCAGTGTTACCTTCGCTTTTCCCTCCTTTTGCTGCAGCACCTCCCAGTCGCCGGGCGCCTCTGTCAACGTGATTCCGTGCATTACACCATCCTCCGAATAATCGAGTAGGAGGCGGTGACTAACCGCCGTCCTCTCTCAACACACAAGCGCCGCCGTACAGGACCGGCCGGTGACGTCAAAAGCTCCAACTATGATCGTATAGTCGGAGCTTTTGGTCTGGTATGTTCAATACCTAAGATACAATATGGCTATTTGTTGTCTTGTCATTCTTGCTCTGCCAAAAACTCTCCCAGCTGTCTCTTGGCTTCCTCGATGATCGTCTCAAGACCTGCAGCCTCTGCTTGCTTGTTGAACTCGGCCAGCGTCGCCTCGACATCGTCGACAAGGCCAAGATCCAGGAGCGGCGCGTACTGTGTATACACACTCTGCAGATTTGCCAGTTCCGTAGTAACGTTTGAATCATCAAAGGTGAAGGCTGCAAGAGGTCCCTCCAGACCCTTTTCTGTCCAGATGTTGCCGATTTCCACCTGATCCGGGAAGGTATCGGAACGGGTCAGATTGTACTTCTGATTCTTAAGTCCCCAGGAAAGACCGCCGCCGAAGGGATACTTCTCAAGATCAGGACCGGCGGACCACAGTCCGTCGCCGTCATTGATATAGTGAGTTCCTTCTATTCCGTGCCGGGCGAGCAAGTAAAGATCCTCATCAAATTTCAGAAGATCCAGTGCCATGAAGGCGCGCTCCTGATGCTCGGAGGCCGCAAGGACGGCGTATCCGTCATTGAGGTAGGTCCCGTAATATACGTTGGCGTCCGGTGTCAGATCATACACCTCGGGCTTCCACTCCGGATGACTCTCCAGAATCTGGGAGGCAACATTGCCCACCGTGCCAAGGTTCTGGCTATAGGATGCACTCGTTCCGTTGATGAAGGCATCCTTCACGTCAGTGGAGTTTGCAATGGCACTCTTTGACCAGAAGCCCTGATCTGCCCATTCCTTCATTTCCTTGGCATACTCAAGATACTCGTCGCTGCCGTAAATCCAGAAAACATCATCAGCGTTGAGCTTATCAGCATACCGGAAAGCAAGGTAGTTACGGACACTTCCCTCTACCACAAGGAAATTGTTGTTCTGTGTCAGGAAGATGGCCTTGGACATGTTGTTGTTCTGGGATGCATCATAGGCAAAGGTGACCCCGGAATCCGGATCCGCTGCCACAGCTGCATAGTACTCCCCAAGATCGTCAATGCTCTCGAGCCGGTCCAGTCCGTACTTTTCGCGCAGATCTCCGCGGATCAGCATGGCATACGCATCAACGTTTGCCATGTTGCAGGGTATAAAGTAAATCTTGCCGTCAAGCTTGGCTTGTCCCCAGGATGCCTCAGATTGATATTCCTTGTGTAGCGGCATATAATCCGAAATCACCTGATCCGTCACCTCGGCAAAGGCTCCCTTATTGGCCTCCTGCTGATAGAATGCCCAGGTCGAGGTGTAAATCAGATCGACCTGCTCTCCGCCCGTGATGGTCAGCGAATACATGGTCGAATAATCACTGAGCGACATATTCTTCAGAACGATGGTCGCATTGATCTTTTCCTTCAGAATCTCGTTCATCTTCTCCAGGACAAGATCCTGGTCGGCCGGCGCATCCCCCAGATAATACAGCACCAGCTCCACCTCTTCCGAGACATCTACGCCGTTGTAGGTCATGCCGCCCTCTTTCTCGGCTGACTCCTCCGCATTCTCGGAAACAGCCGAGCCGCCGGATGACGCACCGTCAGAAGATGCCTTCTGGCCGCAGCCGGATAAGGCTGCCAGCGAAAGCGCTGCCGCCAACGTTAACGATAGTAATCTTTTCTTCATGTTGAATCCCCCTTTGTTGTTTGGTATCTGTTCAGCACCTACGTGCCGAATACCCCTCTTTCATTCTTGCAGCGGTACGAGAGGCAGGAAGGAAATCTTTTTGTCCTGCTTCCACCCCCGCAGAGCTATTACCCCTTGACAGCCCCCAACGTCAGTCCCTTTACAAAGTAGCGCTGAACGAAGGGATACAGCAGGATAATCGGGCCTGTTACTACTACGGTCAACGCCATTTTCATCGATTCGATCGGCACCGTATCAATCACCATGCCGGATTCGGCTGCGATCTCCCGCAATGCCTTGGCGTCATTGATCAGCTTGTACAGAAGATACTGCAGGCTGTACATATTCTTATTGGTGATAAACAGCATGGAATGATACCAGTCGTTCCAGTAGCCAAGGGCCGTAAACAGGCCGATGGTTGCAAGAAGCGGCTTGGACAAGGGCCAGATCAGCTTCATGAAAATACCGAAATCCCCCGCCCCGTCGATCTTGGCCGATTCCACCATTTCAAAAGGAATCCCCGCCATAAAGCCCTTGACCAGAAGGATATTCCACACCGAAACCACTCCCGGAAGGATTAAGGCCCAGATGGTGTCCTTCATGTGCAGATACTTCACGCACAGGATGTACCACGGCATCAGACCTCCGCTGAACAGGGTCGTGAAGAAGTAATAAAAGGAAATCTGATTCCTCCATCTGAAATCCTTGCGCTGCAGCACATAGCCGGCCATCATGCTGAAGAACACATTCAACGCCGTTCCCACCACCGTGACAAAGATCGTTACGCCATAGGCGCGAATGATGGACATCGGACTTTCAAAAATCGTTTTGTAGCTTTCAAAGGACCATTCTCTTGGCCAGATGCTGTAGCCGTTTCGAATGATGTCAGCCTCCGAGGTAAAGGAGGAGCCGATCACAATGAGAAAGGGAATCAGGCAAAGAACAGCAAAGAGAATGACGAGGGTATCGCCCACGACCTTGAACAGCAGGACATCAGGCGAGCTGTGATGATGCCGTCTCCTTTCCGGCCCTTTCGTTTTGTCTTGTATTTTCATGATATACTCCCGTTACTTTCCGTAAATCTGCAGTCGCTTTTCCCTACCATACCTTCTGCTGCCCGCCCCTGTCAGAACAGCGAATAGCTTTCCTCTACGCGCTTTACGCACCAGTTGGCGATAATGATCGTGACAAAGCACAGCACCGACTGATAAAAGCCGATGGCAACGGTCTGTCCTACATCCGTAGCGGAAATCGTCATGCGAAAAACATAGGTATCGATGACATCCGTCATATCGAACAGGGCGCCGTTTTGTCCGACCAGTTGGTAAAACAGATCAAGACTCCCCCGAAAGACCTTGCCGAGAGCAAGAAGCATCAAGGTAATGATGGTCGGAACAATTCCGGGAACCGTGATGTACCGTATCCTTTGAAAGATATTCGCCCCGTCGATCGCCGCCGCCTCATGCAATGAAGGATCCACGCTCAGAATTGCCGCCATATACACCACCATGCCGTAGCCGACTCCCTTCCATGCGTTGAAGGCGGTGATGATGAACGGCCACCAGCCGGATTCCCCGTAAAAATTCACAGACTCAAGACCCAGCAAATTCAGAAGACTGTTGATGGTGCCCGTTTCATAAGACAAAAGGCTGTAGGCAATGGAGCCGACAATGACCCAGGAAATGAAATAGGGCAGGAAAATCACCGACTGAAGAAGCTTTTTCAGCTTCATGCTGAACATTTCACTTAAAATAATCGCAAAGGCAATCTGCAGAACGTTATTGATGAAAATGAATGCAATGTTGTACAGCGCCGTATTTCTTGTCACGCCCCAGGCCTTCCCGGACTGGAAGAAAAATTCAAAATTCTTCAGGCCTACAAAGGGGCTTCCGAAAATTCCATCGCTGTAATTAAATCTCTTGAATGCCAGCAAAAGGCCGCCGATCGGAATATAGGAAAAAACAAACAGCAGCAGTGCCGACGGCAACAGCATCAGCAGCAGTGTCCTGTACCGCTTCAGATAAAACCAGAATCCGTGCTTTTTCATTGACCGCTCCTTCTTTTCCGCAGATGCTCCGTCCGCGGACCCATGTTCTATATTGTTTATATTAGCCATAAAATACGCACTAAAAAACAGGAGCATCTTCATATCTGCTGTAAAAATATGAAGATGCTCCTGTTTTATCGTGGATGTTGCTGCAGATTTTGCCGTGCGTTCGACCGTTATTGTCAATCCTGCTGTATTCTGTCGCCCGGCAGACGAATCGTAACACAGACTCCCTTTCCTTCGATACAGGTGTACTGCAGACCGTATTCCTCACCGAAGGTCAGCCTCAGCCTTGCATCAACATTTCTCACGCCATAGCCGCCGTGCGAATTGGTTCGCCCCTTATCCATGATGTGCTTTAGGGTTTCTTCATCCATTCCGACCCCATCGTCCGTTACCTTCAGGAAGATGTCCTCTCCGGATCGAAAGCCTGTGACACGCACCGTGCCTGACTTCTCGGAAGTTTCCCGGATGCCGTGAAGAATCGCGTTCTCAACCAGCGGCTGAAGAATGATTTTTGGAACCTCAAGCTGCTGAAGCTGCGGATCAACATGTTCCACATATCGGATCTTGCCTGCGAACCGTATGTTTTGTATTTTCACATAGTACATGACATGCTGCAGCTCCTCCCGGAGCGTAAGCGTATCCTGTCCCTTATTCAAGACCAGACGGTAATACTTGGACAGAGCTATGACACTCTCGTGGATCTCCTCCATCTGGCCGCCGTAGGCCAGCCAGTTCACCATATCCAGCGTATTGTAAAGGAAATGCGGATTGATCTGAGCCTGTAGTGCCTTCAGCTCAGCGCTTTTAAGGCGCAGACCAATCTGCAGCTTCTCGTCCAAAAGCTGCTGAATCCGATCCAGCATCCTGTTGTAGCTGCCGTAGAGCTGTCCGATCTCATCCGATACATCCTCATTCAGACGTGTTCGCGGATTCTCAGGGTCAATGTTCTGAATCCCTGCATTCAGCACAGAAATTCGGCGCATCATCCAGGAAAGGATGATGTCAACCCCCACAAGAACCAGCACGGCAAAGCACACCAGAACCAGAAACACCATCAAAAGGACCCATCGCACCTCACTGACCATATCCCCCTGCGGAATCAGCATGATCATTTCCCAGTCCGTATTGTCAATCTTGGATCTGCGTATGCTGATTTGTTTTCCCATCAGCCTTGTATGCCGGATGCCCTGCTCCTGCAGGTAGGCATTGTACCGGTATTCCTCCGGAAGCTCCTGTCCGGATAAGCCAAGCCGTTCCAGATTCTGCCAGCTGGATGCGGATACCACAATGTTCTGCTCGTTGATCAGATAGACTACACCATTTTCGGTCGGCACAGCATTCTGCAGCACCTTCCCGATCTGATTGTTACTGATGTCCATCCTAAGGACAGAGTTAACCTTTGCGTAATCATCGTCCTCCGTAATATCCCGAACCAACGCGATGCATTGATCCTTGTCCTTTTCCAGATAAACCCCTGGTGCAAAATAAATCTTCCTTCCCTGCTTGTTCTGATACCACGACGCGTTCTCCAGATCCCCCATATACCGGATATACCGGTCGCTGAGCATCATCGGATACTCCTCTCTGACATAAATGGAAAAACGCACATTCTGATTGCGTCCCTCCAGTCCGCGCAGAAAGGAAACAATGGCATCCTTTCTCGCCAGCTGCTGGTGGCGGTTCAGTTCCGCCGCATCCGTAAAATCCAGCAGCTCCTTCATGGCCGAATTGCTTACGGCAACATCCGACCACTGAATCAGCTGCTTAATGGTATCCTCCAGATAGGACTCGGTTTGGACATATGCCGTTTCGGCAGAATACAGGATCTTTTTCTGCATATTCCGGGAAATCGCCAGATAGATCGATAGGAAAACAAAGATGATCGAAATCAGCAAAAGGCTCCCGATCATGAAAAAAAGTTTCTTTTTCAGGCTCAGATTCTTGAATCGCTGCTTGACTCTTCCCCAACGCTGTCTTACCTTCACAAGCTTTTCTCCGCACATTGCTGCAAATATTCTGCAGGAGAGATCTGCTCGTATTTCTTATAGATTTTGGAAAAATAACCGCTGTCCATAAATCCGGCCTTTTCGGCCACCTGTTTGACCTTCGCCCCCGGATTCCGATGCATATATTCCTTTGCCCAATGGATTCTGGTTCCGATAATGCACTGATTGATGGTCTGCTTCTTTTCCTTCTTAAACAGCCAGCACATATATTGCTTCGTCAGGTCAAAATGATCCGACAGCATGGTCAGCGACAGATTCATGTCCGAAAAATTTTCCTTGATAAACTGCTCCATCTTGTCCGCCAGCTGCAAGGAGCTGGTCCATGCAACCGGGATCAGATCCTCCTCCGGCAACTCCTCCAGAACGCCCTGATATTGTGCCCGGTACTGCTCCTCCAGCTCTTTTCTTTGCTTATCTCTTTGAACGCGCAGAATCGCCTCCTTCAGTGCCTCGATCAGCTCCGCGGGCTCAATCGGCTTTTCGATGTAGCCGACAGCCGACAGGGAAATGGCCGATTTCAGGAACTCCTTGTCGCAATATCCGCTGATGAAGATGAACTTACAGCTCTGCAGGCTCTTTCGGATTTCAAAGGCCATGCTGATACCGTCCATGCGCGGCATTTTCACATCCGCCATAATGATGTCCGGTTCCCATTTCAGGGCCTTAGTCAGGCCCCCCTCTCCATCCTCTGCCGTATCAACCTCCCGGATGCCCAAGCTCTCCCACGGGATGATGTGCACAATCCCATCTCTGGTCAGCTCCTCATCTTCAACCACAAGCACCCTCATAAAGCCCCCCTGCTACTGCGTCTGTATCTGTCGCTGCAGCTGCTCTCTGTCTACCCGTACAGGCTTCATATAAACATCCCCCTTCGTGCCCGGCTGCAGTCCGATCGGCGGTCTGCAGTAATTCCCCCAGGAAAGATGCGGATAGGAAACGGCCTGATTCATCAGTATCTTCACCGTTTCCTTTTCGCCCTCCGTTAATACACGGAAATAATCCAGCACAATATACGCATCTGCCGCATCCTGTACCTTTTCGCCGCACACCTCGATGCACAGCGTATGCGGCCCCTCCGAAAGCCCCGTCACGGAAAACATCGGCAGATGGTACAGCTTATCATATCCGGCACTGCCCAGCGAGAAATCACAGCCTGCAGAGCGCTGACTGATGCCGGTCGCCGCCGGCTTTCCGTCCACGTAGATGTCAGCCATTCCGTACACGGTATCCTGAGGACCGTACCATACGATTCCTGTACCGTAAAAGGAAATATATGCCTTCGCGCCCTTTTCCCTGCTCCACATTTCCTGTCCGCAGTCGCTTCCCCTTACATCCTCCTGTGCGTACCAGGTTCCTGTATATCGGATGTGCGCCCCGTCCATGCAGGAAATTTTCCGTTTTGGTGGATCCTGTACCTCAAGTCGCAGATGAAGGGGCGTCTGCAGACCGAGAATTCCCATTCCTTCCCCCTGCTCAGTGTACAGACATGCCTCCTCGACATCCTCCCTTGTAGAGCGGAAATCATTGCTTCCTGTATATTCTACATCATAAAATCCATTTAAAATATGCCGTTTTTTATCCTGACTCCATGGCGTCTGCGGATTACGATCCCATTCGCTGTCCTTGGGAAGCCGCTCGGCAATGCCTGCATTCCTGGAAATGTGATCCTCCGGATACCATGAATACTGTCCGGGCGTATACAGCTTCGCCTTCTTCTTCCAGCCGATAAAATCCATACCGGGGCCCGACAGATAGGCAATGCCCAGCTCATCGAGTCCTCCTCGGTCTACTCCTACCCGGAGCTTTAACGCCTTAGGAAGATACGTATCCACATGAAGAATCTGATAGGAGGTTCTAAAACCTCCGTCCTCATAAACCCGGATGTGCCATTCCACCCCCACAGAGTCTTTGTACCGGCCAGTTGTGACGATCTCTGTCCAGCCCTCCTTGCTGTCTTCCAGAATCTCCAGGTTCTCCAGTTCCCAGGCTCCCATCCGCAGGTAGGGTGCATTCAGCCACGGGCCTCCCGCAAGGAGCAGCTTTTCCCCGCCGTCCTTTTCCTTCACAGCATAGGTTTCCAGAAGGCCGGTGCGGGGGGTGATGCAGATTCGAAAATTTTCGCCGGAAAGGAGGATCTCCTCCGCTGTCCGCCGCACCAGAATCCCTCCTGTCGTCTTCCTGTTCCACAGGGCAGGAAACAGCTTCTCCTCCTGCCGCTTTCCCGGGAGCCGGATTTCATCCACACAGAAGCCGCAGCCGTCCGCAAACTGAAGTTGCAGGAAGGATATGTCCTCCGGATCCAGCCCGGTCTCGATCACCGCACGCACCGTCATCCCCGGCCTTGCCGCAGGGAGCCTATCCTCTCCCTTCCTCCCGCCGGCCTCATCGGTTTGCCAGCGCAGCGTCACCTCCCCCAGATCCGTATGACTGAATCGGTTCTGTAGCACCAGCAGAAGCTGTCCGCCGGGCAACAGCTCTCCGTGAAACAGATGAATGGGTGAGTAGGCCTTCCTGGTCATATAGAATTCCGGTTTCCTTCTGCGCCATACATCGATGATGCCCCACTCCAGCTGCGTATTCCCGCCGGTGTAAATGTCTGTTGCATCAATACCGGCCCAGATGGCTCCGCCCAGTGCCCCTTCCGTGTTCCAGATGCGATCCCAGAAGATGGCGATGCTCTCTCCCCAGAAGCTGTGAACGTTGGGGTCTCTTCGCATTTCCTGCCGGTTGTAGCAGCAGACATGTACATACTCGTCATGCAGCACCGGAAGATCTCTTCCGGGAGCATACCCGACACTGACATTGTCCCGCTTTTTGGCAAGATCCGTATCATATTCCGAATAATGAATGCTCCAGATATCCGGCAGTTCGTGCTCCTCCTGCATCGTCATCGGATAGCTGAACTTTGTGAAACGGGTCGGGTCCTTTTTGCGGGCAAAACGGTTGAGCAGATCAAAGTTAAAGCCGCCGAAGGATTCATTGCAAAGCGACCAGATGATGACGCTGGGATGGTTGTAATCCCGGGCCAGACACTCTGCAAAATGACGAAGATACCGTGTCGTCTCCTCCGGATCCCGCTGGGTATAAGGCAGGGATCGGGCAATGAAGGTCAGTGCCAGCTCATCCTCCACGTAGATGCCGTAACGATCGCACAGCTCAAGAAAATACGCGCTGGGAGGATAATGAGAGGTTCTGACATAGTTGCAGTTGGCCTCCTTGAAGCGCTCCACGTCGAGACGAATGAGCTCCCTTGTTGTGGCCCGTCCTCTTTCGGCCGTTGTTTCATGGCGGCAGACACCGCGCAGCTTCACCTCACAATGGTTGACAAACAGGCGGTTTCCTTTTCGCTGCAGTCTCCGCAGGCCGACCTGCCGCTGTACCAGCTCCTCTTCCCGTCCGTCAAAAAGAAGGCGCACCTTCAGCTGATACAGATTTGGGTGCTCCGCATCCCATAAGACAAAATTCTTCACCGGCAGGGCGAAGGTATAATATCCGTCCACGCAGGAGTCCAGAGTCCTCCGGACGACAAAAGCCGGTTCCTTTTCATCACCCCGCAGGCCATCTGCCATCATACAGGTGGGTCCGTACAGTGCAAATTCCATCTCCGGCAGCTTTCCGCCACCTTTCTTCGCCGCCTTCTTTGATGGCTCTTTTGACGCCTCCCCCGATGTCTCTTTTGATGACTCCTTGGGAGCCCCCTCCGAATCCTCCGTCCCGGTTTCCGAGGAGAGTCCAACATCGATCCGCAGCGTACAGGTTTCCATGTCCTCATCAAAGAGCGGTGAAAGATACAGTGCATCAACGTAACTGTGCGGCAGCACATACAGATAAACGCTGCGAATGATACCCCCATGGCTGTAGGTGCTGACCCGATCGGTCAATTCATCTGCCCTGACCGTCAGATCAAAGGAATCTTTATCCCTCACCCTCTCCGTGATTTCGACCTGCCAGGCAAGGAATCCATTTCGGTGAAATGCAACCCTTTCCCCGTCAACCATCACCTCTGCAAAGGCATTGACCCCTTCAAAGCACAAAAGAAGCCTGGCGCTCTTTTCTCTCCTTGGAAGCTCGATATGCCGGTGATATTCGTAGATCTCCGGCACTTCCGGGTGCTGTCTTCTCCACACCGTCATGTCAAAGGGGACCGGAACAGGGCACCTTTCCTCCTCTCCCCTTCCGTTTCGGTACACCAACTCCCACTCTCCGTCCAGACAGATCACAGCCCGTTCGGCCGCACTGCTCCGCACAGGCTCCGGCACCAGGCGCGGAACCGGCGGCTCCGGTATCGACGTCATCTGCAAGCTTCTGATCCCTTCCATCGTTTCATCCTTCCTTCTGTCCTGGTTCGTGTTCTTAGTGTTCCCTTAGAACAGCCGCATCGCAAAGCCTTCCCGGACGCCCTCGACAAGATATACATCCGGATTTTTATAGCACCCTCTGACCAGCCGGGTGAAATTAAAGGTCTGATTCACGTGCAGCAGCGTTGTTCGTGGGTGCTGTCTTCCTCGAAGCTCCGCATAATCGATCGATGTATACGTGTTCTGCGCCTCCGGGACACTCCTTCCCAGCACCGTTACCTTCAGTGTGTGGGATGTCTCCACAAGGTCACCTGTGTGAAACAGGCATCGTCCGTATTGCTTCTCATAGCCTCTGCTCATTCCCGGAAAATCCACGTTTTCCGGATACTGGCTGATC
Organism: Succinivibrio sp.; assembly: GCA_963591995.1. Classification (GTDB taxonomy): domain Bacteria; phylum Bacillota; class Clostridia; order Lachnospirales; family Lachnospiraceae; genus CAG-791. The sequence goes on from CAVAUJ010000002.1 coordinate 16,317, forward strand.
TCATCTGCAAGAATCCGCCCATCCAGCTCCACTCGGCAGAGTCCGCCGTTCATATCCAGCGGACCGTAAAGCTCCACTCCTGTCCCGGTAAAGGTCAGCGTCATAGTATCCCCTGCTGTCCTGCTTGCCGTTTCGGTGTCCTTGTAATTGCCGCAGGCATCCGAAATCCGCATCCAGCTCCCCTGAAAATGCATCCGTTCATCGCGGTCGTTCACCCGTGTCCCGGCAGGTTCCACCGGCACGGATTCCAGCCGTATCGACGCTGCAGCGGCTCCCGTCAGCTGTAGTCCTCCCCCCTCTGCATTAAGAGCCGTAAAATCCTTCACCTGATAGAAGGAGCCCCAGTGTTGTTTGTGGGGATCCAAAAGCCTCCTTTCTCCGTCTTGTTCTCCCAGAAAGCGATTCACCTCCCCGGTCAGCAGATAGGAGATGCCCCGCTCGTTTAATCCGATGCCGGACAGTCCGATCTCGGCCTTGACGCGATGCGGCATATGCCGGTTCAGCTTCCGAACCTCATACGATGTATGCAGCACTCCGCCAGACATCAGCAGCAGATCAAAGCGTACATCCATGTCACTGCCGTAGCTTCCCTCAATGGTGACCTGCACTCCTTCCTTTATCGGCACAGCACTCAGCCCTGTGCCGATCCACTCTCCCTTACGTAAGCCCGTGGTATTCAGCCATGGTCCGCCCTTCAATACGCTGCGGCCTTCCACTGCGCCGTCGATCAAGAGTCCGCTGCGGCCGTCAAAGGTGCAGCAGAGCTTTCCGCTGACGACCCTCAAATCTCCGTTTTCCTCCCATCGGATCTGACAGGTCTTTCCCACTTTGTCCAACAGGCCAGGACGTTTATCCTCCTTTTCCGGTTCCGCCACCCTGATGTTCGAGGACACCCGTTCTGTACAAATGCAGCTTCCCTTCCGGTAAATGCGGATTTCCGTCCTATTTGTCCGCTGCGCGGTGCCTGCAGCCTCTAAGGGATTCCTTCCGCGCTCCTTCGCCATCTGCGCCCTTGCCGTCTCCAGCACCAATCCTGTGATTTCGTATTCTCTGCTGCTGCCGGGTTCTCCGCTCCAGCCGATATCCAGCGGTGTTCCATCGATCTGCAGCGCACATTCCTTGAGATCCGTGAAAAGGAACCGGTTCTCCACCTGCAGGAAAAGGATCTCATCTCCGTTCCTTTCTCTCCATTCGGCAGATACCTTCACCGGAGAATACGCCTCTGCAAGGTGCCGGTACTCGGGCTTTGGACAGTGATTGCAGTCCAGAATTCCCCATTCGTAATGTGCCATTCCCTCAAAGCTGCCATCCTCATCCACACCGGCCAGCACCGCACCCCCAAGACAGCCCTCCGTCATTCTGGATTTTTCCGCAAATCTTCGAATGCTTTCTCCCCAGAATTCCCGGACAGACCAGTCCGCGTTGATCTCTGTCCGGTTATGGCAGGGCACCGGCGACCAGATTTCGTGAAGGACCGGAACCGGATATTCCGCTTGTCCTGTCTTGTAGCCGATCTCATTTTCGGCCCCCGGTGTATGAAAAATCACCATCTGGTCAAAGCACACATCAAAGGGCTGTCTCCAGTCGATATAATGCACCGGCCACACGTCCATCTGCGGCTCCTCCTCCGGAATGGACATGGGCAGATGAAAGGTGAGCGGCCGGATGCCATCTACGGCCCGGATGGCATCTGCAGCCAGCCGAAAATTATGTCCCCAGGCACAATCGTGCCCAAGGGACCAGATCAGTACACTGACATGGCTGCCTGCCGTCTTCAGCATCCCGCGTACCGGCTGCACGAATTTGGCCCTGCAGTGCGGCAGATCCTGCTCGGACTTTCGAAGCTGTCCCACCTCATAAAAGGGAGCCGTATTCTCCACCAGAAAGCCCATTTCATCACAAAGTCCTATGAATTCCTCCGAAAACGGATAATACATACCCCGGATGAAATTGATGTTCGCTGCCGCAAACAGCTCCAGATCCTTGCGGGTCCCGTCCGGATCTCCCAGTCTTTCCCGGTAGCAGATTCCCTTCAGCTTCAGCGGTATGTGATTCCACAGAAGCTGCCTCCCTGCCTTTTCCAGACTGCGGAAGCCGATCCGATACCCGCACTCCCAGATAACCTCTCCCTGGCAGAAGACCTGCAGCTGCAGGGTATACAGCACCGGGTGCTCCGGATCCCAGCGCTTCACCTCGGGGCAAGGCACCTGCCATGACTCCCCGGCGGAAAGCTTATGGCGCGCCTTCAGACAAACGTCCTCCCCGAAGGAGAGCCTCGCCGAAAGCTCCGTGCCCTTCACAGCCTCGCCGTTTTGCAACTTTACCGCGTTTTCGTCGTCCTGCGGCCTTTCCACGTTCCCGCCATCCTGCGGCATCTGCCGGATCACCAGCTCCATTACTCCGTCGGTGCGCTCTCTCGTCTCGATCCAAAAGGAAAACTGTGTCTGCATCCCTTCCCCCTTTTCCATCCTGACTGTGTTTTCTGATCATCCCTCCAGTATTTCCACCCTGGAGAAGATGCCGAACGGCCGCAGGCACCAGTTCTCGCTCCATTCGCTTCCCTGCGTCCGATAGGATGCAGGACCGTACCATTTATATTCGTCATTGCAGTTATGCAGTGTTCCGAAGGTATTGAACCGATTGCCATAGAGCAGCAGCTCCAGCCGGTGCGTTCCTGCCGGCAGTGCACCAAGCGCCAGTATGTGCGGCGCATAGGCAATCAACCCCCGCTCTTTGCCGTCCAGCGTCACCTTCAATACCGGACCCTTAAAGTGCGGAACACGCAGCTTTACTCTCTGTGCCCGTTCCAGATGAAAGGACATTCCATAGCAAATGCTCCCACCGTAAAAAGGAAAGCCCTGACCGGTGATGTCTCCGAACCAAAGGTGCCCCGCAGGCTCTGTGACAGCTGCCCTGGTTCCCCTGACGGCAACACCGAAATTTCCCAGAAGATACATATTTTCCAGATTGGATTTCGGGCCGTAGAGAAGCTCCAGCCAGAGCTCATTCGTTCCCCTCCGCAATCCCGGGACCGATATCGTGTGGATGAAGCGGTCCACATACCACCCCTGTGCCTTTGCATCACACAAAACGCCGTTCATGGACACCCGTGTCTCTTCCGGTCGCTCCAGTGCCAGCTGCAACGGACCGGTTTCGATCTCACTTGCCAGCTCATAGCACAGCCTCACGCGATGAGTGGCCGGTGCATCCGGAATGCGCCACGGCTGCATTCCTGCATCCTCTCTTGGCGAAAACCCAAGGTGCCTTCGCACCGCGGTATCGACCCGCAGAATTTCGCTCTTTTCCTGCCATGGCTCCTCATCCAGCTGCCACGCGGCCTGATCCAGCAGGAGGACATTCGGCTCCTTGGTGTGGAAATATCCCGGCCGGCGGATGACCTCCAGAAGGTTTTCCCCTTTTGCCTGTCCCGGATGCTGCCCTGCCACCAGACTGTAAAAGCCTCTGGTTGTTCCTGTCGGTATTATGGTTTCCTGCTGATCCTGCCGGCTGTCCCTCTGCCCTTGTCGCTCCTGCTGCTCCTGTTCTTCCTGCTGCCGGAGCGCCGGCACGGGCAAGGCTTCTTCCAGCTTCCACAAGAGGCTGTCCTCTGCGAACATGTCCAGCCAAACCTGTGTCCAGCCATCCTGCAGGTGTCTCTCCACAGGAGCCGTCGTTCCTGTCAGGGCGTCATAGGCCGTCACGTCATAGCTTCCCCGGATGCGCACCATAAGCCTTTCCGGCCGGTCAAGCAGGTTGCGCTTTCTGTTCACATGACAGACAAACAGCCACCGATCCTCCCGATCCTTCCGCAGCTGATAAAACAGATGGTCGGTCCGGTTTCCGTCCTCGCCGCAGATGAAAACATCCCGTTCCCCCTCCAGTGCCTCCAGAAGGTCCTTTCGCTGATACGGAATCCGCAGACAGGTCTCGGCCAGCTCCATCGGCCGCCGACTTCTTTCCCCGTCGACCAACGAAGGAACCTGTCCCATGAAAACGATCTTTCCTCCGGCAGCAGCCAGACGCTCCAGCTGCTTTAACGTGGTGCTGCGGATGGTTTTCAGTCCCGGAACAATCACCGCATCATAGGACATCCTGCCGACTCTCCAGGCGCGCGTCGGTTTCCTTTCGGCGATCCCTTCGGGCATCCTTTCCTCCCCACACAGCTCCGGCAGTAGCGATTCGCTGACAAAATCAAAATCCAGCAGGCCAAACAAGAGCCATTCAATGACATTCCGGAAGTTTTCATCCATCTGCCGACGTTCCTCGCCGGTATCGGAAACAGGACCATAGGCCGTCCAATAGGATTCAATGGGGTGAATCACAGCAATGCGCGCGGCAGACACACCTCGTGTCATCACCGTATTCACTCTGGCAAAATAATCCTCCACATAGCGATATTCCTCCCACCAGGGTGACTGATACTGAATGGACGCCGGCCAGTCTCTTTTGGCCTCCCCCTCCATGGACATAAAGGCAAGGTGCGGAACACGGATCGTCACTCCCAGCGCCGCCTGCCAGTCTCCCTGCAGCTTGTGTCCCTTAAAATCAAAATCCCAATGGTTCACGCCGTACAGCTCGCTGAGTACCCCCTCCCTGCCGTACTGGTGCGCCACACTGGCCGCCTGTTTCACGGTGGAATATTCCGGATCGCCACACAGAATATCGATGCCGGGTAAGTGCTGTCTGCGATAACAGCGCATGGCCTCCCCCAGCCGAAGCGTCTGCGAATACAGCGTCGGCTCCGACATATAGTGGCCGGTCATGGAAATACCGTGCTCTGTGCACCATGCACTGATGGTGTCGGAGTACGCACTGACAAAGCGCTCGGTCAGATGCTCGTGATAATGATAGCGATGGACGGACGCCTCATTGCCGGGAAGCTCCCACAAAAGCTCCGGCACAACCGAAAGCAGATCGGTCTGATAGGCTTTTTGGAAGCTTTCGGGCAGATCATCGGTGAAGGAAAGAGTGATGTCCTCACTGCTTTCTGCGTCCGCAAAGGCCATACTGCCCCGAATCTGCGGCTCATCGGTAAAAATCGCGGGAATGGTTTTCCCGAATTCGTCCCCCACGGCTGCAGCATATCGCTCGTGTGTCACCTCCAGAAAGCGTTTCACCGCCTTGGGATTCATCACATCCACATAGGTCTGATTGTTGTACCATGGCTCCTCTCGTCCTAATTCCACATAGGCAAGCCACAGCTCCCCCTGCTCGCGCTCCTCCTTTGGGCTGTCTGTGTCCGGCTCGCCTCCCGGTACCTGCCCGTAGGCTGCCAGCCGTCCGTCCTGCAGCTTGACCCGGTACGCCGTAAGATAATATCCTGCCGGTTTTTCCCCGCGGTCAACGGCTGCGCAGAAGTCCTCCCTGCATGAGCACATCCCCTCCTTGCGCTCCCTTGTCAGCAGCAGATGTCGAACACGGTAATGAAGATTTTCTGTCACAATGCCGCCGGCGGAGCCGGAGGGAAAACGGTCCTCATCATAGAGCCAGCACAGCATCTTCTGTTCCCTTGCCTGCTTCACGGCATAGCGGACCAGCTGCAGATATTCCTCCGACAGATAAGGAACATCCAGTCCGGTTCTGGGATGGAGATGAACTCCCCCAAAGCCCATCCTCCGAAAATACTCCATCTGCTCCTTGATCAGTTCCCTTGTAACCTTGCAATTCCACGACCAAAAGGGCGTCCCGCGATATTCTGCCGTGGGATGCCTGAAAAGCTCTTCCGACAGTGGATGCTCCTGATTTCTTTTGTAAAGCATGCTACCCCCTCTTCACAGCTTACCTACCGCTCTGATCAACTGTCCCGCTGCTCTGTGCTTTCACTCTTTCCAATCGCGATGCTCTGGGCAAAAAGCTTTTTGCTCCATGGCCCCGGATTGCTGCATACTATGCGCTTTTGCAAGGAGTGTTGGAACTTCTACCCCTAGTGTCATTATATCTGTGAATTTTTCCAAAAAAATCGAATAATCTTCTGGTTTTCATGTAATTTTTACAGATGAACCGCGAACCATCTGCCGACCGATGCTGCCGGCAGATCGGATCCTGCCGGAGGGTTTCGTCGTCCGATCTTCGAAGCGGCATAAGTAAGTGGTCTTATGAATTTACTGATTAGTTACTCAGAAAAAAGAGAATTAGATAGGTGTAAAATGAGAGGAAGTTGACACACCTTGTTGGAAGACAATCGCGAACTCAGCAGTGGGTTACGGCTTATTAATAAGTCAAGCACATGGCTCTGTGAATAATTCAGGATAAATACGTTGCCGGTGATCCGGCCGGCAGTTTGGAAGCCCGGTTCAAGCTGAATCCGGTGCGTTTGTCCATGGATGCCGCTAGCTTCCCGGTCGCAGCAAAAGACATGGCTGCCCTTCGTGGACGTGATGTCGGTGTGCCGTATCTGCCCAGCCTGTCCACCCCGGAGGGAGCAGCAAAGCCGGTCTGCTGTAAGTGAAAGGAGTTCTTCTTAAATGGAGAAGGTTCTGCGCAACTGCGCTGACAAAATCATTGCGGCCAGCATTCAGGCAGTACTGCCGGATGAGGCCGTCCGTCGTGCTCTGTGCGACTTTCACCCGGAAGGACGAACTTTTCTGGTCGCCGCAGGAAAAGCTGCATGGCAGATGGCTCGTGCAGCCGTTGAAACATTGAACCATGTAAACGGCGGCGTTGTCATAACCAAATATGGCCATGTAAAAGGCGAGATTCCCGGTGTGACCTGCTATGAAGCAGGTCACCCGGTGCCGGATGAAAATAGTTTCTTTGCAACCGAAAAAGCACTGGAACTGGTTCACGACCTGCACCCGGAGGACACTGTGCTCTTTTTGCTGTCCGGTGGAGGCAGTGCGTTGTTTGAAAAGCCGCTGATCCCCGGTGAGGAGCTGCAGGACATCACATCCCAGCTTCTTGCCAGCGGTGCCGATATTGTAGCGATGAACACCATTCGCAAGAGGCTTTCCGGTGTCAAGGGAGGTCGGTTTGCACAGGCCTGTGCGCCTGCAAAGGTGTTCAGCATCGTGCTGAGCGACATTTTGGGCGATCCATTGGATATGATTGCCAGTGGTCCGGCTGTGCCGGACACTTCTACCTGTGAACAGGCTCTTTCCATCGCCCAAAAATATCACCTGAATCTATCTTCTTCGGCGCAGGAACTGCTGCAACAGGAAACGCCGAAAAAACTGAACCATGTGACTACCCGGATTACCGGCAGCGTGCGGGAGCTATGCGCTGCCGCGGCCGCGGCCTGCCGTTCGCTGGGCTATGAGCCGATCATCCTCACTGACCGGCTCTGCTGTGAAGCACGAGAAGCCGGCAATTTCCTTGGCTCCATCATCCGCACCCATGCAGGGCAGAACAAAAAGTCAGCCTACATTGCAGGCGGTGAAACGGTTGTTCACCTGACCGGGAAAGGTCTGGGCGGACGGAATCAGGAGCTGGCTCTTGCCGCAGCTCCTGCCCTTTCCGGGCTGGACCACTGCTGTGTATTCTCCGTTGGCAGTGACGGTACGGACGGCCCGACAGACGCTGCCGGCGGCTATGTAGATGGCCACACCGAAGCCAGTCTCCATGCAACAGGAATGGATGTATTTCTGACCCTCGCGGATAACGATGCCTATCATGCTCTGCAAGCAGTAGGCGGACTGGTTATCACGGGTGCAACAGGCACAAATGTCAACGATGTTGCGGTTGCCTTGGTGGAGTAATTCCCGTGTCCCTCTTTTCATTTTTGTCTGCTGATTGACTCAGCTTTGTCGGGTGTCGCCGTGAAACCGGAAGCTCCCAATATTTTCCGTAACAATTCAATGCTGGGCCTTTTCCATCGTCTTTTCCCTTGTGGCGGCGAAAATCGGCGCATAGACCGGGGCATAGCGTTCCAGCAGCTCATGATCATGATTCGGACGAATCTTCCAGCCGGGTCCGTCAATCACCATAGTGTTCTCCGTATCCGGTGTGCAGCCGGGCCAGGAGGGAATGCCGGGGTGTCCGGGCCTTCCCGTGCGGGCAAAGGTCATGAGCATCTCGAACATATCCTTCTCCAGTGCATCCGCGTACGCATCCTGCGTCGTCTGCACCATGTCCGTGTTGTGGAAAACATACGGAATGTCGGAGCAATGCCAGGGCGCTCTGCCGCCGTCGATCGCCATATCGTGATTGAAAAGATAAACATAGGTTTCCGGATTGACGGCTGCACGGAGCTTTACATATTCGATGATGGCCGGGCGGAACAAGATGTCAATCTGGAGAAGATCAATGATCGGGCGGTCCGGATATGCCTGCCGCATCAGCGGAATGAGCGCCGCAGCATTGTCCTCCCCCAATGTGTCCGCGAGCATCCTTGTCTGCTCTTCCTCGGAGAGCGTGTGCTTATCAAAGGCAGATTCCGTAAAGGAGGGAAATTCCGAATAAACACTGCCGATCAGCATCGGAACACCGGCCGTTTCCTTTCGGAAGCCGATGTCAAACGGGTCTCCGACATAATATCCGTTTGCATAAGGGCTGTCACCGCAGTTCTTCCCCTCTGTGAAAAGGATCGGCTTCCATTTCCGATAGGCCTGCGCCAGAAAATAGAAGGGAACCCTTTGCAGCTCCTCGATCGTCCCCACGCCGCACTCCGCCATGAGATGTTCGCCCATCTCTCGCCCGCTCCCTTGCAGTTCGGGATGCAATGCGGGAATGTTATCGTCCGATTTGAAAATGCCGGACATGTTGAACGCCTTCGCATAGAGACCGTCGGCAGCGGGCGTCTGCAGGAGCGTCGTCACCTTTCCGCCGCCTCCGGACTGCCCGAAAATGGTCACATTGTCCGGATCCCCGCCGAATTGCGCCACATTCTCATGAATCCACTGAAGTGCAGCGACAAGATCGTCCCCGCCGCAGTTCCCGGAGTTGGCAAACCGCTCGCCGAAATCCGAAAGATCCAGGTAGCCCAGGACATTGAGGCGATGATTGACCGAAATGGAAACAACATCGCCGATGCGTGCCATGTTCTCCCCCTCGTAGGCCTGATGCTCAATCGCCGATCCGGACTCATATCCCCCGCCGTGAAGCCACACCAGAACCGGACGCTTCGCATCATCCAACCCCGGTGTCCAGAGGTTCAAGTTCTGGCAGTTCTCATCCATCGGCCAATAGCGATGGGCAACGAGCAGCTCACCGCTCGGAACCGGGAACTCCAGGAGCGGTGCACAATAGCCAAAGCTCGTGCAATCCCGCACCCCCTCCCAGTCATCGAGGGGCACCGGCGCCTCGAAGCGCTCCGCCCTCGCATAGGGAATCCCCTTGAAAATGTATACGTCCTTCTGCCAATAGCCGCGGATCTTCCCGTGGACGGTTTGAACAATGGCCGTTTCCTTGTCGCAACGAAAGCTATACATAACTACCCCCCTCTCTCAAAAGACAACGGATCTACAAACGTCACCCCTTAACCGATCCAATCATAACACCTTTAACAAAGTACTTCTGAACAAATGGATACAAACAGAAAATAGGCAAGGTACCGACCACAATGACGGCATAGTTTATAACACGGGTCAGCATGACCGTATAAGCCGCGCTTCCTCCTCCGCCCTGGCTGGCAAGGACCGCTGCCCCCTGCTGAGAAGCAATCAGATCCTTCAAAACCAACTGCAGCGGCCACAGATCACGATTCTGCAAATAGATCATCGGAATGAAGTAGCTGTTCCACTGCGCAACGATCAGGAACAGCGCAATAACTGCCAAGCTTGCTTTAGAGAGCGGATAATATATTTTAAAGAGAATCGTCCATGCACCAGCTCCGTCAAGCTTTGCGCTTTCATCAAGACTGTCCGGAATAGATGCGAAGAACGTACGCATGATGATGATGTTCATGGGCGTGATCATGCCGGGAATGATGCAGGCCCAGATCGTGTCCAGAAGGTGCAGCTTATTCATGACCATGTAGGTGGGAATTAACCCTCCCGAAAACATCATGGTGAATGAGATCATCAGCATAAAGAAATTCTTCAGCATCAGATTTTTACGGGACAGAACATATGCGCCTAACGATGTAAAGAAGACGCCGCCTAAGGTTTGGGCGGCAACATACAACAAAGTATGCGCATAGCCTTTCCACACGGTTATGGATTTCAATACCTCTTTATACCCGGAGAGAGAAAACTTACGTGGCCACAGCACAAGACCCGTGCTGTTCGCAAGGACCTCTGGATCCGAAAAGCTGGACATTACCACATGTATAATCGGGACGATACAAACCAGTGCGAGAACGGCCAGCAAAACGGTGTTGAAACATACAAATACTTTCCTGCTGAAACTGCTTTTTTCAACCATGTCTCCGCCTCCTCAAAACAGGCTCGTTTCACTGTATTTTTTCGCAAGACCGTTTGCAATCAGAATCAGTGCGAAATTTATAACCGAGTTGAACAGCCCCACCGCAGTAGAATACCCATAGTTGAATTCCTGTAATCCCTTCCGATATACGAAGGTTGAAATAACGTCCGCCGTTTCGTAGGTGTTTGCGTTATACAACAGAATGATTTTCTCCGCACCGACTGCAAGAAGCGATCCGCATTTGAGAATCAGCATGATAACGACAGTGTTGGAAATCTCCGGAATTGTAATATGCCATGTCCTCTGCCAACGTCCTGCTCCATCGATCGCCGCAGCTTCATAAAGGCCCTGGTCTATGGCCGAAAGAGAGGCCACATAGATGATGCTGGAGTAGCCCAGACTCTGCCATAGTTCACTGACGATCATGATCATCCGGAAGTATTTTGCATCCGCCAGGAGGTTAACCTCATTCCCGGTAAGCCATCTCATAACCGTTCCTCCGATCAAACCATCGGAAGAGCAAAAATCAATGATTATGCCGGAGAGCACGATAAGCGAAATAAAGTATGGCATGTAGGTGATGGTCTGGATGCATTTCTTATATCTGAGGTTTTTTACCTCATTCAGCAATAAGGCAAATACGATCGGCAGCGGGAAACAGATCAAAAGGCTCAGTACAGAGAGCACAACGGTATTGCGTAAAATCCGCACAAAATAAACGCTTGAAAAGAAATCCTGAAAGTTTTTGAGGCCTACAAAGGGACTATGAAAGATGCCCTTTGCGGGAGTGAATTTCTCAAAGGCAATCCAAAGGCCCCCCATAGGAACATAGCAGAGAATCACGAAGTTCAGAATTACCGGGATCAGCATGAGATAATAGGAGCGGTTTCTTTTTAAATCATGCATCAGCAGCTTAGCTTTTGATTTTTGGTTTTCCATCTGGTTTACTCCTGGTGAATGAATGCCGGATGCGCTCCTTGGCACATCCGGCATGTCAGATTGGAACTTCGCACGGACACGAACAGCTTATCGGTTATTGTATCTGTCATACCCTGCCTGATAGATGGCAAGAGCCTCCTGCATTCCCATGCCCTCGATGTTGGCCACAATGTTGTCCCAATCCGAAAGAACATTCGCATCTGTAATAGCCTTGATGGTCTGCTCCTGAACATATGTAGAGATGTCTCCCATGATGGCGGCTGCCGAACTCTCCTCATCGGCAGTCAATTCATAGATGGTCTGGTATTCGTTGACGGATTCTGTCCAAACCCTGTCCCATTCCTCAATCGTGTCATCCTTGAAAATCGGATTTCGAACATTTTCCATCCCGCGGATCGTAAGTGCGCATGCCGTATTCATACGCATACCGTCAGAGGAACCGCTTTCACAATTCATAACGACGTCGGTAAACATCGGCGAACCATCGTCCTGAAGGGTGTAGGACTGTCCTTCGATGCCGAATGCAGTAAGCATCACACCATCGTCCGAGCAGAGGTAATCAAGGAATGCCATTGCCAGCTCCGGATCCTTGCACGCAGAGCTGACCGCAAACCAGTGGCCGGAGGTATACAGCTTTCCGATGGAAACACTGGGTGTTCCACCGCCATCCACAAGAGAAGGTACCGGGCATGCCGTAGTAACTGCATTTGCGTTAACCGCTTCGGATGTTGCAACCATTGTGGGAAGAATTCCGTCAAGAGAGTAGATGGCGCCAATACGTCCATCTCCGTACATGGCATAAATGGTGTCCGCAGAAGTCTTCCAGGACCTGGTCATGAACTCCGGATCAAGAAGTCCCTCGCTGTACCACCGATTCATCATGGTAAGGTAATCTTTGTATCCGTTTTCAATGGCACCATAGGTTACTTTCCCATCTTCATTGGCATAAATTCCAATTTCGTTTTTCCAGGTGAAGGGGGCAATCGGAATGCCGTAGGCCGCAAGGAAAGCGGCGTCCATTCCCGAGGTGGTAAGCATAGAATACGGAACTTCTACTCCGGCATCCTTCAATGCAAGAAGAACCGTCTCCCACTCATCAACGCTTGTGGGGATTTCGAGTCCAAGATCGTCCAGCATGTCCTGACGAACGGCCTGTCCCCACCATTCAAGTTCTTTGCCGGGATATTCCGGATTATAGAGGTAATAGCAAGTAGCAACACGGTTCTGAAGCGTTGTTGCTTCTTTCCAGATGGTATCGTTCTCTGTGATATATTTTTTGTAATTTGGGAGCAGGGTGTCCAGATACGGAGTGAAATCGACAAAAACTCCGTCATCAATGGCCTGATCTATGCCACCGGGATACGTGGTGGATGTATCGCCAATGATAATGTCCGGATAGTTTCCGGACGCAATCATCAGATTAAATTGAGAATCTTCCTCCCCGGATGCCGGAGTGATGAAGTCAATGGTAACGCCCGTGTTCTCAAAGATTTTCTGAATAGCCTGGTTGTTGTCAATGAGACTCTCCGAAAAGGTACCGGTAGTAAAGTTCCCGGTTCCGTTTCCGCAGAAGGCAGTAAACGTTACCGGTGTTTCCGTGAGCTTTCCCGTATAGTTTCCGTTTTCATCCCGATTATATTTTGCAGCGGCCGCGGCTACAGCATCCTCCGAAGCAGCTGACTCTTCTACGCTTGTGCTCTCAGAAGAAGCATCTGCTGAAGAAGAGTCGCTGTTGCCGCAGCCTGTCATGGTGCCGATTATCAATGATGAGATCAATACAATTGACAGAATCTGGCCAGCTTTTTTCTTTTTCATAATCCAATTCTCCTTTTGTGCTGATCGGGATTCCCCCGTTGCTGTTACTGCTATTTTATGCAAAAAAGGAGATGCAGATAGTGACAAATGCCGCACAACGCACTATAAATATATGCCAGAACAAGAACAGATTGGCAAATGTTACAATATGATATGCCGTAATGCGCGGAATATTACTTATTTCGTACGTTTTTCCTGTATTCCGTTGGCGTTTTGTCTTCAAATTGTCTGAACACGCGAATCATGGTGCGATAGGACGCATATCCGGCACGCTCCGATGCCTCCTGTACAGTAAAATCCGTCCCCCGCATGAGCTGTTTGATATACTCAACTCTGCGCCCGTTAATGTACGTGTTGACATGTATCCCGTACTCCGTGCGGAGCAACCGTGTCACATAACTCTCGGTAATTCCGAATTCCTGTGCGATGGTCGTTAGATTTAAATTCTCATCATACATATGTTCGTCAATGTACCCTCGGATTTTTTCAGCCTTCGCCGAAGCTGCAGTATTTTTTTGCCCGCTCTGAAAAGAATCCAGTTGAACGAAAAGCTTTCGTATGAATTCGCAAAGCTGCGGCTCGTGCAAGGCTGCAATTTGTGCCTTCTCCATCATCGCGTTTAATGTTGCCTCGTGAGTGCTTCCATGCAATGCAGCAATGGTTAGGTAGAAAAGGTGATATGTATAGCCTTGTTCCGGGTGTTCGTCCAGCAAATGATAGAATGCAGTAAGAGCCTCCGCAAAATCCTCTTCCATCAGCAGTTCGTTATATTTTTTCTCATCAACGGACCGGATATCATTTAAAAGATCATTGTCCGGATTACCCGCTTCCGATCGATTATCTTCCAGCAGGGAAAGGCATTCACTGTAGCAGGTACTAAGGTCAAGCATGGAATCATGGCATCTGCTGCAATACCACCTTATGGAAAATTTCATTTTTTCCTTCAGCAGACCCGCCATTTTACCGAAGACTTCGCCTACGCTTTTCTGGAATAAATCCTCTGTGGTGGAATCATGGTTTATGATAAAGCAGATGGAAAACCCGGTATCCACCGCATAAGTATCCGGGAATACCTTCCGGAGAGATTCAAGACCAATGTTTATGATCAGAAAATGCACCAGATCGAAGGAATCTGTTCCTTTTGCCAGCAGCTCATCCGTGGCGTCAGAGGTATCGTCCTCAGCTACAACCAGCAATGTATGGAAACTCGTTTTTTCAAGTGTGATGCCCAAATCATCCAATGCGTTTTCCGCCATGGCTTCTGTTTGATACCGCCCTTTAAGAAGCCTGTGGAAAGTGTTGCCGATGAGTATCTCGCGCTCTGATTCGAGGCGTGATTTCAAAGAGTTTGCTTTTGTAAGGACATCCGCATACTCATTCCGTATGATTTCGTAGATATTCCCTCTCTCATCAATTTCGGCATTAAGCTGCTGCCTGTGCATGTAATCCGCAAGCTCCTGCAAAGGATTGTATTGTTTACGGCCCATACGAACAGCCAGAATCCCGCCCATAATAAGGCTTATCATTACGAGAACAAGGTAAATATAGATGCTCTGTGTGCTGCTTTTCAGAATGTAGTCGGAGTCTGTACCATAGAAATAGCTGATTTCGCGGCTGTTCGCGGACGTTTTTGTTATACCGTCATAGCTGATCCCATTCAAAACAAGACGCGTCCCATGTTTTGTTGTTACGAATCGACTCGAAATAGCCTCTTCATCCAACATGGAACGATTGGCGACATTGTAAACCGATGAACCGTCTAAGATGAGCAGCGGAATACTGTTTGCTGCGCGAACAGGAACGATATTGGTAAGATCAAGTCGAATCAGAAGGATACCGGCGGGTTCCAGAACGTTGTCCGTGACAATGACAGAGTGAAAATAAATGTCAGAATTGCCGTCCGAATCCGAGAAAATAAGGAACGGCAACGCAGCATTGCGTATGTAGTTCCAGAACGTCTCCCGCGTCATCGAAAATTGCTGCATATAGTCAAATACATCGGAATCGTAAGCATTGGATGCGCTTTGTGCCGAAACGATATAGCTATGCGTATTATCCAGCAACATGACATCGACAATCTGCGCGTCATTATCCTTGATGCTGCGCAGATAATCGAAAGTTCCCTTCAAATTCATACGAAAATCGCCGTAAGAAGATCCTGTCGGCTCAGCCTCAAGCAAACTCTTCACATGAGAATCCGAAGAAATTTGCACTGCTGTCTTTTGAATGGAGGCAATTTGTTCGTCACACAGACGCTGCATCTGCTGAGCAGTCTCTTCTTGCAGCTGATACAATGTGTTCACAAGAGCATATTCTGAATAAATATGACCTGCAAAAGACAAAATCAGAGGAACAAACAGCATAACGACGTATGAGATAATCCATGTCCGCATGACTTCGTTTTTTCTGTCTCCTGACAGGTTCCTTTTGGGATGGAATATCATCCTGATCCTCTTTTCTTGTGAAAGCTCCGTTTAGGAAATCAGCTACACAAGACATTTTACGCTATTTAATCTCTTCTTTCTCTTCTTTGTCCCCGTAAAAATTCCGGGCAATGCCTGTGCGATCAGGAAGAATCGTCGTTTCCGCAGAAAAACTCCGGTCGCCTCTAAGGGCGGCCGGAGCCTTGGATGTCCGCATCGGAAATACACCGCTTCCGTTCGCGGAACACGCATCATGCCGATGCGAAAGCCTTATGAATGATTCCCCGGTAGATCTCCTTCGCCTTCTCTACCTGCCATACCTCCGTGAACTCGTTCGCCGTATGCGCCTCAGAGAGACTTCCCGGGCCGCAGATGATGGTCTTCACTCCCTGCTCCACCAGAAAGCACTGCTCGCAGGAGGCATCAAAGGCGCAGGGGAGCTCTTCGCCGTCCGTTTCGCAGGTCTCGCTCTTGGCCTCCAGACACAGCTTTACAAACGGATCGGATGAGGGAGTTTCACCGCCCGGCATATAGAAATGCGGAACCACCTTATAGCCCCGTATGCCCTCCTGCTCCATGCCGGTATGCAATATCTCCTCCATCGCTTCATGCGTCATTCCCGGCAGGATCCGGAAATCCAGCAGGAGACGGACCGTTTCCGGGACCACATTGTCCTTTTCATAGCCATCGAGCATGGTGACGGCAATGCTCGGAGACGGGAGCACCTCGTGTGTGTATGTCGAAAGCCTCCGGTTGATGCTCTCCATCGCACGAATGGCCCGGGCTGCCTTCGTCACGGCAGATTCCTCTGTTTCCGGAAGAGCCGCATGACGAGCCTTGCCGTGCAGTTCGATATAATCCCTGGAAACGCCGCGATGAGCGACCGCAATTCTCAAATCCGTGGGCTCCCCGATCACAGCCCAGGTGGCCGGCCGGTGCGCCTTCATGTAGCTGCGGATGCCCAGATTAGAGCTCTCCTCATCGGCTACGAACAGCAGCTTCAGCCTCCCCCTCTGGGGAGCGCCATTCTCCCGCACATATTGCATGGCTGCGCTGCACATGGCAGCTACGCCGCCCTTCATGTCCGCGCTTCCTCTGCCGTAGAGTCTGCCGCCCCGAAAAGATGCCTCAAAGGGATTGCTCGTCCAGCCATCCGAAACTGGAACAACGTCCAGATGGCCGTTCAGCATCAGCTCCGGTCCATCCTCGCTTCCTGTCTCGGCGATCAGATTCGCGCGGTTCTCTCCCAGATCCTGCACCGTGCATCGAAAGCCGTACGGCGTCAGCAGCTCTGCCAGGTAATCTGCCGCCCATTTCTCATTTCCGGGCGGATTCACCGTCTCAAAGGCGATCAGCTTCTTCAAAATCTCTATGCAGTTCTCTGCCTGATAATCCATAAATACCTTCTCTTATCGTCCTCCGGCTTCTCTTTCGCAGCGGCTGCGCTGCCGCCGCGAGGTCTTCCGAATGTACAAATGGACTCAATAGGTGATTTTCCGGTTTCTGGCTGTGACCTCCCACTCGCTCGTAATCTCCCCCTGCCTTGCCACCATGATCTGCGGATACAGTGCGCTGGTCGGACAAATATGCGTGGGAATCACGTACAGGCAGGCCCCGATTTCCGGAATGCGTGCCTCATTTTCCAGTCGGAAGGCCCAGTGCTCCTCGCTGTGAAGGATCGGAACCGCCTCTTCCAGGCCTACGATATAGCCGCGCTGAACCGCGGGATCTGCCGCAATCCCTTTGTACCCCAGATCCGTGGTGAACACCCCGGGAGCCGGATGGCTGATCACACGCGTCATGACCGCCGCGGCCGGAATGCACGGAATGTCCGGCAGGTTCATATAATATCCAGCATCATTGATAAAGGCTGTCCCGGGAGACACATACCAGTCTGTATTGCGGACATGGCACGGGAAGGAGGGAGTTCCGCCTGCCACCACCACCTCACAGGAGAGACCGTCCGCCGCAAGACCGTCAAGCACAGCCTTTACCCGGTTGTCTGTTTCCAGCACCTTCTGATTGCGTTCTGCGAAATTCCGATCATTATGATTCCCGTCATAGCAATGAAGGCCGGCCATCTTGATTCCGTCAAGCCCGGCCGCTGCGCGATAGATGCGATCAATGTCGCAGATGGCTGCACCGGTTCGATTCATCCCCATGTTGACATCCAACAGCATCGGCATAACGTAATCCATGGCCTTCGCCGTGTCGGAGAATTTCTTCAATTGCTCCAGATCATCTTCGATTCCGTAGAACACGGTCTCCGGGTACGCCTTTGCCAGCCGGATAAGCCGCTCCATATTCGGGCCGATCACCGGATAAGCCAGGATCACACGCTCCGCCCCTGCCATGGCGACCATCTCCGCTTCGGCCACCGTTGCCGTCTTGAATTTGCGGATGCCATATTCCATCTGCAGCTTTACCATCTCAATGGACTTATGGCTCTTCACATGCGGCCACAGGCGTTCGGCAGAGCCCGCCATGTCAATTGCCTTCTGAATGTTGTTCCGAATTTGATCCTCGTAATAGATCAGGCAGGGAGAAACCAGCTTCTCTGCTCCCTGCACCTCATATGCATTTTTCATAATTTTCCTTCCAAAATATTAAGAGACACATACCCCTCGCGCCATCACGTGTTTTACCATCGAAAAGGCTCGGATATCCAGCAGCGGATTCCTCTCCACGGCGATCGCATCTGCCCGGTATCCGTCCTCCAGAGAGCCCGTCCTCTCATCCTGCATCGCTGCGGCTCCGTTCCTTGTCGCGGCCTCGATGACGTCCGCCGCGCTCAAGCCGCACCGTTCTGCCAGAAGTTCCATTTCCAGCCAGGTCTCATCAAAAAAGGTAAGACCGAACCCGGCATCCGTCCCGATCACAGGGCGCATTCCAAGAGCAATCATTTTCCGAATGATGGTCGCCTCCGCTTCCTCCTGCTGCAGGAGAAAGCATTCCTCCGATGTAGCCGGTTTCCTTCCGCTGCGCACGTCATCGAGTGCATGATAATGATTCGAGAATCCAGCCATGAAAAAACGGTGGTCTCCCCGAAAGCGATTCATGATCTCTTCCCGGTAAACGCGTTCCAGACGTCCGTGGACCGCGCTTCTTTCAAAACATGCACCATGCTCTATGTCGTCTGCTCCGCCTTCCATGGCATTGACAAAGGACTCCGTCGTCAGACAATGCACGGCCACCGCCATTCCAAACCGGTGCGCCTCTCTTACGACCGCTCGGATGGTCTGTGCGTTGTATGCCCGCTTCTCCGGAACGGAGCCGGGTGTGTTCTGCCCTCCGTTGATGATCATCTTCATGCAGTCACAGCCTGCCTCATGATGAACGGCGACGGTTCTTCGCAATTCCTCTTCCGTATTTGCAGCACCTCCGAGATAGGAAAGATGCCCGCCGCGCTCGGAGAGCGGTGCCCCCGCAAGAGACAGTCTGGGAAAACAGGCGCCCGACACGGTTTCCCGCCTCGCCACCAGGTCCATGCTGCTTCCCAGATCCCGTGCAGAGGTCACGCCGGACAAAAGGAGCTCCTTCGCATGCAGCCTGCTCTTACGAAGATGCTCCCCGGCGTCCTCCGATACATAGGTGCCGTAGCTCTCTCTCCCCGGTGTGAACTCCAGATGCACATGTGTGTTGATCAATCCCGGCATCACATATTCATTGTGCCAATCGATGACCTCTGTCGCCGGATACTGTCTCTGCAGCTCCTCAAAGGACCCGCGAGCCGCGATATCTGCGCCACAGACCAGCAGACCGTTCCCGCTCATCCGGCGCTTTGCCGAATCATAGATGCCTTTTCCGTGAATCAACCGAAGGCATTTGTCCTCACGCATGCGTCTATCCCTTTACCGCTCCCGCCGTCATTCCCTGAACGATGAATTTCTGCAATGCCATGGTTAAAATGATGGTCGGTATGATGACAACAATCGTTGCCGCGAGCATCCTTCCCCAGCGGATATCCGCTCCGGAAACAAAGTATTGCAAAGACACCGGCAAGGTTCTCGTTTTTTCTCCGCTCAGGATCAGCGCGAACTGAAAATTGTTCCAAGACCCGAGAAAGGCCAGTGTCGCGCTGGTCACCAGTCCCGGCGTACTCACAGGGAGCAGCACGTCCAGAAAGCAGCGCTGCCGCGTGCAGCCGTCCACGATTGCCGCCTCCTCCAGTTCAATGGGAATGTCCTGGAAAAAGCCGACCATGATCCACACGATCAAGGGCAATGAGAGCACCATATGGCTCACGATCAGCACGCCGTAGGTGTCAATCATCTGCAGCTTGGAAAAAATAAAATAGTAGGGCAGCAGAAGGGAAATGTTCGGCAGCAGCCGCGCGGTCAGGATGGCCGTGCTCGCCCTTCCCATCTTATAGCGCGCGATGGAATACGCCGCAGGAACTCCCAGAACCAGGGACAAGGCAGTTGAGATAATGGCTACAACAGCCGAATTCCATATGTACGTCCCATAGTGCTGGGTTTTGAAAATATAGATGTAGTTGTCCAGGATCGGCTCGAATCCGAACAGCTTCGGCGGCATGATGTACACCTGTGCCATGTTCTTAAACGATGAAATAAGAACAAAGTACAGCGGGAACAGCACCGGAACAACAATGGCCAGAACCAACAGAGCAAAAGCAACTTTTCGGATGCCTTTTCGTATTTTAACCGCCATAATACTCCACCAACTTTCTCTGTATCTTCATGACCGCCACGCTCAGCAGCAGAACGATCACGAACAGCAGCATCAGCATGGTCGACGACGTGCCGAATTTGTAATATGAGAATGCTGTCTCATATGCATACAGATTCAGCGTTCTGGACGCATTTGCCGGTCCTCCCTTCGTCAGGGCGTAGATCAGATCAAAGGACTTGAAAATATCGATGAACCGCAGCAGACCAATGGAAAACAGCGTCTGCGTCATCATCGGCAGCGTGACCTTGAAAAAGGTCTGCACCGAGGTGGCGCCGTCCACCTTCGCGGCCTCAATGGGCTCCGAGGACAGGGAGGAGAGACCGGCCAGACAGACAATCACCACCATTGGCGTCATCTGCCATGTTTCCACCGCCGCAATTGCCGGAATGACCGTCTCTTTCGCAGATACGAAGGAGGAACGCGGCAATCCCACCAAACTGAAAATATAATTCATCAATCCGGAGGACGGCTCATAGAACAGCATCCACATCAATCCCACAGCTACCGGAGCCATCATATAAGGCAGGAGTACAATTGTTTTGACAGCATTCTTCCCCGCAAATTTGCGGTTAAGGATGAGGGCAATGGCTACGCCCAGCAGAAGCTCTGCCACCGTAGCCAGCCCGGTATAGTAAAAAGTAATCCCTAATGACTGCCAGAATTCAACACTGCCTAACACATCCAGATAATTTCTGCCCCAGTTGAACTTCATCCCGGTTCCCATCAGAAGGTTCCAGTCACACAGACTGAAAACCAGTGTCATGACGATGGGAACGACGATCATGACCGCCATGAAGATCAATGTCGGAAGTGAGAACACCCACTTGATATGTTTGTTGACAAAATCACTCATAAGGATAAGCTTCTCCGTATTCTCCGGCATCCTTCAGCAGCTGATCCACCTTTTCCGCCGCCGCGGACATCTTTGCCTCCAGCTGATCGCCCTCGCCTTTTGTTTCGATGGAATACACGATGGCCTCTCCCATGGCATCTCTCGCCTCCGAAACGGCCGTCATTCTCGGCAGGCCGTACTGATTCGTGGTATCTGCCTGAATCTCTTCGTTGTATGCCGCAATGTAATCTGCCGGCATTTCCGACGTGACGCGCTCATCCTCCCATACCGAGGCGCGGAAGGTTGGCATTCCCTTCGGCGAAATATCTGCGGCAACATCCTTTCCTGCCGCAAATTTCAGGAACTCCCATGCCGCTTCCTTGTTCTTGGAGCCCGAGTAGATGGATGCACCCCATACAACCTGCTTGTAGGACTGCCGTCCGGACGGTCCCTCCGGGATGGCTGCAACACCTACCTTGTCATAGTATGCAGATTCATTCTCATCCACCAACGTCTGATACAGTGCAATTGCATCAATGCACATTCCGACCTGACCGGCGTTGAAGAGCTGTGTCATCTGCGAATATCCTGCTGTCAGAATTCCCTCCGGCGCATAATTGCCGAGCAGCTGTCCGTAGAACTTCGCAGCGTCAATGTCCTCCTGCGTATTAAAGGCACAGGTGCCGTCCTTGAAATACGATCCGCCGTAACCGAACAGGAACGGAGAGAACTGGCTCGTCAGTGCAACCTTCTCGCCGCGGCAGGCAATGCCGTAAAAATTATTCGAAGGGTCATTGAGCGCCTCACACACTTCCAGAAGCTCATCATAGTTGGTCGGCGCTGTCAGTCCCTTTTCTTCGAACACATCCTTTCGATAGAACAGCAGCTGAACGGAGGAGAACAGCGGCAGCGCTCCGATCTCGCCGGACGACTGAATGGTGATCTGGTCCATGGGAGCCGATGAAAAATCATCCCAGTCAAACTCCGGATCCTCCAGATAGCTGTCAAGAGGCTCAATCCAGCCGTTGTTGGAATAGGCTGCCATGTCCTGCAACGGACTCATCATAAAGGCATCGATGGTCGACGAGCCGGCAAGGAACTCCGTTGTCGTCTTCTCCCGCAATTGCGATTCTCCGTAAAGCTCCAGATTCACGGTTATGCCGGTCTCTTCTTCGAACTGATCCAGATATTTTTCAAGAGAATCCGAGATCTGACCGGTCATGCTCAGCACGCGGATCGTCGTTCCGGCATAGGGCTTGTCCGTCGAATCCGCCGCTTCCGATGTCGCCTCGTCGGCGGTATCGGTTCCCGCAGATGCGCTCTCGCCCGAACCGGAGCACCCGGCAAGGCTTCCGACCAGCATCACTGCACCCAGCAATAAACACAGCTTCCTCTTCATTGTCAATAACCTCCTTTGGTGATTTTGTTCGCTGCTGCCTATCAGTTTACGGATTCCGTTCGATGTTTTGAATAAAGAAAAATGGGATCTTTCGGCACGATTATCCGCACCTCTCCGACCCCATTTCCGTTATGAGTACAATCTTCCGTTTTATCGGTTCAATCATCCGATCTACGTTCTTTTCAACTCGCTTGGACTGATCGAATAGTACCTCTTGAACAATCTGCTGAAATACGATACGTCGTGGATCCCCACGCGCTCCGCCGCCTCCTGGACCTGCATGTTCTCGCGCTTCAAAAGTGCATAGGCATGTTTCATCTTCAGGCGGTTGAAATAATTCAGGAAGGTGTCTCCGGTCTGCTTCTTGAAAAGAACGCAGAACTGGCTCTTCCCCAGGGCACACCAGCCTGCTGCCTGATCCAGGCTGATGTTCTCATTTACGTGCTCCTTCAGATATCGGATCAGCCATGCAATTTCACGATTGTCGCTGCGATTGGAATTCAGATATTTTAAGACCCGTTCCATCCCGTTTTGAAAGGCATTCTGCATCTCCTCCAGGGTTTCCGCCTTCCAGAACTCTGCCGTGGAGCACATCTCCTCCTGCTCCTCCGGCATCGGCAATTCCTGTGCATTCAGTCCGTATCCGGAGAGCATGATCCAGGCCCCCACAATCAGGCGCCGAATGGCAGGGATTTGCTCCGCGCCACGCTTCATTTTCATTTCATCGAACCACTGCTGCACCAGTTCAAATGCCCGCTCTGTATTCTGTGCGAACACCGCCTCCTGTATCTGCTCGGGCATTTTCCAGGGGTTGAGCAAGTCATTCTCCTGGCTTCTTTCCCCCTTCGTTGTTTTCTCAGGTTCGGAAGTCTCGTGGTAGCTGGCCCTTCCGTCAAAAAAGCGCAGCTGCACCGCCTTCTGCGCCTTCCGGTAACCTGCCGGGATTTCAATGCTCTCCAGTCTTTCCCGATGCATTCCCAGGGATAAGGTCAGATTAAAATGAATTCTCAGCGCATCATTCAGATCCTCCAAAAGCGCTTCCGGCTGCTTTAATTCCGCTGCTCCTTCCCTGATCTCCAGCAGCAGCAGAATTTCGTTCTCCTCGATGAATACCGCATCCCGCAGTTGCAGCCTGCCGAAATACTCCCGGATCATGTTGACAAGCCCGCTGCGAAACAGGTGTCTGTCGCTTCCGGATAAATTCTTCTCCGTCATGGCTCCATCAATCAGAAAGCAGCCAACCTCGTACCCACCTGCCGATTTGGTGTCATATCCAAGACGCTCCAGGATCTCCCCTGCAGCGGAAGGGTCTCCCTCCAGCAAGGTTCGGAAGGCCTCTTCTCTCTCCCCTGTCATTCCTCTTACGTTGGAATCCGGTTCCTCATTTTCCGGATCTTTTGCTTCCTCCTCCTGATTCAGCGAATCGCAGATTTTCCGGATAACCTCCGTCATCATCTCCTTGGTAAAGGAGAGCTTCAGAATGTAATCCTCCGCCCCCAGCCGAATCGCCTGCTTCACATATTCAATTTCCTCCACACAGCTAAGGACAACCACGCGGACCTTCGGATAATTGCTCCGCAGGTACTTGACCAGTTCAATCCCATTGGCCCCCGGCATCATGATGTCCGTGAAGACAATGTCCGGAACTTCCTGCTGAATACTGGCAATGGCGGATTCCGTGCTGTCGCAGGCTGCGATCACCTCACAGCCGTGCTCCTCCCAGTTTACACAGGATTTGAATCCCACCCGAACAATGATCTCATCGTCAACGATCATCACTTTCCACATCATGATCCTCCTCACCGGGGAATATCAGGTACACGGTTGTCCCCACGCCGGATTCCGACTCAATCCAGATGCCGCAGTTCTGTCCGTATTTCATTCTCATCAATTCATGAATACTGGATAACCCGATCCCTGTAACATGCCGCCGTTTTTCCTTTGCGTCAATCTCCCTCTTGACTTCACCAAGGCGCTTATCGTCGATGCCGATCCCATTGTCCTGAATGGTTATGCGCACCTGCTTTTCCCAATACGCACCGCCGGAATAGCATTTCTCCGCGCGAATGTGGATTTCTCCGTTTTCAACACCCTCCATTCCGTGGAGCACGGAGTTCTCGACAAGCGGCTGCAGGCAGAACCGGATGACCTTAAAGTCCATCAGCTCCTCCGGAATATCTTCATAAAGCTGGATTCTGTCCTTCAATCCCCAGTTCTTGATGTCCAGCCAGGCTCGGACAATCTTCAGCTCCTCCCGCAGCGGAACCTCCCGTTCCCTCCGATTCATCGTGTTTTCCAGCAATACCCCCAGCGAGGTGATCATATCTGCGACATTATCCGCGCCGGAAATCATCGCAGACCATTTGATGACGTTCAGGGTATTGAAGAGGAAATGCGGATTCAGCTGTGCCCGGAGCATCTCATATTTCAGATTGTGCTCCAGTTCACGCTGCCGTACCGCCTCCTCTGAGAGCGTTCCCATATAGTCCACCATCCTGGCTATTTCGTGTTCCGCATCCGCAATGCCGAGCCGGGCCTGAGAGAATCTCTTTTTATCCCCATTCTCTGCCACCGGCATTCCCGCGATACTGATCTGACTCACACGCCGGATCAAACGATTCAGCGGCCGGTTAACATATACGTACATGGCAAGACAAACGAACACCGCTCCCGAAACCAGCACGAACATGATCGGCAGCATCACATGGTACAGGCGATCCACAGACTGTGTCGTGATATCAATCGGCACAAGGTTGATAAGCCTCCAGTCCGTACCGCCGACGCCGGTATAATAGACAAGATATTCGTGGTTATCTCCCCGGTAGCGGAAATACCCGGCGTCCTCCTCCCCCTCACTTTGCATCGCATTACGGAGAATCTCATCGTCTAACGCCTCTCCGCAGCGATAGATCAGGGAATTGCCGTCAAACAGCGCAAGACACGAATCTTCGTTCGGCGCCAGCAGCTCGCTCAGACTTTCCACCGGGAAAGAGATGAAGGAAACACCCAGAAACCGCTGCGTGTTATAATCCCGTATTTTGCGGACGAAGATCATATAGTCGCTGCCGGTTCCGGAGAACACGCCCTTGTCCGAATATGTGCACGGAGCGATCCAGCAGGAATTCTCATCTTCCTCCAGAAAATTCCGATACCACAGCTGCTCCTTCACGCTCTCGACAAAATTATCGGCAAAGTAATGGTTGTTCTCAATTCCGTCGGTCAGGCTGTACACGCTTCCGTCTTCTCCGGAAATGATATAATGCAGCTGATAATCAAAGAAAATATTCCGGTAAAAAGAGAGTGCCTCTTCCACCTCGCGCACCCGTTCCGCATTCTCCGCCGAATTGACGTCCACCTTTCCCGATCGATTCAGCTCATTGGCTACCTGCCGGTTCGTACTGGAGGCCGCAGAGAGCTTGCGCATCGAGTCCGTGAGATTTTCCAGTGCCATGGCATTGCGGTTCATATATTGCGCAATGGTGCCCGTCTCCTGTTCAATCAGCAGGTTTCGGCTGTTCTGAAACGCATAACTCATCAACAGGAAAACACCAAAGAACAGCAGAACAATGCAGGTGTATATGATCCTCATCTGGGAAAACCTGAAAAAGCTCCTTTTTTTCAATTGCCCCTCCACCGAGATGCGGCCGCTAAATAGATACCTTTATTTCATCAGCTCAGTATAATAATTTCGTCTCTTCCGGGAAAGAGCATACGGCCGTATCTTCGGCAACAAAAAAACTGCCCTAAAAAACGCCGATCCTGTCGGCGTCCCTGTAATGTGTCCTGTAATGTATAATGTCCTTCAAAAGGAGCAGCTCCATGGTCATTCAAAACGGCACTGTTTTTTGTGAAAATTTAAAATTCCGTCAGGCGGATATTCAAATTGCCAACGGCTTCTTTACCACCGGGGCAGAATATCCTGCTCGTGATGATCTTACGCTGGACGCCTCCGGCTGCTACGTCATCCCCGGTCTCATCGACATTCATTTTCACGGTGCTCTCGGATTCGATGTCTGTGACGCAAGCTCCGAGAGCTTTCAGGAGATTGCCGCCTACGAGGCAAGGCACGGAATAACCGCCATCTGCCCCGCAACCCTCACGCTTCCTCCCGCCGTCCTTACAAAGGTTCTGGCTCTCGGCGCGGACTATGCCGCATCCACCCGGCACCCCTGCTGCCGTGCCGATCTCATCGGCTTTAACATGGAGGGGCCCTTTATCAGCCATTCCAAAAAAGGGGCGCAAAATTCCGATTATATTCTTCCCTGTGACGCGCAGATGACGGAAGACTTTCTGAATGCCTCCCGCGGCCTTTTGAAGATGATCGGTCTGGCTCCGGAAATAAATCCCGACTTCGAACAATACATTTCATCGGTTCGGGATAACGTTACCGTATCTCTGGCCCACACGGATTGCGATTATGCCACGGCGCAGAAGGCGCTGGAGGCCGGTGCAGACCATCTGGTCCATATGTACAATGCCATGCGTGATTTTCAGCATCGTGACCCGGGACCGATCGGCGCTGTTATGGACCTGATCCATCACAATCCGGATCGCGACCTCACCTGTGAACTCATCTGTGACGGCATCCACGTTCACCCGTCCGCCGTGCGCGCCGCCTTCCGGCTCATGGGCTACGAGCACATCATCCTGATCAGCGACAGTCTGCGCAGCACGGGCATGCCGGATGGAGAGTACGAGCTTGGCGGAGAGCTGACGGTCAAATCAGGGCCGTATTGCCGCCTCAAGGAGGCGGGAAACATTGCGGGATCCGTATCCAATTTGATGGACTGCCTGCGGACCGCTGTCCTGACAATGGGGATTCCTCTGGAGCACGCGGTCGCCTGCGCCACCATTTTGCCTGCCCGCAGAATCCATGCCGATCCTCTGTATGGCTCCATTGAACCCGGAAAACGCGGAAATGCTGTGCTTCTGGATAAAACAACGCTGCAAATTCGAGCCGTGGTCAAGGACGGCCTTCTGGTGACAAATGAACTCGGATGTGAACGATGATTTGCTCTTATTGATGCGTGCGATCGATCTGCCCCCGGAGGTGACGTGTCGTCTTTGGGAGATAAGCCGCGATCCTGCGGTGCAGGCCGTCCTTTCCTCCGCCGATTATCGCAGGTTATTGGAATGGGAAACCTCGGCTGCAGCGATCGATGCCCTTCGAAGCGGTTTCCCCGAGGATCCGCAAGGGCTTCGCATCCTCCTTGTGGAATTGCTGGCCGCCATGGAAGCCGGCAAGGGACCTGCCTGGGGGAAAATTCCCCCACCGTACTTCCTTCCCACCATGAAGTGCTTTTCCCGCTTTGTATCGGAATACCATGTTTCCTACGGAGAATACGGCTTCGACCGGTGGTGGTGGGTCTCCCGGCAGATCCATGCGCGGCTGCTGCGTATCGGAGAATTGGAATACGAATATGTGAATTCTTCGGAAGAGATCCGCATCCATATCCCCAGCGATGCCGATCTTGCATCCGCGAAGGTAGAGGCCTCGCTGCAGCAGGCTGCCGCCCTGTTCGAAGAGCTCCTTCCGGGCACCGCATCCCGTCCCTTTACCTGTGAATCCTGGCTGCTGTCTCCCATTCTGGAGCACCTCCTGCCTGCGGATTCCAACATTCTGAAATTCCGGCAATACTTTTCCCTCACCGGCGTGATCCCGGACGCGGACGATTACCTCGAGTGGGTTTATAAGATTGCGGCCGGTCAGAAAAACACGGTGGATCCGGCGGCCCTTCCGGAGAACACTTCCCTTCAGCGGAACATGAAGCGCCATCTTCTTCTCGGCGGGACCGTCGGAAACGGCATCGGCGTACTCCGTTGCCCTCTTAACTCTTCATCCGAAGTATGCTAGCAGGGTCCGGTTCTCCGGCAATTCTCTTATACTTATACCGCCCGGATATACAGCTGCACCGCCTCGTTGTCCTCATGGGCCGCCGGCAGCAGAAGGCCTGCACCGGCCAGCGCATCACCGGGAAGGAGCACTTTTCCCTGCCCAGGCGTCTGCGTGCCATCCGGTGCCCCGACCGTTTCGATCTGATAGAGGGCATCCTCCCGCAGGCCGGGCACGTACACATGATAGGGGCATTGGTTTCCCTCTACGCCGTGGTACACCGCCGTGAGCAGCGCCTCTTTTTGATCCGGGGATACCATCTCCCAGGCCGTGCACGGCTCGTCCGGTCCGGAGAGGCGATAGTATTCGCCGTACTGCAGCAGCTCATAGAATGCCTTGAAGGTGCGGATCTGTTCCTTCACCTCTTCCTTTTCCTCCGGCGTCATCCTCGTGATGTCCAACTCGTAGCCGAAGGTCCCCGCCATGGCGACGCACCCTCTGGTATGAAGCGGCGTCACCCGTCCGGTCTGGTGGTTGGGAACCGCGCTCACATGCGCTCCCATTGCGGACACCGGATAGCCCAGAGAGGTCCCGTACTGGATGGACACGCGGTTTAAGGCGTCGGTGTTGTCGCTGGTCCAGATCTGCGGCGTATAGTACAGCATTCCGGCATCGAAGCGTCCGCCGCCGCCGCTGCAGCCCTCGATGAGAACCTCCGGGAAGCGCCGGTGCAGCTCCTCCAGCACATAGTAGAGGCCGAGGATATAGCGATGGGCGAATTCTCCCTGGTGCTGCACGTCCAGACCGGAGCTGTATTTATCGCAGATGCTGCGGTTCATGTCCCACTTCACATAGCCGATGGGTGCGCTTTGCAGAACATCGCACATCCGCTCCAGAATGTAATCGCAGACCTCTTTTCTTGTATAATCCAAAACCAACTGGTTCCGGCTAAGGCACGGCTTCCTTCCCGGCGCTGCGATGGCCCAGTCCGGATGCTCCCGGTAGAGCTCGCTGTCCACCGAGATCGCCTCCGGCTCAAACCAGATGCCAAAGATCATCCCTTCCGCTGTGATCCGCTCCGCCAGACTCTTCAAGGTACAGCCGAGCTTCTCCTCGTTGGGATACCAGTCCCCCAGGGCACAGTTGTCGCTGTCCCGCCTGCCGAACCAGCCGTCATCCATGACGAAGAGGTCGATTCCAAGGTCATGAGCCTCCTTCGCAATGGCAACCAGCTGATCTCCCGTGAAGTCAAAATAGGTCGCCTCCCAGTTGTTGATGAGAACCGGGCGTTTCCTGTGTTTCCATGGACCGCGGCAGACGTTCTCGCGGACCGTGCGGTGGAAATTGCGGCTGAGCCTCCCAAGGCCCTCTCCGCTGTAGCTCATCATCACCTGCGGCAGCGACAGCTCCTCCCCTGCCCCCAGGCTCCAGGAAAACTCATCCGGGTGAATCCCGCATACGAACCGCGTCTGATTGACCTGATCCTTCTCCACCTCCATGAGGAAATCCCCGCTGTAGAGGAACGAGAAGCCATAGCATCTTCCCGCCGTCTCGGTGGCAGAGGGCTCGCAAAGGATCGAGAACGGATGATATTGGTGGCTGCTGGTCCCGCGCACGCTCCCGACGGCAGAGATCCCGTGCGGAACGCGTCGCCTTGTGACCTTCCGTTCCATCGCATGCCGCCCGTGCAGCGTGATCCAGTCGAATTCGCCGTAAGGAAAATCCAGGCACAAAGAGGCCGCCTTCTCGATCTGCAGGTCGTCATTTCCTTCATTGACCAGTTTGGTCGAACGCACGATAACGTCCTGCTCCTCCATGACGCCGTACCAGAGCTCCGCGACGAGTCCGCTGCAGTCGTCCTTCATACGGATGCAAAGGCTCTGCGAATGCGGCTCCTCTTCGTAGACGGCAGGCAGTCCCTCGATATCGTAGAGCCCGTCCGTCACGCGGCAGCTCTCATAATGCAGCGCCGCCGTCCGGTTCCCCGCCGGCTCCCTTACCCGCAGCCCCGTGATGCGGAAATCCCCGGTACCAAAGCAGCTGTATTCCTGCGGCAGCACATCCAGCGAATACGTCCTGTCCTTTGCCCCCACCTCATACGGATTGCCGCAAAAGCCCCGGTCCATGAAGCACAGCTGCCCGTACAGGCTAACGTCATGGATCCGGCTGCCGTAGTAGGTGTGAATCAGATTCTGCTGATCATCCATCTCCATCTGATACGTGGAATGTCTGGTCTGCAGCGTGATGCGGCCCGCCGCTTCGTTTACAATGATTGCCATTACCTCCCCCCCTTTCGTGGGATGCCTACAGCGCGTGCACCGCTGCCGCCATCGATCTCACGTATTCGCCCACAGGGCCGGCTGCTTCCCTGCCGTGCTCGGCAATGATCTTGATGATCGCGGAGCCGACGATGGCGCCGTCGGAGAGCGCTGCCATCTGCGCGGCCTGCTCCGGCGTGGAAATACCGAAGCCAACGGCGCAGGGAACGCCCGTATTCTCCTTGACCAGTTTGGTCATTGCTCCGATGTCCGTTGTAATCTCGCTTCTCGTGCCGGTTACGCCGAGGGAAGAGACCATGTAGATGAAGCCCTTGGCCTCTCTTGCGATCATGGCGATCCGATTCTCCGAGGTCGGCGCGATCATGGAGATGAGCTCGATGCCGACCGCGGAGAACACGGCGTCGAATTCCTCCTTCTCCTCATAGGGAACATCCGGCAGGATGATGCCGTCGATTCCGGCCTCCGCGGCCTTCCGGGCGAATTTCTCCGCGCCGTAGGAAAAGACCACGTTCGCATAGGTCATGTATACCATGGGAACCGTCACCGTCTGCCGCAGCTTCGCCGTCAGCTCGAAGACCTTGTCCGTCGTCGTTCCGGCCTTCAATGCTGCGTTGTCCGCCTCCATGATGACGGGACCCTCCGCTGTCGGATCCGAAAACGGAATTCCCAGCTCAATCAGATCCGCTCCGTTGTCCACGGCCGCCTGCACCACCTTCTCGGTCGTCTCCAGATCCGGATCTCCCGCCGTGATAAAGGCAATGAATGCCTTGTGATCCTTAAATGCATTTGCAATTCTGCTCATTCCATCCTCCGTATATTGATATTCGGAAACGCCCGCGGGCGGCCGAACCCTCTGCGCATTTATTCCGTTATGTTCTCGCCCCGGTATCTTGCAATGGCCGCGCAGTCCTTATCTCCTCTACCGGAGATTGTGATCACAATGATTTTGTCCTTATCCATGGTCGGCGCGATCTTCATCGCATGGGCAACGGCATGGGAGCTCTCGATGGCCGGAATGATCCCCTCCGTTCGGGAAAGGTATTCAAAGGCATTCACCGCCTCATCGTCCGTGACCGGCACATAGTCGGCGCGGCCGATGTCATGGAGATAGGCATGCTCCGGTCCGACCCCCGGATAATCCAGTCCGGCGGAGATGGAGTAGACCGGTGCGATCTGTCCGTCCTCGTTCTGGCAGAAATAGGACTTCATGCCGTGGAAAATGCCGACTCTTCCCGTATTGACCGTCGCCGCCGTCTCAAAGGTATCAATGCCCCGGCCGGCCGCCTCACAGCCGATCAGCTGCACGTCCGGATCGCCGATGAAGTGATAGAAGGAGCCGATGGCGTTGGAGCCGCCGCCGACACAGGCAATCACGGCATCCGGAAGACGTCCCTCCTTTTCCAGCATCTGCTCCTTGATCTCCTTTGAAATGACTGCCTGGAAATCACGGACAATGGTGGGGAAGGGGTGCGGGCCCATGACCGAGCCGAGGCAATAATGGGTGTCCTCAATCCGGCTGGTCCACTCACGCATCGCCTGGGAGACCGCATCCTTGAGCGTTCCTGTGCCGTCGGTGACCGGCACCACCTCTGCGCCCAGAAGGCGCATCTTATATACGTTAAGTGCCTGCCGCTCGGTGTCCATCTTTCCCATGAACACGACGCATTCCATGCCAAGGAGCGCCGCCACCGTGGCCGTGGCCACGCCGTGCTGTCCGGCACCGGTCTCCGCGATCAGCCTTGTTTTGCCCATTTTCCTGGCAAGGAGGGCCTGTCCGAGACAGTTGTTGATCTTATGCGCGCCGGTGTGGTTCAGATCCTCACGCTTGAGGTAGATTTTCGCGCCGCCGAGGTCCTTAGTCACCTTCTCCGCATAATACAGGCGGCTGGGGCGGCCCGCATATTCGTTGAAGAGCGCTGTCAGCTCCGCGTTGAATGCCGGGTCGTCCTTGTAATGGTTATAGGCCTCCTCGAGCTCAATCACCGCATTCATCAATGTTTCCGGAATGTACTGCCCTCCGTGTATTCCGAATCTCCCGTTCTGGTTCGTCATCTCTTTCCTTCTTTCCTTGTGAAATACTGTCCGGCAATGCATCCGGCCCTTTTCGGTTCCTGCCGCGCCTTCCGGCTGCGGCCCTGCGCGTTCATCTGCATTCCTTCTCCGTGCATCCTCCCGGCAGGCTTCCTCTCTGCCGCACGGCTGCGACAAATTTTCGGATCTTCTCCGGGTCCTTATGTCCGTCGGTTTCCAGAGATGAGCTCGCGTCCACACCCCACGGCGCGGTCTGCCGGATGGCCTCCCCTACATTCTCCGGCGTCAATCCGCCGGCAAGGAAGAACTCCCGCCTGCACGCCTTCAGAAGCGTCCAGTCAAAGCTCTCTCCGGTGCCCCCCGGTCCGTGGTCCAGCAGAATCCGATCCGCCGCCGAGTGCTCGGCACGCCTCACGTCCTCCTCGGATTCCACGCGGAATGCCTTTACAATCGTAAGCTCCCGCTCCGGAAAGCACTCCTTCGCCGCCACCCGCAGCGCCTCGATTTCCACGTCGCTTTCCTCGCCGTGCAGCTGCACCATGTCCAGCCGGCACCATCGAAGTGCCCCCAGAATGCCCTCGACACCCGCGTTTACGAACACGCCGACCGCCCGAATCCCGGGCGCGAGCGCCCTTCGGAGGTTCTCCGCCTCCTCTGGGGCAATGTACCGCCTTCTGGTGGGATCGAAAATAAACCCGGCGTACTCCGGGAGCACCGTATTCACCGCGGCCACATCCTCCGGTGTTCGCAGGCCGCAGATCTTGATTTGAACCTGCGGCTCCCTCTGTTCCATCTCCTGTCTCTTTTCTGTCCCTCTGCTCATGTTCTGTTCACGTTCTGTCTGCGTCCTGATCA
>CAVAUJ010000002.1:49806-86948 GCA_963591995.1 Succinivibrio sp.
CTGCGGCTTTCCCGCAGGACCTGCTCCGCCGGCTCATTTTCTGCCGCGCAGCCGCTCCAGCTCGGCGGCGGGGCTTGCGGCGCGCATCAGCTGCTCACCGATCAGGACGGCATTGACGCCGTTCCTTCGCAGCTCCTCCACATCCTCTGCCGTCCGGATGCCGGACTCGGCAACGAAGATCGCTTCCCTCGGTGCCAGCTCCCGCAGGCGGATGCTGTTGTGAATGTCCACGGTGAAATCCTTGAGGTTCCGGTTGTTCACGCCGATGATTCTGGCTCCCGCCGCAACCGCCGAGGCGACCTCGTCTGCATCGTGCGCCTCTACGATGGCGGAGAGGCCCAGCTCATCTGCGACCGCAAGATATTCCGCGATGGTTTTCGTATCGAGAAGCGCCGCGATCAGAAGGACCGCTGAAGCCCCGGAAAGGGCGGCCTCATAAATCATGTAGGGATCCACCGTAAAGTCCTTGCGCAGGCACGGCGTTTCCACGGCTGCCGCGATTTCTCTTAAATAATCCAATGAGCCCAGAAACCATTTCGGCTCTGTCAGAACGGAAATGGCAGCGGCTCCCGCGGCCTCGTATTCCTTTGCAATGGATAGATAGGGGAAGTCCGGTGCGATCAGTCCCTTGGAGGGAGAAGCCTTCTTGCACTCACAGATGAAATGAATCTCCCCGGTGCCGGACAGGGCCTTTTCAAATCGAAACGGCTCCCCCTTCGGTTCTCCCCTTCTCTCCCGGCAAAGGCAGAGTGCCTCCTCCCGGATCTCCTCCAGCGGCTTCTCCTTTCGGGCATTCTCTGCCCGAAGCCTTGCATACGCCGCCAGCTCGTCCAATATATTGCCCATTGCGGGTCCTCCTGCGCGATTACGAATTGCTGACCTCGGCCACCTTCTCGAGTGTCTGCAACGCCTTCCCGGAATCGATCAGCTCCGCCGCCAGCTTCACGCCCTCTGCGATGGAGGCCGCCGCCTTGCCTGCATACAGTGCGCACCCTGCGTTCATCAGGACAATGTTTCGCTTTGCGCCGGTGACCGAGCCGTCCAGAATTCCTCTCGTGATCTGTGCGTTCTCGGCGGGCGATCCTCCCACGATCTCTGCCTTGGTTCCTCTCTCCAGGCCAAAGTCCTCCGGCTGAATGACAAAGGTGCGGTAAAAGCCGTCCCGCAGCTCGCAGACGGTGGTCGGTGCGCTCACGGAAACCTCATCCATCCGGTCCTGTCCGTAGACCACCAGGGCTCTCTTCACCCCGAGGGAGCTCAGAACCTTTGCGACGGGCTCCACCAGATATTCATCGTAAACGCCAAGGAGGAACATTTCCGGCTTTGCCGGGTTGGTCAGGGGCCCCAGAATGTTGAACACCGTGCGGAAGCCCAGCTCCTTGCGGATCGGTCCCACGTATTTCATCGCTGCGTGATATTTCTGCGCGAACATAAAGCAAAAGCCCGTCTCCTCCAGCATCTTCCGGCACAGCTCCGGATCCTGCTGGATGTTGATGCCGAGTGCCTCCAGGCAGTCTGCCGTGCCGGAAAGAGAGGACGCCGCACGATTCCCGTGCTTTGCCACCTTCAGTCCGCCGGCTGCCGCCACCATCGCCGTTGTCGTCGAAATGTTGAAGGTATGTGCTCCGTCTCCGCCGGTCCCCACGATTTCCAGAACCTCCATGCCGGGGTGCGGCACCGGCGTTGCCAGAGAACGCATGGCATAGGCGCAGCCGGAAATCTCGTCAATGGTCTCCGCCTTGGTGGACTTGGTCGAGAGTGCCGCCAGGAAGGCCGCGTTCTGCGTGGGTGTCGTTTCACCGCGCATGATCTCCAGCATGGTATCCCGGGCCTCCTCGTAGGTGAGGTCCTCTTTGTTGACGATTTTGATAATGGCTTCCTTGATCATTTTAAGCTCCCTTCCCCTGCAAAATTCCGCAGGATTACCGCTCCGTCCGGTGTCATAATCGATTCCGGATGAAATTGAAGACCGTATACCGGATATTGCACGTCCTCTACGCCCATAATCTCGCCGTCCTCCGCGGTGGCGATCACCTTGAGCTCCGGCGGCAGCGTGTCCGCCTTCACCGCCAGTGAATGGTAGCGGGCAACCGGTATCTCGTCCGGCAGACCGCGGAACAAAGGACTGGAGGTGTCAATGGCGGTTCGGGATTGCTTGCCGTGCATCAATTCTCTGGCATAGGTGACCGTCGCGCCGTAGGCTTCACAGATGCCCTGTTCTCCCAGACAAACGCCGAGGATCGGAATTCCGCTGGTCCGCAGCTCTCTCACCAGCTCCTCGCAGATGCCGGCATCGGCCGGGCGTCCCGGTCCCGGCGAAAGGATGATGCGGTCCGGCCGGGCCTTTTTCACCTCTTCCACCGTCCATTCATCGTTGCGGATCACCTTGATGTCCGGGTCAATGGTCCCCACCATCTGGTACAGGTTATAGGAAAAGCTGTCGTAATTATCAATCAGTAAGATCATTCGCCGCCTCCAGCGCCGTCACAACGGCCTTTGCCTTGTTGA
Organism: Succinivibrio sp.; assembly: GCA_963591995.1. GTDB lineage: Bacteria > Bacillota > Clostridia > Lachnospirales > Lachnospiraceae > CAG-791. Next base: position 52,315 of record CAVAUJ010000002.1, read on the forward strand.
TGCACTCCTGATATTCCTTCTCCGGAACCGAGTCCGCCACGATGCCGGCGCCGCTCCGGATGAAAACCTTTCCGTTTTTCTTGTAGGCGATGCGAATGGCGATGCAGGTATCCAGATTGCCGGTAAAATCGATGTAGCCGATGGCACCGCCGTAAATTCCGCGCTTGTTGTTCTCGAGGTCGTTGATCAGCTGGCAGGCGCGGATCTTCGGCGCTCCCGAAAGCGTTCCGGCCGGCAGAATGGAATCCACCGCATCCAGCGCATCCAGATCTTTTCGAATCCTCCCCCGCACCGTCGAGCCGATGTGCATGACGTGGGAGAACCGGAGCACCTCATGATACCGCTCCACGGCAACGCTCCCGAATTCCGAGATCTTGCCGATGTCGTTGCGTCCGAGGTCCACCAGCATGTTGTGCTCCGCGAGCTCCTTCTTGTCGGCCAGCAGCCCCTCCTCCAGCGCGGCATCCTCCGCGGGGGTCTTGCCCCGGGGTCTCGTGCCGGCCAGCGGGAAGGTGTGCAGCTCTCCGTTCTCAAGCTTCACCAGCGTCTCCGGCGAGGCACCGGCCACCTCCACATCTGTCCCCGCAAAATAGAACATGTACGGCGACGGATTCAGGGTCCGCAGGATCCGGTAGCAATTCAGAAGGCTCCCCTCGTAGCCGGCCTCCAGCCGGTTCGAGAGAACGATCTGGAAAATATCTCCCTCCTTGATGTGGTGCTGTGCCTTCCGCACCATTTCGCAATATTGCTCCTTGTTGAACAGCGGTTTGATGTCCGACTGCAGGACACCGGCCGGCTCCTCCTTTGCCTCGCCGTTCCGCACGAGATCCGCCATTTCCTGGAGCTGGCGCACGGCCATCCGGTACGACGTCTCCGCCTCCGAAAGATCGATGTTCACGATGAGAATGATTTTCTGGCGCAGGTTGTCGAATGCGATGACCTTGTCGAAGAGCATCAGGTCCACATCCTTGAAATTCTCCGTGTCCTCTGCGTCCAGATGGAGGGAGGGTTCGGAATATTTCAGATAATCGTAGGCAAAATAGCCCACCAGGCCGCCGGCAAAGGACGGAAGATAGTCAAACCGCGGGGCTTTGTACTCCTGCAGGATCTGTCGGATGATCTTCCCCGGATGATCGGTCTCCAGGGAGAGCGCCCCCACCTTCATGTGCCCGTTCTGGCAGGTGATCTCCATCGTGGGATCGTATCCGAGAAACGTGTACCGTCCCCATTTCTCCTGCGCCTCCGCAGACTCCAGCAGATAGCAATGGTCCGATACATTCTTGAGCTTCTGCAGTATCCCGATGGGCGTGTAGCGATCCGCCAATATTTCCATGCTGACCGGGAGTCTGCGGTAGTCTGCGCTGCGCGCATACTCCAGTACCTCCTCCCGTGCAGGTCGTATGTTCGTCATAACCGTCTCCTTCCCTAGTACATCGTTTGCAAAATAACTAGCCAAATAACGCAGAACTTTTTTCTGAGGGTGCGTGTCAAAAAACGTAGGCGTAGCGGGCTACGCTGAGGATTTTTGACACGTGCAATCAGGAAAAAGGGCCAGTTAGTTTGGCCAGTTATTTAAAAATCGATGTACTAATACTAAAAAAGTCCTTGAAAAAGACCCTGCGGTCTTTCTCAAGGACGATTCGTATGTCTTGCATATTCCTCGCGGTGCCACCTTGATTCACAGTCTCTGCAGAAAACCCGGTGCGCTCTTCATCGGAATTCCCGTCAAAGCTTCCCGTCGGAACCTCCCCCGGGAACCTCCCACCAGAAACTCCCCTTCGGAACGCTCCATCGGAGCATTCCTCCGGCCCATGCCGCCTCCCGGCGTTGCCCTGCTGTCTGACCATGCTCTTGTCGGATACTGACATATCCGCGGCATCTGACGTGTGCCTGCCGTCGCAGAATACTCGCCGTCGGTCGCCTGCTGCCTTTCACAAACTGCAGGCAGGGCAACGTCCCCGGCTTTCCTTGCGCCCTCAGCGGTCCATTTGCAGACAGGTGCTATTGCCGGACTCTCACCGCCCCGGCTCTCTGTGAATTCCTTTGCCTGTGTTATCTCCGCTTCATCGGTTTAACGTGTTATTATATTGAACTACTTGCCGCTATTCTACCTCCGTTCCCCTCCGGTTGGCAAGCACTTTCTCTTCCTCTGCGCACTCCGGGCGAAAAACCGTTACCGTTCACCCGCCATCTAGCGACGGGTCCTGGCGGAGTTGTCCGATCAGGGGCCACTCTCGTTCCGTGCGCGGACCTAGCGGTGCTAAGCTCGCAGAATACGCTCGCAAGCACCGAGGCCGCGCAAGGCCCCTGATCCGGACATTCTCCGCCACCCTGTCTTGGCTGGCATCTGTACAGTATCGAAAACCACCGTGGCGGCCGGCAAGGGGACGGGTCCCGCCATCTACAGCGTAACCTCGCTCAGCTTTCCATCCCTTGCAAAGGCCGGGAGCACATCCTTCGGCGCCGGGACGACAGATTCCTTTCCGCCCTCGTAGATCCTGCCGTCCGCAAGGGAGCGCCAGCTGCCGGCCGGGAAGTATACCGTTCTTTCCTCCATCGCTTCGTACAGGATCGGTGCCACCAGAAGATCCTGCCCCAGCAGATATTCATCGTCCACCGTCCAGGCTCTCCCATCCTCCGGGAATTCATAGAAGAGCGGGCGCATTACCGGGTCGCCCTTTTCATGAGCAGCGCGCATCGTTTCTCTTACATAGGGGCGGAGCTTCTCGCGCAGCTCCATGTATTTTTTGCAAATCGCGTAGATTTCTTCTCCGTAGCTCCACACCTCATTGTCTGCTCCGGAAGGGCATTTCCCGCCTTTGACACAGCTCATCGGTTCCTGAATGGGCTCGCGGAAGCCGTGCAAACGCATCACCGGGCAAAAGGCACCGAACTCGAACCACCGGGTAAAGACCTCCTTGAAGGCCTCGTCATGGATGTTGCCCCCATGAAACCCGCCGATGTCCGTCGTCCACCACGGAATTCCGGCAATTCCCATCGAAAGCCCCGCGCGCAGCTGGTTTCGAAGCGAAGCAAAGGAAGAGTCGATATCGCCCGACCAGACAAGAGCACCGTAGCGCTGCGATCCTGCCCACGCACAACGCAGCAGGTTCACAATGTTGTCCTGGCCTTCCTTTGTCATGCCCTCATAGGCCATGCGTGCATATTCTCTCGGATAAATGTTGCCCACCTCAACATCGGCGCCCTTAAAATAGCGATAATGTGAGAATTCGTAGCCGCCGTATCCCGGCTCACCGTTGAGCTCCGGCTCTGCCTCATCCAGCCAGAAGATATGGATTCCCTTTTCATAATAGTTCTTTCGAATCACATCCCATACATAGCTGCGCGTCTGCCGGTTGGTGACGTCAATGATGGCGGCATCCCCCAGCTGTCCCAGACGTTTTCCGTGCTCGGAACGGATCAGGCCGCCGGCCTCCTTGAGGTGCGGATAGCTGGCCGAATCCTTTTCCACCGTTGGCCAGATGGAAACCATCAAATGGATTCCCATCTGCTTTAATTCCTTCACCATGCCCTCCGGGTCCGGCCAGTAATCCTCATCAAAGGTCCAGTCGCCCTCGTAGGGCCAGTGGAAATAATCCACCACGATCACATCAATCGGGAGCTTTCTTCTCTTATACTCTCTTGCGACCTCCAGAATTTCGTCCTGGGTCTTGTAGCGGAGCTTGCACTGCCAGAAGCCCAGCCCGTATTCCGGCATCATCGGAACCTTTCCGGACACGTCGGCGTACGACCGCTCAATCTCGGCCGGAGTATCTCCCGCGGTGATCCAGTAATCCATCTGCTTGGTTGAAACAGCCTTCCACTCCGTTACGTTCTTTCCGAAGGTAACCTGACCGACGCCGGGATTGTTCCAAAGGAAGCCATAGCCGTTCGATGACAACGCAAACGGAACCGAAGCCTGCGAATTGCGATGGGCCAGCTCCAAAACGCAGCCCTTCATGTCAAGATACGGCTGCTGGTACTGCCCGAGGCCAAAGATTTTCTCTCCATCCACCGGCTCAAAGCGTACCGTAAGCGCATAATTGTCCATCATGGCATACGGCTCAAAGGTTCTGGCATAAATCTCCAGCGCAGAATTAAATTCCTTGTGCCCCTCCTCCATCATGGAACGGGTCCTTTGGAACTCCTGCAGCAGGACTTTTCCCTCCCGGTTATAGAAGGTCAGCTTTCCCGAGCCGGAAAGCTCCGCGCGGATTTTGCCGTTTGTCAAAACAGCCCCGTTTCCTTCCGGAACGGCTTCCGATGCCGTCTTTTTCGGGTTGGGCAGAAGGGCGGACAGGTCCTCATCCTCCAGAAAGGAAGACCTCTGCGTTGCCCGCACGCGAAGAGAATTCTCCCCCCAGGGTTCTATTACCAGCAATTCCTTATCGTATCTTCTGATGATTCTTCCGTTTTCAATCGTGATCATAAGCTGCCCCTCATACGTGCAGTGTATATCCGTTTCTGGTAAAGAGAGGAATCTGCTCCAGCGGCGTTTGAACGGTTACCTCCCGGCCGCCCTCTGTCGTCTCTCCGGTCCATACATTCGTCCACGCAGAGCCTTCCGGAAGGTAGACCCTCTTGCTGGTTTCTCCCGCCTGCATAACGGGTGCCACCAGCACGTTCGGGCCGAACATGTAAGCCGACTCATTCTCCCATGCCTTTTGATCCTCCGGGAAATCATAGAAGAGCGGGCGCATCACCGGATCGCCCTTTTCATGGGCCGCCGTCATAAGCTCCCGGATATAGGGCCGCATCTGCTCGCGAAGATCGATGTATTTCCTGCAAATCTCGTAGACCTTCTCCCCATAGGACCAGATTTCGTTCGGCGCTCCGGAAACACAGGTTGCTCCGCCGGTTGTTCCCAGCTGCGGCTGGTACGGCATCCGATAGCCGTGCAGGCGCATCACCGGGCAAAACGCTCCGTATTCAAACCACCGGACGAATACCTCATGGTAGTTCTCATCATAAATGTTGGCACCAAAGAATCCGCCGATGTCCGTTGTCCACCAGGGAATCCCGGCGATTCCCATGTTCAGTCCGGCACAGAACTGGTTCCGAAGGCTTTCGAAGGTGGAATGAATGTCTCCCGACCACACAAGGGCGCCGTATTTCTGCGACCCTGCCCATGCGCACCGGAGAAGATTCACGATGTTCTCCTGGCCGGCCTCCTTCATGCCATCAAAGAAGGTCTTCGCGTACATGACAGGATATACATTTCCGATCTGTGTGTTCGGCCCGAGGTGATAACGGTAGTTTTCGAAATCGTATACCGTATATTCCGGTTCCGCCTCATCGAGCCAGAAGATGTTCACTCCCTTATCGTAGTAATTCTTTTTGCACTTTCCCCAGACATATTCTCTGGCCTCCGGATTGGTCGGATCGAACTGGATGGTATTGCCCTGGTAGGTGTTGTCGATGCGTACGCCCTTTTCCACTCTGGTAAGAAGGCCCTTTGCCATCATCTCATCAAAGTTTTCCGACAGGTAGTCCACCATCGGCCACACGGAAACCATGAGCTCCATTCCCATTTCCTTCAGCTCATGAATCATCGCATCCGGGTCCGGCCAATAGGTCGGATCAAACCGCCAGTCGCCCTGCTTTGGCCAATGGAAGAAGTCCACCACAATGACATCCACCGGGATTCCTCTTCTTTTGTATTCCCTGGCAACCTCCAGAAGCTCCTCCTGCGTCCGGTAGCGAAGCTTGCACTGCCAGAAGCCCATCCCGTATTCCGGCATCATCGGAACCTTTCCGGTTGCATCCGCATACGCATGCTCGATTTCTGCCGGTGTGTCCCCGGCGGTGATCCAATAATCCAGCTTTTTCGTGGAAAAGGCCTCCCAGCCGGTGATGTTCTTATTGAAATTCACCTTGCCGATTGCCGGGTTATTCCACAAAAATCCATACCCGAGAGAACTGATGTAGAACGGAACCGAGGCCTGGGAATTCCGATGCGCCAGCTCGAGCTCCGCGCCCTTCATATCCAGGAAGTCCTGCTGGTATTGGCCCATGCCGAAAATCTTCTCTCCGTCGTTTCCTTCAAACCGCATGGTCAGCTGATAATCGCCGCCGATGATGGGCTTAAATTCCCGTCCTTCCACCTCCAGAGAGCTTGTGGTAGGTGCAAACATATCCCTGCGATTACGGACGTATTCCTCCAGCAGCTTTTCTCCCTTGCTGTTGTAAAAGGTCAGCTTTCCGATGTTGTTGATAACCGCCTTGATTTTTCCGTTGCAGATGGAGGCGCTGTAATCCTCGATCGTAATTTCCGATGCGGTCTTCCCGGGATTTCCTTCCAGGGCCCAGAGCTCCTGCGGCATCTCCGGCTCCTTTGTGGCACGAACGCGCAGCGAATTTTCTCCCCATGGCTCGATCAGCACCCGCTCCGCATCGTAGCGGTAGGTAAGAGCTCCGTCTTTTTCGCCGAAATATCCCATCAGAAACGCATTGGTTGTACGGAAATCTCCTGCGGATCCGCCTTCTTCAACCGAAACCGTATGTAATTCAGCCATGCCTTTTCCCTCCTGTTGTCATTATTCTATTCCTTCACCGCGCCGGCTGTCATGCCGCCTACAATGTATTTCTGCAGGAAGATGAACAGGCAGATGACCGGCAGCACCAGAATGGTTCCATAAGCCATAATGCAGTTCCACTTGGTTCCCCATTTGCTCTGGAATTTGTAAATGTTCGCCGTCAAAGGACGCATATCCGCCTGCACATTGAAGGTCATCGAATATGCCAGATCGTTCCAGCCGTTCAGGAACGAAATCACGAGCACCGTGATGATACCGGTTTTGATGGCCGGCAGCATAATCAGGAAAAAGGACTGAACCACGCTGCAGCCGTCAATTCGCGCCGCATCGTCCAGGGAGGTCGGCACACTCTTAAAATAAGGACGAAGCGTGACCACAATAAACGGAACGGATCCGGAGGAAATGGCGATCGCAGGTCCCAGGTAGGTGCCCAGCAGATGCAGCTGGTTGAAAATCAGATACATAGGCGTCAGCATCAGGGATGCCGGAAGCATCTGCGATACCAGGAAGGTCAGCATAAAGGCCTTGCTGCCCTTCACCTTGTACCTGCCCATGCCATAGGCACAGGTAACGCCAAAGCCCAGAGAGAGGATCATGGACAAAAAGGCGATGCACAGGCTGTTCTTGAGGGAAGAGATGAATTCCGAATCCGAGAAGTTCAGAATCCAGGGCTGCAGCGTAAAGTTGTGCGGATAATAGGTGACAATCTTGCCGAAGGATTCCGCATCGGTCTTAAAGGACATGCTCACCAGCCAGTAGATCGGGAACAGGAACACAATCGCCACCAGAACGGCAATCACACACAGTACAATATTCTCTCTCTTTTCCCTGGGCGTCATATTGGAAAGGCTGACCCGATCCGGATTGCCCTTTGCTTTTTTCGTCACATTCTTTTGCGATGCTTCTGCATTTTTCGTTGTAGTTTTCATTCGTCATCCTCCGCTGCTACCATCTTGAGATAGAACAAGCCGATGATAAACAATATGACAAACAATACCATCGCCACTGCCGAGCCCTTCGAAAACTCGTATTGCTTGAAGGAAAGGTTGTAAGCATAGGTTCCAAGAACATCCGTCGCATTCAGCGGTCCGCCGGAGGTCATAATGAACATCAGGTCGAAGGCCTTGAAGGTGTAAATAAAGCCGAGCATCAGCACCGCCATGATCGCCGGCCGCAGGAGCGGGAAGGTCACACGCCAGAACCTTTGCCAGCGGTTCGCTCCGTCCACCTCTGCCGCCTCCAGAACCTCCTGCGAGATTCCCGTGAGTCCGGAGGTCAGAAGCAGCATGTTAAAGGGAATGCCCACCCAGCAGTTCATCGCAATGACGGCCGCCATCGCCGATCCCGGCTGCAGCAGCCAGTCCACCGGAGAGGAAATCAAACCGAGGTTCATCAGCAGAGAATTCACAACACCGCTGGACTTGTCGAACATATTTTTGCCCAGCAATGCCGTGACCGACATCGGCATCATGTACGCAATCAATATTAATCCGCGGATCGGGCCCGCAAAGGTAAACCGTTTGGAAAAGAACAGGGCCATAAGAAAGCCGATGGAAAACTGGAACAGCAGGCACCAGAACGTGAACACAAACGTGTTCTTCAGCACCAGCCGGAAGGTGGCATTCTGGAAAAGCTCAACGTAATTCTGCAAGCCGACGAAGATATCCGTTTGGGATGCAAAGGTCTTAACATTGACATTTTTCAGGCTCAATATGACGTTGTAAACCAGCGGGTAACCAAGAATGACTACCATGTAGATAAATCCCGGAAGGATGAAGGCATACCCTTCCCGATTTTTTTTCTGCTGCATCGTTAATTTCATGGAGTCCACTTCCTTTCTGAAACCACGGAAAAATCAAAGGGGCTGACGCCGGATCCGGCGCAGCCCCTCTGGCATATCCTTCCTGTCCTTTGGAACAGATGACTGCTCTTTGCGGATAGTATTCTCAAATTGTTTTCCGACGCTGCGTGATCGGGCTCAGGTCGGAGAGATCGTTTAGTTTGCTTCCGGAAGAGGCGTTTCCGCAACAATCGGATCAATCACCGTTGCCGCCTGTGCCGCTGCATCCGCCGCGGTAGACTGGCCAAGGATCGCTGCCTGCTCTGCTGTCCACACCGCCTCCGAGATGGTAGGCCACTGCGGGTGAGGGCCGCGGGCTACTGCAAAATTCAAGGAGTCATTGAATACCTTGTATCTCTCATCCTCTGTCCAGAAATCCTTCAGTTCCACCGCATCCTTGCGAACCGGAAGCTTACCGGCAATTTCACACCAGTCCGCGTTGTTTTGTGCCGTCTGCATATACTTCAGGAACTCTGCGCACTCTGCGACATGCTTGGAGGAGGTGCATACGCCGAAGTTCTCACCGCCGATGACGGTTGCCTGATTGCCGTTATAGCTGGGCATTTCGATGTACTTGTACTCGAAGTTCACGCTGTCCTTCAGATCGCCGTCCAGCTGTGCGATGTGCCAGGTGCCGGATTCCAGCATCGCTGCCTTGCCTGCGACAAACGCATTCAATGCATCTCCCTGTCCCCAGTTCACGACCTCATTGGACATATATCCCTTGGATTCCAGATCTGCCAGGAAGCTGAATGCCTGAACGGATGCCTCCGAATCGATATCGCCTACGCTTCCGCCCGCTCCGTACAGCCACGGAATAAACTGGAAGGTTCCTTCCTCATTGGAAATGGCGCACATTGCAAAGCCATACACACCATTTGCCGCATCGGTGGTCTTCTCACAAACCTCCTCGAACTCTTCCCAGGTGGTCGGCGGTTCTACCCCTGCCGCATTCAGAAGATCCATGTTGCAAAGAATTGCCAGGCAGTTGGAGTTGTTCGGAAGGCCGTGCAGCTTTCCTTCGGAATCCATGCAGGAGGAAAGCGGTCCGTCGTAGAACTGATCCAGATCCTCCCAGCCCTCCAGGTACTCTGTGATGTCTGCGAATACGCCGAGCGAGATGTAGGAAGACATATCCGGCGAATCCACCATTCCGATGTCCGGAAGATCTCCCGAAACCGCGCCGATGGTGTACTGCTTCATGAGCTCCTCACGGGAGACATAGGTCGGCACAATGTAAATGTCGCTTTGCGACTCATTGTACTTTTTGATAACGGCATTCAGCGCTTCTGCTTCGTGTTCAAAATAGTGCCACAGGGTAACCTGCTCGCCGCCGTTCGACTCTCCGATCTGATCCGTTGTCGCTGCAGTATGATCGGTTGCTGTGGAATCGGTCGTCTCCGCCGAGGCGGTCTCTGTTGCAGCTGCCGAGGATGTGTCTGCAGAGGAGCCGCTGCTCCCGCATCCTGCAAGAAGTCCTCCGGCAAGGATTGCCGAAAGAGCTGCCGCCGACATTCGCTTCATAGAACGTTTCATATCTGGTGTCCTCCCTCTGGTTTGGTGATAAACATTGCCAAAACCCTTGCTCGTTTTGTGCAATATTTATTCGTTGCGTTAAGAATATGATTTTCTATTATGCACATCAACCAAATCATTTAAGAACCAGCTGTATTTTTAGGATGTCTTTTTAAGATTCCGCGATTGTTTTAAGATTTCTTTCGCTGCGGCGCAGACAAAAAGAAAAAGCCCTGCATTCGCAGGGCCGGTTCGCCTGGCCGATTCTTTTGCAAACGATGTGCTAAGGAAATACTGATTTAATCAGCGTTTCCCTAGGAATAATTCGACCGTTCCAGATATTCACTGACACTCATTCCGGTCTCTTCTTTGAAGCACTTCTGAAAATATTTGTTATCGGAGAAACCGGTTTTCTCAAAGACATTGTCCTTCGTTGCCTCTGCGCTTAACAGAAACTCCTTTGCCTTTTCAATGCGATAGGAGCGCAGGAATTTTGCAAAATTTACGCCGATGCTCTTCGTGAACAGATAGCTGAAGTACTCTGCGGTCACTCCCAAAGCCTCTGCCACATCCCGCTGCATCAGCTTGGTCTGGTAGGCCTCCTCGATTATTTTCAGCGCATGACGCACCGTTGGCTGCACATCCGGATAGCGGTCCAGAAGCTCGGAATTCTGTTCCCACGGCCGCTTTCGGTTCTGCAGCTTATCCAGAAGCAGGCGCACATCATCCTTGACAATCGGCTTCACCAGATAGTCGGTTACGCCAAGAGACAAGGCCTCCCTTGCAATGTCAAATTCCTCATACGCACTGATGATCACAATGCGGCAGGAATAGTTCATGGCCCGTATCGAGCGGATCAGCTCCATCCCATCCATGCCCGGCATTCGGATGTCGGTCATCACAACATCCGGCTGCTGCAGCCGCAGCCGTTCCAGCGCTGCCCTTCCATCGGACGCTATGCCGAGGATCTCCAGCGTCTCATCTTCCTCCTCCAGAAGATTTCGCAGGCCCCTGGCTGCTCTCGGCTCATCCTCCACAATCAATATTTTCATTTTCTTTCTCCTCTTCCCAATCCGTTGCCGGCAGCGGCAGACAGAAGCGAAAAACCGTTCCCTCCTGCGGCGCTGTACTCATTTCCGCATCAAATGCAGCCCCGTAGAACATCTTCATTCGAATAATGACATTTAAAATGTCGACGCCAACCTTCCCCCTCTGAATGGTCGACACATTGCCCTTCTCTTTTAAAATCTGCCGGATGACATGTGCCGTTTCCTCCGGCATTCCGCAGCCGTTATCGGCAATGACAATACGGAGCTTTCCGCTGCTTTCCTTCGCCTCAATCCGCAGAAGGCCGCCCTCATTTCTGCCCTCAAAGCCGTGAAGAATGGAGTTCTCCACAAACGGCTGCAGCATCAGCTTGCAGCATGGCCAATCGCCGTATCGTTCATCGTATTCCACCTGATAATCGAACACCTCCTCGTACCGCTCCTTCTGAAGGTAGAGGTATTGCTCAATCCATGAAATTTCCTGGGATAAAAACACCTCCTGCAGCTTCCGGTCAAAGCTGTAGCGCAATATGTTCGAGAGCTTCTTGATGAGGATTGCGGTCTTTTCATCCCCCGCATCACTGGCATCGTAGCTGATGGCCCCCAATGTGTTGCAGATAAAGTGCGCATTGATCTGCGATTCCAACGCCTCCCGCTCCGCATCATAGGACCTTGCCTGATATTCCATGGTTTTCTGATGCTGCTCTTCCACATGAATTCTCTGAACCTCCAGCTGCTCGACCATCGAATTGTACTCTTCCGCCAGCTGCCAGAGCTCGTTGGTTCCGCCAATCTTAATGGAATCCCGCTTGCCTTCCTTCACCGACTGGATTGCCTCGCGAATGATCTGTACCGGTCTTTGCAGGAAGAAACGAAAGCCCGTCAGACAGCAGCACATAAAGACCCCAATGATCAGCAGATAAAAATAAAGGCCGCGGTGATAAATGTCATTCACATGCTTCCGCAATACCGTTTCATCAAGCCGCAGCACCAGCTTCCAGCCGAAATAATCAAGATCCTGGCTCAGGTAGCTGATGTTCCCGGCGCCGTCCTCCAGATCCAGCTTCTCCTCCCCATCCACCAGACCGGCCTTGGCCACCACCGTATGCTCCGCATCGATGACATAGCCTTCCGCAAGATTCACCTCCTGAATCTCAATGCTCCCCAGGGAATCCCGAATTTCGTTCAATGCGTAGGTCACCACAAGGACATAGTTGTAATTGGTAATTCCCGATCCGTCTCCCAGAAACGGATATGCGATATGGAAAACCTGTTTGCCGCCCCGCAGCGGATGAACGTAGGGCTTTGTAAACACCTGCCCCCTCGGATATCGGTTCATCGATCCGTCCGCGGAATCTCTGGAGGCCATCACCGCATCGTACATTTCCTCCAGCGCATCGAGGTTGGTGTCGTCCCACAGATTTCTGGCCGGTGTGCGATACAGGTCGTATTGCTGAACCATCCCCTCCGGTCCGACAAGGGCAACCGCCACGATCAGCGTCGAGTAATCCCTCTTGCTCAGATAATTATGCAGCTCCGTGCTCGCCCCCAGTTCTCCCGCCGCAACCTTCTTCAGGCGCTTTCCGATTTCCGTATCCGAAGCCAGCTGTGAACCCTGCTCGATGCTGTCCCCGAGCTTGGCATTCAGCGCGCTTGCCAGCGAATTGCAAACCGTAACCTCGGTTTCCCTGCTCGTTTTGCTGAGGTAATCGTAGAATTCCGACCTCATGAAGCCCATCAGGAAGCATATGAAAATAAGCGAAAAGATCAGGAACGTCAGAATGAAAAAGCTCGAAAAATGACTCTTGAAATAAGTTTCCGCCCTCCTGTAAGCCCGTTTCAGCATCCTTCCACTCCCCCTTCTCACCCTCTTTCCACAGGTTATTTTACGCTATCTCTGCGTCAGAGCAAAAGCGAAGCCGCTGATACAGAAAAATATAGAAAAACAGAAAAGATGAGGTCGGCTGCGATAGAACATTGCAGCCGGCCTCATCTTTTCTGCATAGCCCGGACACCCGCAGATCCCGCGGTGCCCGGAAAATTTACATCGTTTGCTCAAAATCCCTGTATCACGGCTGCTTGCCGATATAGGCCAGAATGCCGCCGTCCACGTACAGGATCAGACCGTTGACGAAATCCGATGCCTTCGAAGCAAGGAACACAGCCGGGCCTGCCAGATCCTCCGGAACCCCCCAGCGTCCTGCCGGTGTCTTCGCAAGGATGAACCGGTCAAAGGGATGACGGCTGCCGTCCGGCTGGATCTCACGAAGCGGTGCCGTCTGGGATGTTGCAATGTAGCCGGGTCCGATGCCGTTGCATTGAATGTTGTATGCACCGTACTCCGATGCAATGTTCTTGGTCAGCATCTTCAGGCCGCCCTTGGCCGCCGCATATGCGGAAACCGTCTCGCGTCCCAGCTCGCTCATCATCGAGCAGATGTTGATGATCTTGCCGCCGCCCTGCTCGATCATGCCCGGAATCACCGCCTTGGCACAGATGAAGGGTGCATTCAGATCCACGTCCACCACATGACGGAACTCCTCGGCACTCATCTCGGTCATCGGGATGCGCTTGATAATGCCGGCATTGTTGATCAGAATGCCGATGGGGCCGACCTCCTCGGTCACCTTCTTCACCAGTTCATTGACCGCGTTCTCATCGGTCACATCGCACACATAGCCATGTGCCTTGATGCCGGCCTCCTCATAAGCGGCCAGGCCTCTCTCCAGTGATCCCTGGCTGGAGCTGTTGAATACAATCGTTGCACCGGCATTGGCAAGTGCAACGGCCATTCCCATGCCGATTCCGTGGGACGCACCGGTCACCCAGGCAACCTTCCCCTCCAGCGAAAACAATTCCTGCGTTGTGCTCATTCCGCATCCTTTCCTGCCGCCCGCACAGCGGCAACCTTGATACCGTCATTATACCGTATCCGTTCTTTTGTCGCAATCGTTTGCAAGGCTGTGGGCCGCCGCTTCAGTGCCGGGCGGCCCCCTGTGCATTCTGCGCAAAATCCGAGATGTCCCCGGCCGTCACTTCCGTGCTGACCGCTTTCTGCGGATCCACCATTTCATCATGGATCTCATCCAGAATGGGCATCAGCTCCTCGGCGTATTCGATCCCGATATAGCCAAGGGAGTTGCTCATCACCGTCACCACATAGGGGTACTCGCCGTCGACGATGGCGCCGTTGGTATAGCTGTTCTCAACGGAATTCCCCGTGGAGGCAATCCACCCGGCCTTGCTGTAAACCTTTTTGTTCTCCGAGGTGCCGATGGTCAGCGCAGCCGCGGAATTCAGACTGTCCGTAAAGATGGTCCTGGCCCATTCCGAGCTCTCGGAATCCCCCAGCATGAGCCCGGTCCCCTTATAGAACATGCGGCAAAGGTCCAGCGGTGTCGTCATGATATAGCGGGTTTCGCTCTGCTTTGCGGGCACGCCGGTCCCTGTCAGCCAGTCTGCGAAAATCCGATTGCCGTAGGCAGTGCGGAGTCTCACATAGGCGTCATTGTCCGATTGGTTCCCCGCCAGATACAGGTCCCGCGTCATCGGGACGCCGTCCTCCAGAAGGCTGAAAATATACGGTGCCTTGATGACGCTTGCGCTGTAGATTTCGGCCCCCGCATGATAGGAGATGGCATCCCCTGTGGTGATATCCACCATTACGAAGCCGATCTCATATCCTTCCTCTTCAAACCGTTCAATGATTTCCTCCAGCTTCCGGCTGGTCCCGGCAGAAATGAGATATTCCGTGTTCCAGACGTGAACCGTGTCCGTGTCATAAATCTCCGCCGTGATGGTCTCCCAGGATACGCCCAGCTCCCGGTCCTTGTCGGCCTTCAGGCGGGAAGCCGCCCGCTGCTGCTCGTGCAGGAGGATTCCTCCCGCCGCATCGGGATTCACGGGCAGCAGTCCGTCCCGCTGCCCGTAGAGCTGGTAGAGCCGGTACAACTCCGCATCGGAGAGCCCTGCCGTCTGAACCAGATTCCTTTCCTCCTCGGACACCGCGTCCGCCGGTTCCGGGTTTCCTTCCTCGCCGGACACCGCGTCTGCCGGGTCCTGGTCCTCTTCCTCACCGGACACCGCGTCTGCCGGATCCGGATTCTCTTTCTCGCCGGACACCGCGTCCGTCGGATCTTGGCTCTTTTCCTCAACGGATGCCGCGTCTGCCGGATCCGGATTCTCTTCCGCCGGCTCCTCCTTGTGCGCGAGCCTCCGGCTGCCCTCCGTCTCCGGATATTGCTCCCGGAACCATGCGGGATCAAACAGGGTTCCGTCCTCCATCAGAAGCGTCCGCGCCTGCGCCTCCAGTGCATTTCCCCGCAGCAGCGCGCACACAAGAACTGCCGCCAGGCCCGCCGCCTTATATCCTGCGCCTCTCACGGCAGCTCCTTTGTCAGCTCATCCAGCGTCTTGCCGTAAGCCGGAAGGAAATCCCTCACGAAATCCCGAACCTCCGGGAGCTCCCTGGCCAGCCCTTCGATGCTCTCCCTTGTTGTCGCCTCCGCACTTCGGAACTCCCGGTTGCCGGAATCCCTCTCCTCAATGCATTTGATGAGGGCCGAGAGCTTATCCGCCGCCTTCACCAGCCGGCGAAGGTAAAGCTCCTTCGGGTCCGGCTCCTTCGGGGCCGTGAGGATTCCCTCGTAGGCCTGCCGCAGATCCTCCGGGAGCCTTGCCAGCAGCTGCTCCTCCGCGTTTCTCTCCACTGCCTTATAGGCATCGCGAATGGCATCATTTCCGTATTTGACCGGTGTCGGCATGTCTCCCGTCATGATCTCCGCCGCATCGTGGTACAGGCCGATCAAGGCAGCCCGCTCAGCGTCCAGCTCCCTTCCGTAGCGGACATTTCCGATGGTGCACAGCGCATGTGCGATCATGGCAACCTCCAGCGAATGCTCGGAGAGATTCTCCTCTCTGGTATTGCGCATCAACGCCCAGCGGTTGATATATTTCATTCTTGAAACCGTTGCAAAAAAACGATACTCCATCATTTCTGATACATCCAGACCCGCATGCTGCTGCCGCCGCGATTCCCCCAGGCATAATAAGGGATCGCCCGCACGGTGACATCCCGCTCTGCCGGCTTCTCCTCCGAATACAATTCCTCAAACGGTGCCTCGGCTCCTTCTCCCGCAAGGCTCTCCTCCTTCGCCGGGAAGAAGGCCGTCTTTCCCGAAAAATCAATCACCGTCATGCCGTTCAGCGGGCTTTCCGCGTCCCGGATCGTGCAGACGGTGAAATCCGCCTCCTCCGGAATGCGAAGGGCGGCAAGATTCGTTCCGTTGTCGGCTTCCTCCATGCAATAGACCAAAGGCCCACGCATCAATGCCGTCTGCCCCTCGTTCGCACGAACCCGCGGATTGCAATAGATGCGCCTCACCGGCATGGAGAACTGCAGCTCAACCTCATCGCCGTCCGCAAAGGCCGCTGTCAGGTAATAATAGCCGCGCTGCATGGCCTCGCCCCCCGCCGCAACGGTCATGTCGTAGAGGCAGGTGCCGTTCCGAAGGACCTTCGCATCCTTTGCATAGCCCGGAATGCGAAGGGCAAAGGTGAATTCCTGCCCGTCACATTTTTCAAAGCGGTACCGAATCCTTCCCTCCCACGGGTAGCTGCTCTCCGTGCGGATGACGCCGTGGGCGAATTCCGCCGTTCCGCCAAGATACAGATGATTGATCACCAGATCCCGGCCGTTCTTCCGCGTCTCCTCCCAGGCATACGCGCCGAGGGATTCCACGGTCCGCACGACGTTTGGCGGGCAGCAGGCACAGGCATACCACTGCGGACGCTGCGGCAGGACATGCTCATAACCGGGGAGCTTCCCGGAAACCCCCGGCACCACCTCCAGCGGATTGACATAGAAGAAGCGCTGTCCGTCCAGCTGGATGCCGGAGAGAATGCCGTTGTACAGAGCCCGTTCCATGATGTCCGCGTATTTCCGGTCTGTCTCCATGCGCAGCATCCGGTCTGCGAAGAACACCAGCCCGATGGAGGCACAGGTCTCTGCGTAGACGGTATCGTTGGGCAGCTCATAGTCATGGGTGAAGCCCTCCCACTTCGCCGCCTGTCCGATCCCGGCCGTAAGATACATCTGCTTGCGCGTGATGTTGTCAAAGAGCCGCTCGCATGCAAGTCGAAGCCCGGCGTCTCCCGTCGCCGCAGCCAGATCCGCCATCGCCGTCAGAAGATATACCTCCCGCACGGCGTGTCCCCTGGCCTCCCGCTGCTCCCGGACGGGTGCGAATACCTGCGCATAATCCTTATCCGCCGGGTCAGCGCCCCAATGCGTCCAGCCTCTCTTTTCCTTCTCTTTCGCGAACCAGTCCGGATCCTGACCGCGCTGGTCAATAAGGTATCGGGCCAGCTCCAGATACTCCTCCTTCCCGGTTGCATGGTAGAGCCGCAGGAGTCCGATCTCCACCTCCTCGTGCCCGGGAACGCCGTGAATCTTGCCCTCCTCCGGACCGATGTTGGCCGCAATGCACGCCGCATTGCGCTCCATCACCCGCAGCAGCCGGTCCTTGCCCGTTGCTTCATAATAGGCGACGGCCGCCTCCATCATGTGACCGGCGCAATACAGTTCATGGCATTCCTGCAGATTCTGCCATTTGTGCTCCGGCTCCTTCAGAATGAAATACGTATCCAGATAGCCATCCGGCTGCTGTGCCTTTTCGATGACGGCAATGATATCGTCCGCCCGTTTCTCCAGCGCCGGATCCGGGTGAAGCACCAGGGAATAGGCAACGCCCTCCAGCCACTTGGCGACATCGCTGTCCTGGAAGACCATTCCGTAGAACTCGCCCTCCTCCAGGCCCGCCGCAATGCGGAAATTGGCCAGCGCATGGCTTTTCTCGATTCCCGGAATTGCATCGTTTAAGATTTTCTCCTGATACGGAATCACCACCTCGGTGATCTGCTGCTGCCGCGCCGACCAGAATGCGTCATCGACGTGCACGCGGTGAAGATCCATCCTGCTCTCATTTCGTTTTTCCATCATCGTTTCCCCCTGAAGTTTTCCTGATTTCCCCAAATAATCGGACCATGAAGGGATGCACTCGCCCCGGGAACGGACCGGTACATCGTTTATCAAATGTGCCTGTTCAGCACGGACGCATGGAGCACTCGAAATGCAGATGCTCCGCCTTGATCCGGAATGCCTCATGCGGCCTTGCGCCCCAGCTGTCGTCTCCGGCAACCCCCATCTGCATGAGACTGCAGCGAACACTCGTGTGCCGTACCGGCGGCAGCTCGGTATGGTGTGCGGCATTCTCAATCTCCTCGGGTGTCCACGGCAATGCCGAGAAGTTCATGGTCATCCCTTCCGGCGCCGAGAAGACAAGCCCCCTTCCCTTTCGATCGGTCACCCGGGCCCAGCGCACTCCCGTCTTGTTGCCGCACTCCTGCGGCACCAGGTAGCGGGTCATCTGCTCCTGCACGCTCCCGCTGTAAACGCCCAGCTTCGCCCCCTTTTCCCTGTCGCAATAGGTTTCGGCCGGACCGTTCCCATACCACTCCAGCTGATCGTAATCGGCATTCAGCGTAAAGAGCAGGCCGAATTCCGGAAGGTCCGGAAGCTGTACCCCTTCGCCCGGGTCGTAGTCCATCACATAGTCCACGGTTCCGTCGCCGTGGAAGCGCATGGTCAGCTCCATAGACGTCTCCGGCACCGTCGGCAGGAAGATGCGCTGCGTGACCGAAAAGGTCTTGTCCGCACCCTTTCCCTCTTCCCGGTATTTCGGATACGCATTCCGTTCGGACTCCGGCAGAGCGCCCGGTCCCTCCGCGGGGCAATCCGATGCGTACAGGCTCGCCAGCTTCCAGATGCCGAGCCGCCCCATCATGTTGCTGCCCCGGTCATTGTCCACCGGTGCCCGCCAGAAATTGGGCCGCGGCGGCAGCTCGATGAGCTCCTTTCCGCCGAAGCGATAGGATTTCAATCCCATCTTGTTCAGGAAGGCGAACTGCGCATCGAAGTGCTCGCCCCTTACTCCGAGGTTAAAGGTCCCCTTGATCACCTGCAATTCGGCACAGCCCGTTCTCTTCTCTTCTTCCTTCTTTTGTTCCTGCTTTATGCAAAATACGCCCTGTCCGAACGCGACCTCGTACCCGGCCGCGGCATAGTCCGTATCCTCCCGCAGGCGGAAGGATACCGTAACGGCATATTCCCCCGGATCCTCCGGGAGTGTGAACGGAAGCGGATAGGTCTCCTGCGTCAGCGCCGGCACCTGCGTCTGCACCGGCACGCTCTGCAGCAGCTCACCTTCCCTCTCCAGAAGCACAACACAGGCGTAGTCGGACGAGCTGCGGAACAGGTTCCGGTTGATCACGGTAAAGCAGTCCTTTTCTACCGCAACCTGCAGATTCTGGTAGAGAAATTTCACCTCCTGAAGCTTCGGATAGGGCATGCGGTCTCCGGCCACAATGCCGTTGCCGGAGAAGCTGTAATCCGTCGGACGCTCCCCGCAGTCACCGCCGTAGGCCTGATACTCCCTCCCGTAGCGATCCCTTCTGCGCAGCGACTGATCCTTGAAATCCCACAGAAAGCCTCCCTGATAGCGCGGCTCCCTCTCCGACAGCTCCGTATAAAGGAACATGCCTCCGTTGGAATTGCCCATGGAGTGACTGTATTCGCAGCAGATAAAGGGCTTTCCGGGATGCTCCTCCAGGAATCTTTGAATATCCGCCGCCGGTGTGTACATCTGGCTCTCCATGTCCGAGGTATCCTCGTAGCGCCGGTCCCAGAAAATCCCCTCATAGTGCACCAGCCGGTCCGGATCCAGCCGGTGAAAGAGCTGTGACATCGCATGAATGACACTTCCGCCGTAGGACTCGTTGCCGCAGGACCAGATGAGGATGGACGGATGGTTCTTGTCCCTTTGATAGCAGGAATTCACGCGGTCCAGCAGCACCGGCTCCCACGCCTTGTTGTCACCGGGGACGATATTCTCCATCCCCGAGCGTTCCTTTGCCATCCAGGAGCCGTGCGACTCCATGTTGTTCTCTGCGATCATGTAGAGCCCGTATTCATCGCAGAGGCGGTAGAGCCGGGTATCGTTGGGGTAATGGCTGGTGCGGACGGCATTGATGTTGTTCTGCTTCATCACGATCAGATCCTGCCGCATCTCCTCTTCCGTGATCCCGGCACGTCCCTTATCGCAGGTGAATTCATGGCGGTTCACGCCCTTGAACACAATCCGCCTGCCGTTGAGGCACATGATCCCGTCCTTCATCTCAAAGCGGCGGAAGCCCACCCTCTCGTGTATGTACTCCACCGCCTTTGCCGTTTTGCCGTGCAATACCAGGTACAGATCATACAGCTGCGGATCCTCTGCCGACCACAGAAGCGGCTCCGCCACCCCGGCACGGATTTCGTTGCTGCTCTCATTGTCCTTCTCACCGGAGAGAATCACGCGTCCGTCCTTTTCCAGACGATATTCCGTATAGCCGTAGCGGTGTTTCTCCTCTGCGGCGCCGCTCCCCGAAGGCCCTCCTGCAGCATCTCCCGTCGCGGACAGGGAAAGGTTCAGCACCAGCTCCGCCGCCGACAGATCCTCGCTCAGGAGCGTCCGGATCTTCAGATCCTCCAGATGCACCGCCGGCTTCACGTACAGATAAACGTCGCGGAAAATGCCGCTGAATCGATAGAAATCCTGGTCCTCCAGCCAGCTCGAGCTCGTCCATTTGTAGACCCGCACCGCCAGCTTGTTCTCCCCCTCCCGCACATAGGGCGTCAGGTCAAAATCGGTCGGTGTAAAGCTGTCCTCGCTGTAGCCGACAAAGCTGCCGTTGAGCCACACCGCAAAGCCGCTCTCCACTCCCTGGAAGGAAATGTACAGGGCCTCTCCCCGCATGTTCTCCGGAACTGTAAAATACCGGACATAGCTGCCGACGGGGTTGAACGTCTGCGGCACCTCCCCGGGCCGCAGCTCCTCCCGTCCGTCCCAGGGGTACTGCGAGTTCACATAGGCCGGGATGTCATAGCCCTCCATCTGCATGTGGGCCGGCACCGGAATTTCGTCCCAGCTCCTGCAGTCACAGGAAAGCTTTTCAAAGCCCTTTGGTGCCAGCGAGGGGTTCCGCGCATAGTCAAACCGCCACAGCCCGTTCAGGCTGCAGCGCAGGGAGGTTGTCTCCGCCTCCATTTCCTGCTGCGACGCATAGGCGCAATGATCCGAATGTGCAGGCAGGGCATTGATCTTGAAAATCTCCGGATTCGCGATGACGGCTTCGTCAAAGGAGCCTGTACCGCCCCTTCGCAGAACGCAGCTCTCCAGCCGCAGACTGTCCATCTCAGACTCCGGGAACTCCCGGCTGATCCATGCATCCAGCTCCTCCCGAAAGCCCTCCATGCACCGGTGCAGCAGATTCTCGCCGTTGTCCTTTTCAAAATCCGCAAGCCTTCTGCGGAACCGCTGCAGCGTGCTCTCCGAAACCGGCTGCACCAGGTCGCTCGTGGTATGCAGCGCTGTCTGAAAGCGCAGATCACAGATGCAGTTCTCCACCACCTTCTCATCGGAAAGCGCAAAGAGCTCCTCCAGCAGCAATACGCCGACGATCACATTGACCGGACTGCTGGGCCTTGCGGACATCTCGGAATACAGCGGTTGGAAAATCCTCTCCTCAATCTTCGGAAAAATCTCTTCCGCAAAGCTCCCGGCCCACGACCGTTCCAGACGTTTCCGCTCTCTCTCACTCAGAAGAACCGATCGATCCCCCAAGCCCAGCTGCTGATAGCTGTTCGATGAAAATGCCATACCTACCCCCGTCTCTCTTTTGATAATTGGTGTCTGTTACGCCTCAGAACATCGGCGCTGCCAGACGCAGCACGCATTGGAAAATCCGGACGAAAAGGTTCCGGTTCCCCTCCGCATATTGCTCCGTCACTTCTTTGCTGCGCGCGATCATCTTTTCCAGATCTTCCCTGACATCCATAACGGCACCGCAATGGTACATCACGCAGCCGTCTTCAAAATGATGGTACAGGCTCCGGTAATCCAGATTGATCGTCCCGCAGGTCGCGATGCGGTCGTCGCTCACGCAGCACTTGGCATGACAAAAGCCCGGCGTGAATTCATAGATGCGGACTCCCTTTCGCACCAGCTGCGCATAATAGGAGCGCGTGAGCTGGTACGTAATCTTCTTGTCCGGAATCCCCGGCGTGATGATCCGCACGTCCACCCCGCGCTCTGCAGCCAGCGTCAGGCTCCTCGTCATCTCATCGGTGAGAATCAGATACGGCGTCACATAATACGCGTACTTTTCCGCGGCGTTGGCAACGGACATGTAGACATTCTCACCGATCAGCTCCTCGTCCAGCGGAGAGTCTGCGTAGGGCTGCACAAAGCCCTTCTTTCCCTCCGCAGTCGGATCTTCCGGCAGCAGCTGCAGGTCCTTATTCCACGTGGGATAAAATCTCCGGTAATCCACATCCGACGCATCCGAGCGGTGAATGGCATTCCACATTTCCAGAAAAACGGTGGTAAAGGTGTTCACCGCTTCTCCGGTTATCCGGACCCCCGCGTCCTTCCATTCTCCGTAGGGGCTCGTCACGTGAAAATATTCATTGGCAAGGTTGTATCCGCCGGTGTAGGCGATGTTCCCGTCGATTACCGTAATCTTCCGGTGATCGCGGTTGTTCATAAAGACGCGCAGCCCCGGCAGAACCGGATTGAACACCCGCGTCTGGATGCCGTCCTCCCTTAAGCGGTCCTGGAATTGGAGCGAAATAAAACCGATGCTCCCCACGTCGTCATAAAACAGCCGCACATCCAGTCCCTCGGCTGCCTTCTGCCGCAGCACCTCGTGCACTCTCGCAAAGGATTCCCGGTTCTCGATGGCAAAATACTCCATGAAAATGTAGTGCCGCGCATTCCGCAGGTCCTCGAGCTGCTGCTCCAGCGCCTCCGCCGCGTCGCTGTAATACCGGCAGCCCTCCTCCCGATACAAAGGAAAGCCTCCTCTTCGCCAAAGGTATGAGGCAACGCCTGCAAAGGCGGCATCCTGCGCATGCAGCGCCGCCTGTGTTTCCGGCTCCTGTCGCAGATAGACAGACAGATGCTCATCAATCCGCCGGAAGCGGTCGCTCATCGGCTTCGTTGCCGCCTTGCTCGCCATCAGAAACCAGAGAATCACACCCAGAATCGGTGCCGACGTGATGAGCACAATCCACGGAAGCTTCATGGACGTCGTGCTGTGATGGCCGTAAATCCGCAGCACGAGGACCACGGCCAGCAATTCCACAACGAGATGAATCGCCGTGGAATAGCGGTCCAGCCACGACATCAGGAGATAGATGAAATAAATCTGTACAATTGCTGCCAGCGCTACAATGGTCATGCGGACCACGCCGTTCCCCGCATCCGTCTTGCGCTCCGAACGTATCCGGCTCACTCGCTCACCTCTTTGAATGCTGCCTCTCGTTGATGTATCCTGTTCTCAGGACATTATACTGTTTCAATACAATTTTGTGTAACTCTTCCCCCGAAAGGACAACCGCATGTGTAATTCCGTATCTCCCCGTAAACTGGCCATGGTGACCGGAGCATCCCGCGGCATCGGACGAGCCGCGGCGGCGGCGCTGGCTGCCGACGGATGGGATCTTGTCCTCACCTGCCATAGCAGCGCCGCGCCGCTCCAGGCCCTCGCCGGAGAGCTCGCGCCGCGATTCGGAATTTCTGTCCGGGCAGAGCTCTGCGACATGGGCTGCTCCGCCGAGGTGAATGAACTCTTCCGCAGACTGGCTGCCGAAGGACCGGTGCCCTCCCTTCTGGTCAACAACGCCGGCATCGCGCACATCGGCCTTTTGCAGGAGATGACCGACGCACAATGGGAGGAGCTGCTCCGAACCGATCTCTCCTCTGTCTTCTACACCTGCCGCGCCGCCATCCCCCTGTTCCTGCGCCGTGAGACTGCAACTTCGTGCGCCGCTGCAGGAGACGATGAAGACCTCTTTCCGCAGGACTGCCCGGGGCGCATCATCAATATTTCCTCGGTGTGGGGCGTCGTCGGCGCCTCCTGTGAGGTGGCGTACTCTGCCGCAAAGGGTGGTGTCAATGCCTTCACCCGGGCTCTTGCCAAGGAGCTCGCTCCTTCCCGCATCCCGGTCAATGCGCTGGCCTTCGGCTGCATTGACACCGAAATGAACCGGCATTTGTCCGCGGAGGAAAAGGC
The DNA here is from genome assembly GCA_963591995.1 of Succinivibrio sp. Taxonomy (GTDB): domain Bacteria; phylum Bacillota; class Clostridia; order Lachnospirales; family Lachnospiraceae; genus CAG-791. The sequence continues at coordinate 76,425 of CAVAUJ010000002.1, forward strand.
GTCCCTTGCGGAGGAGATTCCCGCGGGACGCTTTGCACTTCCAAAAGAGGCTGCTGCCGCCATTGTGCAGCTCGCCCATGCGCCCTCGTACCTCACGGGGCAGGTCATCTCCATGGACGGCGGCTGGATCTGACCCCTTACCACGGATTCACCTTCAGGGCACGCCGAAATCCCGCGAAAAGGATCCGCACGGCAGCTGCGGTGATCTCACGGAAGAAGAATCCGCACGGCACCCGCAGTGACCTCACGGAAGAAGAATCCGCACGGCAGCTGCGGTGATCTCACGAAAGAAATCTGCGCTGCATCTGTTCGAGGTAGCGCACCATCCTCCGATGCTCCGCGCGATCGTCCGCCGTGCCGAAGCCGCCGCACTTTTCCGCGTGCTCTCCTTCCGAATGATATTCTCCGAAGCGCGCCGTCTCCTCATTGCGCGGATCCCTCCAGTTGTCCCAACGCTCCGTACGCACCTCCTTGCTGAAGGTGCAGCTCAGCCAGTAGCAGGCGCCTTTTTTCCGCCAGGGGCGGCCGAGGTAAACCGTATCCGCAGGGCAGCTCCCCTTCACGACGCATCGGTAGAAAAGGTAGCCTCTCCTTGCCGCCGGTGTGCTGGGTGCCGTGATGTAGCAGATTTCCCTCTCATGCGGCAGAGGCTCGATGCGGCATCGGTCAAAGACGGCATCCGCGCCGCCGAAGATGAAATCAATGTTCCCGGCAATCCGGCAATTCCGATAATACTGCCGTGTGTTCCTGCGCGGTTTGTTCTCACCCGGTCCCCGGAAGCCGTTCGGCTCACGCTCCTTTGCGGGAAGAGGTGCCGTAAAGAGCGTATCCTGGTTTCCAAGGAGAGCTACGTTCTCCATGAGGACCTCCTCCGCATCCGCATACACAGCCAGCGCCTGCCCTGCCTTTTTTCCGTCTCCTGCCGTATTCTCTATGGTGATGTTGCGCACCTTTGCCTTCCCGCCGCCAAGGAACAGCGTTTGTGAACGGAAGGTTCCGGTCTTCTCCTCTCCCGGCCATGGGTCCAATCCCCCGCAGCCTGCCGTGAGGATCGTCCCGTTCGTGCTCTCTCCCTCGAGGATGTAATCCTCCAGCTCAAGGCAGGGCCTCTCACGGTAAATGCCGTCCCGCAGATAGAAGTGCACCGGCTCCGCAGGATTCCCGCTGCAGGCATTGACTGCTTCAGTCAAACTCTGATAATCTCCGTCTCCGGATCCTGAAATGACAATAACTCTGTACATCCGATTCGCTCCTTCCGCAAAAATCCCTCAAAAACTGCCGCATATCCGCCGCGGCAGCTTCTGAGGGATTTTCCGTGCAACCCTTTTACAAAGCTTTCATAAAGGCAATGTCCTCTGCAACACACGAGTGATTGACATGCTCGCGCAGGAGCGTGACATTGCGGTCCTGACGGCGCAGCCATCCGGAGATCTCTTCGAACTGCAGACAGCCCGTGCCAAGGGGCATGGTCGTAAAGGTGTCGTAGTCATTGGTGATGCCGTAGACAAAATCCTTGATGTGCAATGCCTCCACCCGCGGTCCGATCACCGAGAGCCAGTCCTTCCACAGCTGTGCCTGATCCGGAATTCTCTCATACTCCAGCAGATTCGCCGCATCGAAGATAAAGTGGAAATGTCTTTCGTCCCCCACCAGATCCATCAGATGCTGCGCCTCGTCCACACTGTTGAGCGGATGCCAGTACACCGGCTCCACTGCAAAAACGGCATCCTCCCTGGCCGCTGTCTCCACAATGCGCAGGATGCTGTCCTCCATGAAGCCGCGCCTTCTGCGGCTCTCCTCCTTGTCCAGATGAAGATACGAGGTCTCACTGCCGACGCAGCAAGCCCCCAGCTCCCTCTGCAGCTTCAGCACATGGCATACGTTCGCCACCGCAGCCCTGCGCTTCTCCTCATCCGGAACGCTCAGATCCTGGTAGCATCCCAGCACCGTAATCTCCAGTCCGTTCCCTGCAAAGCTCTCGCGAATCTCCCGGATCTGCTCCGGCGTGATATCCTGATAGCCGGTAATCCCCGCAATCGCCTTCGGCATGGCAACCTGCGCAGCCTCGAAGCCCTGCTGCTGCAGAAGGTCGGCCAGCCGTTTTGCCGAATGCTTGCCGTAATCATGTGCCCGACACCCAACTCTCATTTTCCGTTTTCTCCTTTTCCCGCGTTTCGATGCATCTCCCTGCGTTTCCGGCAGCTGTACTTTAAGCCAGTGTTCTCACGGATTCCCGCTCCACCAGCTTGTTATCCAGATAAACCCTTGCATTGTCGATGATGCCCGATTCCATCCGCTTCACCAGGATCTTGGTTCCCTCTCTGGCCAGATCGCCCATGTTGCGCTCGATGGTGGTCAGCCGCATGTTGCCGAAGGACGACATGTTCCAGTTGTCGAAGCCGATCAGGGAGACATCCTCCGGCACCCCCAGCCCCTTCTCCTGCACCGCTGCCTTCGCAGCAAATGCCATCTCGTCGTTAAAGCACAGGATGGCGGTCGGCAAGGGATCCAGCGTCAGAATGCGCCTGGCCGCCGCATACCCGCTGGAATACCGGTAATTCCCCGTTTCAATCGGTACCTTGTCCGGGTCCAATCCATGCTTGAGCATGGAATTGCGCCAGCCGATATGGCGAAGGCTCGTGGAATCCAATCCCTGTATGCCCTCTATCACCGCAATTCTCCGATGTCCGCGGTCCAGAAGATAATCCATCCCCCGCTCCATCGCCTTGGCCTCATCCGTCACGACGTTCGGAATGTTGTACGGGACAATGCGGCAGATGGCGACCACCGGAATCTCCTTCTCAAGAACCTCATCGATAAAGGCGCTGTCCTCGGTTCTCTGCGAGAGCACGATAATGCCGTCGTAGAAGCTGGGATTCAATTCCCCCTCCCGGTGCATGTCAATGCCCTTGACCACCACATTGTACCGGCTTCCGACCACATCGTACACGCCCGTAAGCACGTCGTGCAGAACAAACGGAGAGGTCATTTTGCTGATGGTGGAGAAATAGACGCCGATCGTATACGACCGGGACATTTTCAGCTGGACCGCCGCCTGATTGGGGATGTATCCCATCTCCTTGGCGAGATTCACGATCTTCTGCTTGTTCTCCGAATGTCCTGCACTGACATTATTCAGCGCTCTTGATACCGTTGAATACGAAACCCCGGCGCGTTTTGCAATATCCTTGATTGTAACCGGCATTTTCTCTCCGATGCCGCTTCCCTGCGGCACTTCTCCTCATTTTTACTCACGCAGCAGATGGTCCACGTGCTCCGTCACGAGGACTTCTCCCTTTTGCCCGCTGACCGAAACGTCCTTCAGAACCAGTGTGGCAACGTTGTTGGCATAGATGCCGAGGCGGCAGTCCTCGCCCAGTCCGTCCATCATGGCGATCTGTCCCGGGCGAACCTCCGGCGCATAGGTCACCTGCACATGCTCCATCTCCACACAGCCGATCTTCTGCTCCGGCAGGCCGTAGAAAAAGGCGGCTGCCAGATGGCAGTTCGACGCCGTAATCCTGCGGAAGACAAGGTGCCGGATCTGCGGTGTCCTCTCATCCACGGGCAGTGCCTCCTTTGTCTGCACATACTCCGTGTGTCCGTCCGGATCACAGAAGTAGAAGCAATTCACCACAAAGGGCGTCTTCACATGATCCATGCGGATGTTTTCAAACACGATTTCATCCAGGATCGCGTCCTTCCCTCTTCCTCTTCGTGTCTTGATCCGCAGACCGCGGTCTGTGTGCAGGAAGCGGCAGTCCTGTACCGTCATTCGCCGCACACCGCCGGCCATCTCGCTTCCCACCGTGATGGAGCCGTGTCCGTCCTGCATGCAGCATTGACGGATCACAAGATCCTCACAGGCTCTCTTATACCGGCGCCCCATGTAGATCTTGCCGGACTTTACCGCAATGCAGTCATCCCCGACAGAGATGAAAACACCCACGATCTCCACGTCATGGCAGGATTCCGGATCCAGTCCGTCCGTGTTGGGAGAGTCGGCCGGACCCGTAATCTTCATATCCACGAACCGAAGATGATCCGAGAAATACGGATGCACGTTCCAGCTGGGGCTGTTCTGTATATGGATCCCCTGCACCGTTACATTTTCGCAATGGTTTAAGAATAGCATTCTCGGTCGGAATGCGATAACTCTTTTTTTGGGATCCTTCCACCAATCCGCAAAGGAGGCATTCCCGTCCACGGTTCCCTGTCCGTAGATCACTACATTCTGCACGCCGATTCCGGTGATCAGGGAGGCAAAGCAGTCCAGCGGATTTCCCTCCCAGGTTCCGAGATTGTACTCCTTTGTCTCATCGTAGCTGTCGATGATGCCCTTCAGAATCGCGAATTTCCTTCGATCTGTCTCCCCCTTGAGCACTGCCCCCGCAGCGAGCTCCAGACGGATATCGCTCTTTAAGAACAGGCTGGTGATCCGGTACGTTCCCGCCGGAATCAGCACGCGGCTCTCCTTCGGGCAGCTCATGATAGCTGCCTGAATAAAATGCGTGTCATCCTGCTCGCCGTCGCCCCTTGCGCCGAAATCGCGGACGTTCAAGGTCACGAACTCGTCCTCTGTCCGAAACGTCACCGTCTCCTCTTCCCATGCATCCTTTATGACGATGGTGTAATCGGTCTGCGGCTTTAAGTCATAGATGCTGACAACCGTCCGCCTCGTTGTCCGGTTGAGCTTCCCGTTGACGTAGACGGAGCGCTCTTTGTCCGACTCATAAATGCTCCCGTCTTCGATCTCCAGCGTGACACATCTGGCTGTCTGAAAAATTATTTTTACTCTCATAGCTTCTCTCCATCTTTGCCGATGAAAAAAGGGAACCCTCATATTGAGGATTCCCCCGATAATTTCGAACGAAGAATTTAACCCTTGACGCCGCCGGCCGAAATACCGTCGATGAAGGAATCCTGTGCGCAGAAGAACACGATCAGGGACGGAATAATGGAGATCAATGACATGGCGAGGATCCGGTTCCACTGGAAGCCGACATCACCATCCATGGACATACGCAGGTAAATGGAGTTGGTGTACTTCTCCATGTCGGAGATGTAGATCAACGGTCCCATGAAGTCATTGGACGTCCACATGAACTGGAACAGGGCGCAGGACACAAGCGAGGGCTTCAGCATGGGAACAATGACATGCCAGAGCGTCTGTACACAGTTGCAGCCGTCAATCTTGGCTGCCTCCTCCAGTTCCTTCGGTACGCCGCGCAGGAACTGAATCAGCATGAATACAAAATACGTGTCGGTTGCGAACAGCGACGGAACGATCAGCGGAAGGTAGGAGTTGGTCCAGCCCCACTTGTTGAACATGATGTACTGCGGTGCATTCAGTACAACCTGCGGCAGGAACAGGGTTGCCATCATCAGGGAGAACATCAGGCCCTTCCCCTTAAAGTTGAATCTGGCAAAGCCGTATGCCGTCACCGTCGCGGAAACCACGGTGAAGATCACCTTCGGAACGACGATCTTGTAGGTGTTCAACATGGAGGTGATCAGGTTGATCTTGCCGCCGTAGTTCTTAAAGGCTTCCTTATAGCCGTCGAACACGGGATTCTTGGGCCAGAACCAGGCACTGGTGAAGATTTCGGAATTCGTCTTGAAGGTCGCGCCCACCATCCAGATCAGCGGATATACCATGATAAAACCGACTGCAATCAGGAGAATGTAGCGAATTACCGTACTGACTTTTCTCTTTTGTTCTCTTGTCATGGAATTCTACCTCCCATCCTCGTCAGAGTAGTAAACCCACTTCTTCTGACTTGCAAAAGCAATTCCGGTCAATGCGCACACGATGACGAACAGAACCCATGCCTGAGCACTGGCCATACCCATCTTGTGCCGGAGGAAAGCATTGTTGTAAATCAATACGGAGATCAGCGTGGTCGCGCCGTTCGGTCCGCCCTTGGTCACGAGGAACGGTCCGTTGAACTCCTGGAAGGCCTGACAGAGCTGTGTGATCAGGTTGTAGAAAATAACCGGCGTGATCATCGGAACCGTAATCTTGAAGAACTGTGTCCACTTTCCCGCTCCGTCAATGGACGCCGCCTCATACAGATCCTGCGGCACGCCCTTTAAGGCTGCAAGGAAGATGACCATGGCCGAACCGAACTGCCACACACGCAACAGGACGATAACCGCCAATGCGCCGTTGTCGCTCGCCATCCAGTTGATCTTCGGTGCGCCGAAGGCTGTGATGACCGTGTTGATCAGACCGTCTGTATTGAAAACGGCTCTCCACAGAATGGCGATGGCAATGGAGCCTCCCAGAATGGAAGGAATGTAATATGCTGTACGGAAGAAATTCACGCCCTTGAGCTTGAAGTTCAGAATAAAGGCGATAAACAGTGCAAATGCCAGCTTCAGCGGTACGTCGAAAATCGCATACTTGAAGGTCACCTTGAAGGCACGGAGAATATCCTCATCCGTAAAAATCTTGGTGTAGTTCATCAGGCCGTACTTGCTGATCCCGCTGAACAGATCATAGTCCGTAAAGCTGTAATACAGGGATGATGCAAACGGATACACCTTGAACAGGAGAAATCCGATCAGCCATGGTAGTACAAACAGAAAACCAACGTTTTCTGACAGAAGTTTGCTGAAGCTCTTCTTCTGGTTCATACATCTGCCTCCTCATTCGTGATAACTTTCTGCTGCAATTCCGGAAGGAAGTCCTCAAAATGCTCCGGATTCAATGCTCCGGTTCTGCTCCCTCGAACAAGAACCTCAACAAACGTCTGCCGGTCAGACCCGGAAAGGAAGGAGAAATCCCCCTCCCTTCTGCGTCTGTCGATCCATTCCCCGACGTGCCTGCGCAGCAGCAGCTGCAGAGCGCGGTAATGTTCGAAAATCTCCTCGCTCATCTCCTCCAGAACCCGGACCATGAGAAGCAGCTGATCCGGATCCGGATCCTGTATGCTCTCAAAATAGCGGACAATCCCGGCATAACCGGCCTTGTCTTTCACTTCCTCCAAAACGTCCATTTCACGCTTCCTTTCGGTCGTTTTCTTCGGTGTCTGCCCGCCTTGCCGCGGTTCTTTTGCGGCAAGGCACCGGAGAAGCTCCGGGACTCTTCCGACTCCAGGGCTCTTCCTCCGGTGCCGCCGCACATCTGCTGCTCTGTCGTTCGTAAGCCCTATGGCATCAGTTGCCGAGCGTCTCGTTCACGCCGTCGAGCAGGGCCTCTGCTGCCTGTGCTGCGTCATAGTCATGTGTGCTCAGCTTGCCGAAGACCTTGTAGTACACACCGTCCGGGTTTGCCTTCAGATCGTTGTGCTCGAACTTGGTGTCCAGAGGGAACTTGCTGTAAGCCAGAACCTTTGTATTCGCTTCCTTGACGATGTCATCGCCCAGTCCCTTTTCGTCCAGAACAGCGAGTGCCGCTGCGGAGCAGGGAATGCCGCGCTCGGTGCCGCAGATCTCAACGCCTTCCGGATCGTTGAGCAGGTAATTGATCAGCATTGCCGCTTCCTTCGGATGCTCCGAGGTAGCCGATACGGCAAGACCCATGGAGATCTTCGTGAAGCCTCCGTTGTAATCGCCGAACTTGATGAAGTCACCGATGACAAATTCCTGTCCGGGCTTGTTGGTGCTCTCCGCAACAGCCTTCTGGAACTTGGATGCGGAGGAATCCCACTCGAAGATGCCGGCGTATTTGCCGTCAATCCACTTTGCGTTCTTGTCCAGGGAGTCTGCCATGTCGCCGTTGATGACCGCCAGCGTCGGGATCACGTGTCCATCCTCCATCTTGTTGATGAACTCCATGCCCTCTGCGATCTCATCGGCCGAGTACTGAACCTGACCGTCCTCTACCCACGCCTTTCCGTAAACGGACTCAAGATAGTAAACCAGGAAGATCATCCGGTCGTATTCGCCGAGAGCCAGCGGATAATAATCCTCATCATAGGCCTTGAAAGCCTCGCCTGCTGCGAACAGCGACGCCTCATCGGTAGGAATGTCCACGCCCACCTCATCGAAGGTCGTCTTGTTCCAGTAGAACAGACGTCCGGTCAGGGCTACCGGAACCGCCATCAGCTTGCCGTCCGCCTTGCACAGCTCCAGAGAATCCTCCGGGAACTGGGTGAGATCCAGAACATCGGCATAATCCTCCAGGTTGGCAAAATTCGTGCCGTTCCCGCTGTAGGATTCAATCCAGTTCCAGTTGATCTGCATCACATCCGCTGCGTTGCCGCCCATGATGTTGAGCGCCTGCTTCTCCTCCCAGCCGGACCATGCGCCGTACTCGGTGGTCACCGTGATGTACGGATACTTCTCCATAAATGCAGCGACCGCAGCCTCGGTTGCCTCGTGGCGGCTGTCTCCGCCCCACCAGGAGAACTTGATCTCAACCGGCTCCTGGCTGTCCGTCGACGAAGCGTCCGACGAAGCGGCTGTGTCCTGCGCCTCTGCTCCGGAGCTCTCTGCACCGGAGCCGGAGGAGGTTCCGCCGCAGGCTGCCACGGACAGAGCCATCATCGAGGCAAGTGCCAAAGACATGACCTTCTTTACATTCTTTTTCATAAACAATCCCCTTTTACCTCTCTTGTGTGCTCCCCTCGTCGTCGGTTTTCATCACAAAAACCATCAGAGTTGCCTTGCTAGATTGCAAAGGTTTGCACGCCTTTCAAAAAAATAATGCATTTTTCAACTACAGCGTGGTCTCCCCCGCCGACTGCCGAAATTCATGCACATTTTCTGTTACAAGTCGATTATAGTATTGTCTATATTGCTTGTCAATCATGGAACTTTTAAGTTTTTTATGGTGTTTTTGTCAGTTTTTGCCGATTGGCTTTCGTACAGACATCTGATAGAATTGCGATGTGCAAACGTTTGAATAGTATTTCTTTCAATTAATTTGTCAAAAAACAACGATAAGAGGATGTGTATTATGGATATTTTAGACCACTACATTGACCAGTTGCTGGCCAAAAGCACGCCGCAGGCGCCGGTCTGGAACATAGAAAAGCTCCGCAAGGGAGCCAAACCCTCCTGGAATTACATCGACGGCTGCATGATCAAGGCCATTCTCGAGCTCTATCAGCTCCGCGGGGATGCGCAATACCTGCAGTTTGCCGATGCCTTTATTGATTATTTCGTCCGGGAGGACGGCTCCATCCTTTCCTATGATCCGAAGGAGTACAATCTCGACAACGTCAATGCCGGGAAGACCCTCTTTGATCTGTACCGCATCACCGGCAAGGAGAAATACCGGCGGGCCATCGACACCGTGTACAGCCAGCTCGAGGGGCAGCCCCGGACTCCCGAAGGCAGCTTCTGGCACAAGCTGATCTATCCGAACCAGATCTGGCTGGACGGCCTCTACATGGCGCAGCCCTTCTATATGCAATATGAGCTCACCTTCCATGACGGCCGGAACTGCGCCGACATCATCCGGCAGTTCATGACAGTATATGAGAAGCTGCGCGATCTGCGGAACGGTCTGTATTACCACGCCTACGATGCCTCCAGGGAGAGCTTCTGGTGCGACAAGGTCACGGGTCTGTCCGACAACTTCTGGCTCCGCGCCATCGGCTGGTATGCCATGGCGCTGGTGGACACCTGGGAAATCCTGCCCGCCTCCTTCTCTGCGGAAAAGGAAACGCTCGGACGGATCTACCGGGAGCTCATTGACGCAATGCTCCCCTATCAGGATGCCGAAACCGGCATGTGGTATCAGGTGGTCAACCACGGCGGCATTGCGCCGAATTATCTGGAAACCTCCGGCTCCGCCATCTTCGCCTATGCGATTATGAAGAGCGTGCGTCTGGGACTTCTGCCGTCTTCCTTCCTGGATTACGGCCGCAGGGCCTTCGACGGAATCTGCCGGAAATATCTCTCGGAAAAGGACGGCAAGCTCCAGCTCGGCGGCATCTGCCTCGTCGCCGGCCTCGGCAACAAGCAGATGCGCGAGGGAACCTTCGATTATTACATGCGCGAGCCCATCGTGCAGAACGATGCAAAGGGCGTAGCGCCCCTGATCCTCGCCTACATCGAGATCCTGCAGGCCGATCAGCCGAAGGCCTGAGCTCTCCGCGTGATTTTGTCCATTATTTTTAGCACAGAAACAACAAGGCCGCCCCGAAGGGCGGCCTTGCTTACAATTATTGTAAACGCGTTGCTGAAATATACTCTTCCATCAGTCTGGCAATTACTGCAGCCTGGCTTTCACCATTTGCCTCACAGGCATCGGCGAACCTCTCCGCAACATCGCCTTTTAGCTTGAAGGATTTCGTCTTGTATCCGGCCTTCTTCTGGTATCGTTCCACACGCACCGTGTTTTTGTTGGGGTTCCCTGTCGGCATTATCGCTTCTCCTTCGCTCTTAATATTGCAGCATACATCAGCTTAACTATGCCGATTGCCAGAAAATAACACCCGCCTAAAAAGATAATGTTCTTCATGTTCTCTCCACTTTTCCTCTACTACTGTCAAAATAGACTCATTCAGACTCATTCCGGCGGCCCTTGCGGCTTCCTTGAATTCCCTTGATCAGTTCCTGAATTACATC
>CAVAUJ010000003.1:0-71474 GCA_963591995.1 Succinivibrio sp.
TCTTTGATGAACATGATATCAAGTGGATTCAGAGCCTTAATTGCCTGAAAAAATGCGGAATGAGTATTGCCGAGATGAAGGAATATCTGTCGCTTTGCCTGCAGGGAGAAACATCGATTCCACAGCGGAAACAGATTTTAGAGATAAAACGGAAATCCTTGATGGAGTCCATGAAAGAGCTTCAGGATTCAATTGATTTTATTGATTGGAAACAGCAGTTCTATGCAGATGTGCTGTCCGGAAAAACAGCTTATTACAGCAATTTGATTCCGGAAGAGTATCCGGCGGAGGATAATACCGACAGACTGCCGGAAAACCGCCGAGAAATCGCCGAGAAAGTGCCGGCACAGTGCAATATAGATTGAGATTGGAGCATGGAATATATGACTACAGAGGAATACAAAGATGCAGCGAATTTCTGGAAAGATAAGCAGTGCAAGGAAATGCCTGCTCCGCATGCACCTGTTATGCATCGACCCTGTCGGGATGGATGTGCTGTTCTCTGAGTTTAAGAAGCAAGGCTACGACAGCAGACAGAAGCTGGATTTCACATAAGAATCCCAGCGGCAAAGATCTGACCGAGCGGGCGGAGAGCCTTTCCCTTTAAGCCAATAAAACCGAATAGATACGCTGAAATCAACACAAGGACTGCTCGGTGTTGCTCCGTTTGCCTTTTTTCGCAGATATCATAAAGCTATCAAATGAAGGAGGCAAACTTATGAACACAGATAAGATTGCCACGAAAGCAGGGGAAGATGTTTGAATAAATCGGAAAGCAAATACTTTGCAACGGCCGTAAAAATGGACGAGGCATTCCTGATGCTTTTGGGAAAGAAGGACTTCCCCTATATTACAGTCAAGGAGATCTGTGAAGCGGCAGGAGTAAATCGTTCCACCTTCTATCTGCACTATGAAACGATGGGAGATCTGCTTTCTGAGAGCATTCGGCATATGAATGAGGAATTTCTTGCCTATATGACTTCCTGCTGAATGAGAACAGTTTAGAGTACTAAGAAGCATGGGGAAATTGATGAATCTGACGACGCGGAGGAAAACGCGGTTCTTACATTGTGATGCAGATTTGCAAAGAGTTGGCACCGGATACATCTGTGAAAGTGCTGTAAGGAGGGAAAGAGTATGAACAGAAATGAAATTACCCCGATTAACCAAAGCTTTCTCGAGAGCGTGTCCGAAGTGCTGGCGCAGGCCAGAAAGAATGCCAAAACCGCAGTTAATCTCGCAATGGTGTATGCCTACTATGAAATCGGCAGAATGATTGTGGAAGAGGAGCAGCATGGCCAGAACAGGGCTGCCTATGGAAAGCAGATTTTGCAGGAACTGTCGAAATTCCTGAACGAGAAATACGGAAAAGGCTTTTCAACGACAAATCTGAAACAGATGCGGCAGTTCTATACCGTTTATTCGCAGGATCAAATTAGTCAGACACTGTCTGACCAATTCGAGAATCTCCCGTCGGTCAGCACCGGCAGGAAGTTTTATCTGAGCTGGTCGCATTATCTCAAGCTCATGCGGATTGACAATATTGACGAACGCCATTTTTACGAAATTGAATCCGTGAAAAACGATTGGAGCCTCACGGAGCTGAAACGGCAATACAATAGTTCACTCTATGAGCGCATTGCTCTCAGCACGGATAAGGACAAGGTTTATCGTCTGGCGCTAGAAGGACAGAAGGTTGAGACGGCAAAGGATGCCGTCAAAGATCCGTATGTGCTGGAGTTTCTTGGCTTGAAGGAGCTGCCGGAATATTCTGAGAGCGAGTTGGAGGGTCGCATTATCGACAATCTGCAGCAGTTTCTGCTGGAGCTTGGCACCGGCTTTGCGTTTATTGGACGGCAGGTGCGCTTCACCTTTGATGAAGAGCATTTCATGGTGGATCTGGTTTTCTATAACCGTCTGCTGCGGTGTTTTGTGCTGTTCGATTTGAAAATCGGAGAATTGAAGCATCAGGATATCGGACAGATGCAGATGTATGTCCACTACTATGACCGGAAGGTGAAATTGCCGGATGAGAATCCGACAATTGGAATCGTGCTGTGCAGAGACAAGAACAACGCCATTGTGGAAATGACTCTGCCGGAGGACAATACGCAGATTTTTGCAAGCAAATACGAGACGGTTCTGCCGAGCAAGGAGGCTTTGCAGAAACTGCTGGAAGAATAGCCGCCGGTTGGAGAAGGTTCATCGTGGTTGTGCAGAGCATTGCCATGTATTTTATTTTTATTTAACGAAGCTCGGGCGGCACAATTAACATTCCATCCTTATATTTACTTACGAAGGTAGAGAAGAGGTAACGTAAACGTCAAATCATGCGCCCCCGAGGTGACCGCAATGACTTACAAAACGATCTTGATCAACTATGCGCCCAAGGCCAAGGAAATGGCCGCAGCCATTGAGAAAACGGCAAACGAGCGCGCTCAGGACGGCTGGGAACTGGTGACATTCTCCGTGACGAACTCCGCCAAGGCAATTCTGGTTTTCCGTGTGACAGATGAGACAGAAGGACGAGAAGGACAAACAGAATAAACCCTCAAAATCGGACGCAACCGGAATTTCACTCGGCATATGCATCGGTATGATGCTCGGAGTTGCGCTCGGATGCTGGCTGGACAATCTCGAGCTCTGGATGTGCGTGGGAGTTGTGGTCGGTGTGGGAGTCGGCGCGGCAATTGATTCGGCAAAAAACCGAAAAGATCAGTGAAACCGACGCGATCGTTCCGCTTTTTCAGAGATGGGGATTCCGATACTGTCCATGCTTTGCCGTTTTCTTTCCATATTGAATGGCAAATTTCGGACATCGGTGCAAACATCCCAGACACATGGCACATTGCCCTTTTATCCAGACGGGTTTTCCGTTCTTCATCTCGATAGCCTGCACCGGACATTTCTTCTCGCACAATCCACAACCGACACAGGCATCGGTTACAACAAAATGCTTCGTTTTCCTCATCCTGTCGTACCAAAGCGGATGCACCGCGCTGGTTATTGCAGGCAGTCTGGATTTCATATAATTGCCGGTAGCTCCGCTCTGTATCAAATGTACGATCTCTTCGATCTGCGCTTCTGCCCTTGCATTTATACGCGCCACTTTTTCTTTGTCCGACAGATTAAAAATCGGTGTCCAGGTATCCGGCATCCGCACACCGAAAAAGGCATCAAAGGTGATGTCGCTTCCGGATTGCAATGCCTCCTGTGCCAGATACCGGCTTGCTCCCGGTGTGGTTCCATACGTAGCAATATAAAAACATTTCCCTTCGTGAGTCTTGAGCTTGTGCATCTGAAGGAACTCTTTCACAACACTCGGAATTCCCCACGCATAGGTTGGAGACACCATCCCGTGAACATCCGTCAAAGCTTCGCCTGTGACCTCCTGTATGGAGATGGCCTTTGTCCCGATGGCTTTCGCAATGCGCTCCGCCACGTATTTGCTGTTTCCTGTTGCCGAAAAATACAAAATCATTTTTACACCTGCAATACGAAAAAATCGTCTATGGTTACTGTACAGACGCGCTCCGGCGACAGGGTGGCGGAGAGTGTCCCCTGACCGGACAACTCCGTCAGGACCCGTCGCTTGAACGGACGATGCATTTATTTTAACACGCGTATTGCTTTCAAGGGATGTGGTGTATAAGATGTTCATAGGATAGAAGCCGCAGAGATGCGGCTTTTTGAAGACACGCGGGTTAGCTGAATCTAACCCATATAAACGGAAAAAACGTATCGTCGGGTGAAAGTGCAGGAGCTGCACGGAGGAGAATGCAAAAAGCGGATATTGAAGGGAGTGGGACGATGAAATGGCTTATCATACCTGGATTATGGCTTCTTTACTGGGGCATGTGCTTTCTCGGCACGGGAACGGATAAGAAAAACCTCGCCGGACTGCGCTCGTACCCGGATGCGGTGCAGAGCATCGTGCGTGAACGGCTGGGGGACGACGCACCAAAGGCGAAGTCGGCATTTTCGATTTTATTGAGCAATTTAATCTTTTTCACGGCCCTATTCTCCGTGCTCGGACTTGTATTTAAAAAGCGCCTTGGTTTTGACGATTACCTTTCGACATTCCGGTATTTTCTCATCCTCGGTGAAGGCCTGGGGCTGTTTGACCTTCTGGTCATCGATCTTCTCTGGTGGCGCAATACAGAGCGCATCCGGTTTTCCTTCCTGCGGGAGAAGGCATTTTATCAGGACCCGGGCAAGCACATCGGTTCCTTTGTGCGCGGAATTCCGCTCTTTGCCGTCGTTGCGGCCCTGAGCGCGCGGATCGTTACGCTTGTATGAAAGAGGTGTGACATCATGCGATTCAAAACACTTGGAAGCAAAGGAAACCCTGCCGTGCTGTTTTTCCATGCCATGGGCGTGACGGGTGACAGCAGCGAGCCGGTGGCAAAATATTTGCAGGAACGCTGTTTCTGCATTATGCCGACCTCTACGGTCTACTGTGAGGGGCAGCATTATATCAGCAAGGCAGACGAAGTGCGGCAGGTGGAGGCGTTCCTGCACGAGCAGGGCATTGAGCGGGTTACACTCGTTGTCGCATCTTCAATAGGCGCAGATCTTGCCATGGCCTTTCTGACGGACACCGAAAAGCCGGTTGACCATGTTTTCTTCGACGGCGGACAGTTTGCGCAGATCCCGCTTCCGCTGCGGCGGATCATGACGCCCTTCCTGTACCTTGCGATAAAAAGTCTGTACTGGTCGAAGGGCGGGACGTTGGGGAAGATACTCTGGTGCGACGATGAGGCGATCAAGCCCTATTTCATCGCCGCCGGGCGCGCGCTTCGCTATGGGAATCTTCGCCGCCAGCTGGCAGACAGCTTGGAGGACAAGCCGTTTCCGCTGCTGCCCGGGGAAATGCAAAGGCTCGTTTATTTTGAGTTCGGCAGTATCGAAGAGCACTATAAGTACCGCGATGCCGTCAGAGCGGCTTACCAAAACGGCAATTACCCGGTGTTCGAGGGCTATAACCACATGCAGTTCCAGATCCGTGATCCGCAGGGCTTTGCAGAAATGCTGCGCGCGGTCATTGAGGAAAACCGACTGCCGGAGCTGTCCTTTTTGAAGGAGCAGGATTGAGCCATGGAGAGATATCTGACAGAAACGCCGATGCTGGATTTTTCGGCGCCTGCGATACAGAAGCTGATTGAACAACGCGACTGGCGCACGCTCGGTGAATTTGAGCGTATTCAGGCAATTTATGACTACGTCCGCGACGAGATACTCTTCGGCTACAACACCGATGACGGGATCCCTGCCTCACGGGTACTGGCCGACGGCTTCGGCCAGTGCAATACCAAGGGGACGCTGTTCATGGCGTTGCTGCGCGGCTGCGGCATCCCCTGCCGCGTGCACGGCTTCACCATCGACAAGCGGCTGCAAAAGGGCGCAATGACGGGGCTCGTGTACGCCCTCGCACCGGAGAATGTGTTCCACAGCTGGGTGGAGGTCCATCTGGACGGGGTATGGTACGAACTGGAGGCCTTTATTCTGGATAAGCCCTATCTGGAAAAGCTTCAGGCCGCACACCCCGACTGCACCGGTGCATTCTGCGGCTACGGCGTGGCGGTACGGGATTTTCGCCATCCCGTGATCGATTTCGACCGCAACAACACCTACATTCAGAGCGAGGGCATCCATCAGGACTTCGGCATCTACGACAGCCCCGACGAGCTGCTGCGCGAGCATGGGCAGGAAATGTCGCGGCTCAAGGCCTTCGCCTACCGGAACTTCGGACGACATCGGATGAATGCCAATGTAAGAAAGATCCGTAACGGAAAATCAGACCTTTCGTAATCTGCAATGCGGACCGGGATTTAAAAATCGATGTACCGGTATGCGCTGTTGCGGGATGAAAGGAGAATCGGGGTATAAATAAATGTCGCTTTCCATGCGACCATCCCCCGAAAGAAAGACGCTATGCTGTGGCTGTAAGGTAAGCAACCAAACAGCGAAGGTCTTTCAGGGAGGATGCACACATGAGAAAGAATTTGACCGAAATCGTTTTTATCCTGGATCGCAGCGGTTCCATGAGCGGCCTGGAACGGGACACCATCGGGGGCTTCAATTCGATGATCAGCCAGCAGAAAAATGCGGAAGGGGAGGCATGGATCTCCGCGGTGCTTTTTGACAATGTCAGCGAGGTTTTGTACGACCGCGTCGATGTAAAAAATATCCGCGCAATGACAGAGGAGGACTATACGGTTCGAGGTTGTACGGCATTGCTGGATGCCATCGGCGGAGCGATCCATCATATCGGAAACATTCATAAATATGCCAGACCGGAGGATGTGCCGGAGCATACGATGTTCGTCATTACAACGGATGGCATGGAGAACGCAAGCCACATTTACAGCTTTGACAAAGTGAAGCACATGATCGAGCGTCAGAAGACAAAATATGGCTGGGAGTTTCTCTTTCTTGGAGCCAATATGGATGCGGTGAAGACGGCCGGCCGGTTCGGAATCGGTGCGGACCGGGCGGTTAACTATCAGTGTGACAGTGAGGGAACCGCACTGAATTATGAAGTGATCAGTGAGGCGATTCGTACGGTCCGGCGCAGCGCACCTTTGAGAGCGGACTGGAAGGATCGCATCGACGAGGATTACGTAAAGCGCGGTGGCCGCAGGAGCAGATGATCGGGAGATCGTCATGGGGTAGATCAGGAGAATACGTCAATGAGAATTCTGGTATTTGGTGCAGGCGTGCTGGGCTGCAATCTGGCAAGGAATCTGTTCCGCGCAGGAAAGGATGTGACCCTGCTGGCACGGGGGGACTGGGCGAAGGAAATCGCGCGAAACGGTCTGCGGATCAAGGATAAATTTTCACCTCGCCTGTCGGTCAGCCGCATCCCTGTTGTGACGGAGCTGAAACGGGAGGATGCCTACGATGTCATTTTTGTGGTGCTGCGGTACACGCAGCTGGACGCAGCCCTGGAGCCGCTGCGCGCCAACAAAACCGGGAACATTGTCTTTGTAGGCAACAATGTGCATGCTTCGGAGCTTGCGGCCTCTCTGCCTGAGAAAAATGTCATGTTCGCCTTTGCTCTTTCGGCGGGACATCGGGAGCGTGATCGTGTGGTTTCCATGGATCTCAAAAAGATCACCATCGGTCCGCTTCGGGAGTCACCTTCAAACGAGAGGCTGATCGGACGGATTTTTGAAGGGACAAGGTACCGGGTGGTCTATGAGCCTGATATGGAGGATTATCTCCTTAGCCACGCCGCCTTTGTGATTCCGGCGGCCTTTGCCTGCTACAAAGCAGACGGAAACCTGAAAAGGCTTAAGGGCGACACGGCATACCTGAATCGGCTGATTGACGCCAACATAGAAGGTTACCGTGCCATACGGAAAGCAGGGCATGAAATTCTGCCGAAGTCGGATGTGAATTTTGAAAGCGAGGCATACCGCAGGGTATGCCTGCGCTTTTTCCGGTTCATGTGCGCCACGTCGCTGGGCAAGCTCTGCGCCTCCGACCATGCCATGAACGCAGTCGATGAAATGAGCGCGCTTAACCGCGACCTGAAACGTTTCTTTGACGCAAACAATGCAGAATATCCCGTATGGTGTGAGCTTGAAAAGGAGTGCGGGAGGTATCTGCAATGAAGCCTGACGATATCGGTAACGGATGTCAACAAGTCCGTACGGTTATCCTTACCAGAGACCCATCACGTGCTGCATCAGCAGGCTGACGGCCGTAATGCCAACCCAGCAGCAGGCCCCCAGCAGCAGGGGCTTGCCACCGCTCTTTACCAGCTTGACCACGTTGCTGTTCAGTCCGATGGCTGCCATGGCCATGATGATCAGGAATTTGCTCAGCTCCTTCAATGGCTGGAATACTGCCGCTGACACGCCGAAGGACGTGCAGAGGGTGGTGATCACCGATGCGCAGATAAACCACAGAATGAACATGGGAAAGGCGTTTTTCAGCCGGAAGTCTCCCTGTTCCTTTCCGGCCTTCCTGGCCTGCAGCAGGGAGAGTACCAGTGTGATGGGAATAATCGCGAGTGTGCGGGTCAGCTTGACCGTTACCGCCTTATCCAGTGTCTGGCTTCCCAGATTCCACATGCTGTCCCACGTGGAGGCTGCCGCTGTGACGGAGGACGTATCGTTAACCGCGGTCCCTGCAAAGATGCCGAACGCCTCACCGGAGGCGGTGTCAAAGCCGATGGCCTGTCCCAGCAACGGGAACAACAGCGCAGCCAGCACATTGAAAAAGAAAATTACAGAAATGGACTGGGCAACCTTCTCATCGTCCGCATGGATGACCGGTGCGGTGGCGGCGATGGCGCTGCCACCGCAAATGGAGGAGCCGACGCCGATCAATGTGCTGGTATCACCGTCGATATGCAGCAGCTTGTGCAATGCAAAGGCCACCAGCAGGGAGGTGGTTATGGTGCATACAATGATGGGCAAGGACTGTTTCCCGGTTTGCAATACGACATTCAGATTCAGGCCAAAGCCGAGCAGCACGACGGCAGCCTGGAGGATTTTCTTGGAGGTAAAGCCGATACCCGGCTTGAAGGCTGCGCCGGGCGTCCGGAACAGGACAAGGACCATGCCCGTGAGAATGGAGAACACCGGGCCGCCGATGACCGGCACCAGCTTGCCCAGTAACCACGAAAAAACGGCGATAACAAGACACACAGCGATTCCCGGCAGATTTTTCTTAATGGATTGCATCATAGGAGACTCCTTTTTTCAACGATTTTGAACCTCTACACTATAGCGGGATATATGCACGATAACAAGTTACTATGTAATTAATGAACGGGTGCATTTCTGCATCCGCTCATGGTTCGGAAAGCTCTTCCTTGTTTAAAGCTCCTTCTTGTTGATTTATGAGTCACTCATCTATTTCATAGTTTTAATGCCGTTTACGGCGAAGAAATGGTGGTAATATTTGAGGGAGCAAGACAGCTTGCGATGAGGAGGATAAAAAGATGTGGGTAATGTTTGCGGTTCTGTCGGCAGTATTTGCAGCGCTTACGTCGATTCTGGCGAAGGTGGGAATTGAAAATGTGAATTCCAATCTTGGAACGGCGATTCGCACCATGGTGGTGGTTGTCATGGCGTGGGGGATGGTGCTGGTCACGCACAGCTTCAGCGGCATCACCGAAATCAGCAAAAAAAGCTGGCTGTTCCTGATTCTGTCCGGTCTGGCAACCGGTGCATCCTGGCTGTGCTATTACCGGGCATTGCAGCTGGGAGACGCATCGAAGGTGGTTCCGATTGATAAGCTCAGCGTGGTGATCACATTGGTGCTGGCTTTTGTATTTCTGCATGAGGAGTTCACGTCGAAATCGCTGATCGGCTGCATTCTGATCGGCGCAGGGACATTGATCATGGTACTGTAACAAAAGCATAACGATACATGGGGATTCCTCCTGCTGCGGAAAGGGAAGGCAGCAGGAGGAATCTTGCTTTTGGAGCATCGGTCTTTACGGACCGGTGCCTTTTTGGTTTGGAGGAACGCCGAAGGAACGCTGCCGCTGCTTTTGTGGAACGTTCGGTCCGTATACTGATGAGCAACAAGTTTCATCGTGCATTTGTCCGCATGCATCGGAGGTCAACCTTTGCCTGCGAGCGGAAGGGACCCGTTGAAATGCGGCAGATGCCGGATTGCCACAATTACGGAGGTAAGGATTATGTATTTTGACGCGATTGCAAAAATTGTTTCGGAGCGGACCGGCTGTGCCGTTTCCGATGTAAAGCCGGAGAGCAAATTCTCGGATCTTGGCATCGATTCGCTGGATACGGTGGAGCTGCTGATGAGTCTGGAGGACGAAATCGGCATCGAAATTGAGCTGGATCAGAAGGTCGAGACCATTGATGATCTGGATCGGTTCATCCAGAAGAAAAAGGGATAAGGGCGATGATCCGAACGACAATCAGCGAGATGCTGGGAATCGAATATCCGGTTTTCCAGGGCGGAATGGCCTGGATTGCAGATGGGAAGCTGGCCGCTGCGGTATCCGAAGGCGGAGGTCTTGGCATCATCGCTGCCGGAAATGCCTCGGGAGCTTATGTCAGAGAGCAGATTCGGGCGGCCCGGGCCCTCACGGCAAAGCCCATCGGTGTCAACATCATGCTGCTGAGTCCTCATGCGGAGGAGGTGGCGAGGGTTGTCACCGAAGAAAGGGTTGACGTGGTAACGACGGGAGCCGGCAATCCTGCCGTGTATATGAAGGAGTGGATTGCTGCCGGAATCCGGGTGATTCCCGTGGTAGCCTCGGTCGGAATCGCAAGGCTGATGACGCGTCTCGGAGCCTCGGCACTCGTTGCCGAGGGCGGGGAAAGCGGCGGCCACGTGGGGGAGCTAACCACGATGGTGCTGGTACCGCAAATCTGCGATGCAACGGATCTGCCGGTGATTGCGGCGGGCGGCATTGCGGACGGCAGAGGTGCCGCGGCGGCGTTCATGCTGGGGGCGCAGGGCGTACAGATGGGAACGCGGTTTCTGAGCGCCGAGGAATGCAGCATTCATCCCATCTACAAGGAGAAGATTCTGAAGGCTACCGATCTGTGCACGATGGTAACCGGGAAGCGCACGGGACATCCGGTTCGCAGCCTGCGCACCGGGTTCTCCAGGGCGTATTCCAAGGCAGAGTACGCGGGGGCACCGGACGAGGAGCTCAAAGAGATGGCAGCGGGAGCGTTCCGGCTTGCCGTTTTGGAAGGAGACCTCCAAAAGGGATGTTTTCTCTCCGGTCAGGTTGCAGCCATGGTGCAAAAGGAACAGCCGGCGGCCGAAATCGTGGAGGAGGTCATGGAGGAGGCAGAGCGTATCCTTCGTGGAGCAACACAATGGATAAAATAGCATTCGTTTTTTCCGGACAGGGAGATCAGTTTCCGGGTATGGGAAGGGAGCTGTATGAAACCTATCCGGCGGCAAAGAGTATTTTTGATGGCTGCGACAGGATCCGTCCCGGCACGTCGTTCCAATGCTTTCACGGGACCGCGGAGGAGCTGAGGGAAACTCGGAACACGCAGCCGTGCCTTTATGCGATGGAGCTTGCGGCGGCAGGCGTTCTGCGGGAAAAGGGCATGGTTCCGCAAATGGCTGCCGGCTTTTCTCTTGGCGAGCTGACGGCGGCAGCCGTTTGCGGCGTGTTTGACGAAGAGAGCGGATTTCGTCTCGTGTGCAGGCGGGGAGAGCTGATGCAGCGGGAGGCCGGGAGACACGAGACCGCCATGGCGGCGGTCGTGAGGCTGACCCGTGCGCAGGTGGAGGAGCTGTGCGCAGCGTACACCGGTGTCTATCCGGTGAACTATAACGGTCCGGGACAGATTGCCGTGGCAGGCCTGTCTGCGCAGATTACGGATTTTGCGGCGGATGTAAAAAAGGCAGGCGGCAGGGTCATTCCCCTTCGGGTAAATGCCGCCTTTCATTCCCCGTTCATGAACGATGCCGCGCAGGCCTTTGCGGATGCATTGCAAAAGGTGAGCCTCAAGGCGCCGTCCATTCCGCTGTATTCCGATCGGACGGCACGGCCCTATGGGGAAGACGTGATCGGGCTCCTTTCCTCGCAGATTTGTCATCCGGTGCAATGGGAGACGGTGATCGGCAACATGATCGCAGCCGGAGCGGACACCTTTATTGAGATCGGACCCGGAAGGACGCTGACCAATCTGATCCGAAGGATTGATGCAGGGGTAACGGCAATGCCCTTTGCCGAATACCTTGAGGAGGTGGGAGCATGCTGAGAGGAAAGACAGCGGTTATAACCGGGGGATCCCGCGGCATCGGAGCGGCAATTGCGCAGAAGCTCGCTTCCCTGGGCGCCGATGTCGCCATTGTTTATGCGGGGAATGCCTCTGCGGCCGAGCGCGTCCTGGAGGAATGCAGGAACACATACGGCGTCAGGGCGGAGGCGTATCGATGCGACGTCGGCGATTATTCCGAGACAAAGGAGACGGTGGCGAAGATCAAACAGGACTTTGGCACAGCACAGATTTTGATTAACAATGCGGGAATTACCAGGGACGGCCTGCTTGCCGTGATGAAGGAGGAGGACTTTGATGCGGTCCTTCGTACCAATCTCAAAGGGGCCTTCCACATGATACGCCATATGACGGGCCTTTTCATTCGTGCGCATGAGGGGTGTATTGTGAATATCGCCTCGGTTTCGGGGCTGATGGGCAACGCCGGACAGTGCAATTATTCTGCCTCCAAGGCAGGGCTGATCGGACTTACCAAGTCGGTCGCGAGGGAGCTGGCGGCGAAGGGGATTCGCTGCAATGCGGTCGCTCCCGGCTTTATTGCGACCGACATGACGAAGGATCAGGAGGATAACGGGCTTTTGAAGCGGATTCCGCTTGGCAGGATGGGGACGGCGGAGGAGGTTGCCGATGCGGTTGCCTACCTTGTGACGGCCCGATACGTAACCGGCGAGGTCCTGCGCGTGGACGGCGGAATCGCCATGTAGCGGTTTAAGAGCCGATGCACCGGCTGCATCGGGAGGAGCACGGAACAAGGAAGGAGAGGTCGATGAGCAAAAGACGGGTTGTGGTCACCGGTATCGGTGCAGTCACCCCCCTTGGAAACAATGTCGCCGATACCTGGCAGGGGATGAAGGAAGGCAGAAACGGCATCGCACCCATTACGCGGTTTGATACGGAGAAATTTAAGGCAAAGCTGGCGGCGGAGGTGAAGGATTTTGACCCCGGAGACTATCTGGAGGTCAATGAGGTGCTGCGCACGGACCGGTACGCGCAGTTTGCGGTTGCGGCGGCGCAGCAGGCCGTGGAGGAGAGCGGCGTTAAGGGAACGGTGGAGCCGGAGAACTTTGCTGTCATCTTCGGCACCGGCATCGGCGGCATCGGAACCTTCGAAACGGAGTATACCAAGCTCCTGGAAAAGGGGCCGCGCCGCGTATCCCCGCTGTTCGTTCCGATGATGATCGGGAATATGGCAGCAGGCCTGATCGCCATCCGGCATGATTGCCGCGGCTCCGCCATGCCGGCGGTGACGGCCTGCGCCTCCGGCTCCAATGCCATCGGGGAAGCCATGCGTCTGATTCGCCACGGCTATGCCGACGCAGCGATTACAGGCGGGGCCGAGGCGGCAATTGTGCCGTCTGCCGTTGCGGGCTTTGTAAACATGCAGGCACTTTCCGCATCCGACAATCCGGAGGAGGCGTCTCTGCCCTTTGACCGGCGAAGAGGCGGCTTTGTCATCGGTGAGGGAGCGGCCGCACTGGTGCTCGAGGAATATGAGCATGCAAGAACGCGCGGCGCACGGATCTACGGTGAGATCTGCGGCTACGGCTCTACCTGTGATGCCTATCACATCACAGCGCCCCATCCGGACGGCCGGGGCGGCGCGCAGGCGATGGCGGACGCCATGCGGGAGGCCGGATACAAGGATACGGATACCGTTTATATCAATGCGCACGGGACCGGAACGCCCATGAACGACGTGGTCGAGACGATTGCGATCAAAAAGGCGCTCGGCGAGGACGGCGCAAGGAGGGCATATATCAGCTCCACCAAATCCATGACCGGACACATGCTGGGGGCGGCCGGGGCCGTGGAAGCGCTGGCGTGCCTTCTGGCATTGAGCGAAGGCGTGATTCCTCCGACGATTCACCTCCGGGAACCGGACGAGCGCTGTGATCTGAATTATGTTCCGCAGGTTGCTGCAGCGGCAGACATTACGCTGGCACTTTCCAATTCTCTCGGGTTTGGGGGGCATAATGCCTGCCTTGCTTTCAGAAAGGTGTGATGGGATGAACGAACCGGATATTCGCAGGTATGCAGAGCTGATGAAGGAGCTGGAGCTGACGGGGCTGGAGGTGACAGAGGATTCCGGGAAGATCCGTCTGGAGCGCACGGCACCGGGGACGGTCCGGGAGGTCGGAGGCCCCGCTCCGGAAGCGGCCGGAGCCGCGGGGGAGATCTCTTCCGGGCCGAAGGACTATATCCGTGTGACCTCGCCCATGGTGGGCATATTCTACGCGGCGCCGGCAGAAAATGCCGCTCCCTACGTTTCCGTCGGGGATACCGTGACAAAGGGGCAGCCGCTTTGCGTGGTGGAGGCCATGAAGATGATGAACGAGATCACGGCCGAAGAAGACGGCACCATTTCGGAGATCTGTGTCACCAACGGGAACGTGGTGGAGTACGGAACGGAGCTGTTCCGTATCAGGAGGTGAGCGCATGAACCGAGAGGAGATCATGCAGATCCTGCCCCACAGGGCTCCGATGCTGCTCCTGGACGAAGCACAGGAACGGGCCGGCACGGCCGTCGGGCATTACCTCGTTCGCGGAGACGAGTTCTTCCTGCGGGGACATTTTCCCGGCAATCCCATGGTACCCGGCGTCATTCTCTGCGAGATGCTGGCGCAGTCGGCCTGCGTGTTGATGAAAGACGAAATGGATCAGGGAAGGCTGCCGGTTTATACCGGACTTGACCATGTGCGCTTCCGTTCGCCGGTAAGGCCGGGGGATACGGTGGAGACCCGGTGCCGCATCAAACGGGCAAAGGGGAGCTTTTATTTTGCAGAGGGAACGGTTACGGTGGACGGACGGCTTTGCGCATCGGCGGACTTTTCCTTTGCGATTACGGGAGTGTAATCGATGTTTTCAAAAATACTGGTTGCCAACCGGGGCGAAATCGCGGTTCGCATCATCCGTGCCTGCAAGGAGATGGGGGTAGCTACGGTTGCCGTATATTCCGAGGCAGACAGAAACGCTCTTCATGTGGCGCTTGCCGATCAAAGCTTTTGCATCGGCAAAGCGGAAGCAAAGGAAAGCTATCTGAACGAAAATCAAATCATCAGCGCCGCCGTTCTGGCCGGGGCCCAGGCGATTCATCCGGGCTATGGCTTTCTGTCCGAAAATACGCACTTTGCGAGGGCCTGCCGAAAGAACGGGCTGGTATTCATCGGACCGGATCCGGAAAGCATGGAACGCTTCGGCGATAAAGCCGTGCTGAAGGAGCAGATCCGGCAGACCGGACTGGCGGTGATCCCCGGAACGAAGACCGTCACCTCCGTTTCGGAAGCAACGCTTGCGGCAGGACGGATCGGATATCCCGTTATGCTCAAGGCCTCTGCAGGCGGCGGAGGGCGCGGCATTCGTCTGATTCGTTCCGAGGAGGAGATGGAGGATGCCTATCACCAGGCAACGGGCGAAGCCCTCAGCGCCTTTGGCGACGGCAGCGTATATCTTGAAAAATACATCTTCCCCGCGCGGCACGTGGAATTGCAGATTCTTGCCGATGAGCACGGAAATGCGGTGTGTCTGGGAGACCGGGACTGCTCCCTGCAAAGAAGGAACCAAAAGCTCCTGGAGGAGACGCCCTCCCCCGGCGTGGACGAGAGGCAAAGAGAGACGATGGTCGGACTTGCCGTCGAGGCGGTGAAGAAGCTTGGCTTCGTTGGGGCAGGCACGCTGGAGTTTTTGCTGGATCGGGAAGGAAACTTCTGGTTCATGGAGATGAATGTGCGCCTTCAGGTGGAGCATTGCATAACGGAGATGCTGACCGGCTTTGATCTTGTAAAATGGCAGATCCGCATCGCGGCCGGCATCCCCCTTGGCTTTACGCAGCGCGATGTCCGGATGAAGGGTACGGCCATCGAATGCCGCATCAACGCAGGAGGCTGCGGAGCCCTGAAGATGCTGCACGTACCGGGAGGGCCGTCGGTTCGATTCGATACCGCCCTTGTGACGGGCATGGTCGTAACGCCCTACTATGATTCGCTTCTCGGCAAGCTCATCGTGTATGCCAAAACACGCGAGGAGGCACTTCGTAAAATGCGGGCGGCGCTTTGCGAGCTCGTCATCGACGGCATCCCCTCCAACATTGAGGAACAGCTGAAAAATGTGGAGGATGAGCGCTTTGTTTCAGGAAACTACGATTTAACCTTTATGGGAAACAGGTGAGGAAATGGCATTGCTGAACTTTTTGAACCCGAAAAACAAACTGGAGGAAGGCGGGCGTACGAATGCGGCGATTCAAGGCGATGAGGGTGAGCCGGAGAAAAAATGCCCGAACTGTCACAAGAGCATCCTGCTGAGTCGTCTGTGGGCCAATCAGCTGGTTTGTCCGTGCGGGTATCATTTCCGCATGAAGGCCCGTCAGCGAATCGACATACTGACCGACAAGGGAAGCTTTCATGAATTGTATTCCGGCATGAGAGCCGGCAATCCGCTCAATTTTCCGGGCTACGATGCCAAGCTGGAGGTAGTGCGCGGGGCAAGCGCGGAGAAAGAGGCTGTGATCTGCGGCACGGCCGCAATCGGACAGCAGAAGTGCTGTCTGTTTGTCATGGAACCGTATTTTATGATGGGCAGCATGGGAAGCGCAGTCGGGGAAAAGCTCACCCTGCTGTTCGAATATGCCCTGCAGGAGCGTCTGCCGGTTGTCGGATTTACGGTATCCGGCGGTGCCCGCATGCAGGAGGGACTGCTCTCCCTGATGCAGATGGCGAAAATCAGTGCGGCGGTCAAGCGGCACAGTGATGCGGGGCTTTTATACATCGCGGTTCTCACCGATCCGACGACAGGAGGTGTGACGGCCAGCTTTGCCATGGAGGCGGACATCATTCTGGCGGAGCCCGGAGCCACCGTCGGCTTTGCCGGAGCACGGGTGGTGGAGCAGACCACCCGAAAGGCCCTGCCGGGAGGCTTTCAAAAGTCCGAATTCGTATTGGAGCACGGATTTATCGACAGCATCGTTGCAAGATCGGAACAAAGACGGTATCTGACGGAGCTGTTAAACCTGCACAACAGGAGGGCGTATGTATGAGCGAAGGAGCGTACGAGCGGGTAAAGCTTGCCCGTGACAGCAAGAGAGCTACCGGCCTGGATTACATCCATCACATCTTTCAGGACTTTATCGAGCTCCACGGGGATCGCCGGTATGCCGATGACCCCGCGGTGGTGGGCGGCATTGCACGGCTCGGCGGCATGCCGGTGACGGTGATCGCCATTGAGAAGGGGCATACGGCCAGGGAACGTACCCATCGCAATTTCGGAATGGCACAGCCGGAAGGGTATCGGAAGGCGCTGCGCCTGATGAAGCAGGCCGACAAATTCGGAAGATCCGTCGTATGCTTTGTGGACACGCCGGGGGCCTATTGCGGAATCGGCGCGGAGGAACGGGGCCAGGGGCAGGCGATCGCCGAAAATCTTCTGGAGATGTCGACGCTCTGCGTCCCGGTCATTTCCATCCTGATCGGAGAGGGCGGAAGCGGCGGAGCCCTTGCGCTTGCGGCGGCCGACCGGGTCTGGATGCTGGAGAATGCCGTATATTCGGTGATTTCTCCGGAAGGGTGCGCCAGCATTCTGTGGAAGGACGCGGGCAAGGCAGGGACGGCCGCCGAAGACCTGAAGCTGACGGCAGAGGACGCGAAAAGCCTGGGGGTGGTGGAACGGATTCTCTCGGAAAAGAACATGGGCCGGAAAGAATTCTATGCCGGCATCGGAGCGCTCCTTGCAAAGGAGCTGAAGGAATTGTCCGAGGACCTGGACCTGATGGAAAAACGCTATCACCGATTCCGCAGCATTGGCACCGGCGCAATCGTGAAGGAGTGAGAATGAGCATATACAAACGGTTTTGCGATGAGCAGCTGGATGAAAACGGACGGCTGAAGGAGCTGACGCTGAAGTACGCCGACGACTTTAATTTCGGCTACGATGTGGTCGATCGGATTGCCGAGGAAACACCGTTAAAGCGGGCGCTTGTCTGGTGCAATACCGAAGGCGAGGAGCATACGTTCACCTTTGCGGATGTCCGGAAATACAGCAACCGGATCGCCAATCTCTTTCAGCGCGAGGGAATCGGACGGGGAGACCGTGTCATGGTGATCCTGAAGCGCCATTATGAGTATTGGTTTACGGCGGTGGCGCTGCATAAGCTGGGCGCGGTCATGATACCGGCGACGCACATGCTGACGGTCAGCGATCTGGTCTACCGGATCCGGGCTTCGAAGGCGAAGGCCGTTGTATGCACGACGCAAAACGAGATTCCGGCAAAGGTCCGGGAGGCATTGCGAAGGGCGGACCGGTCTGCGCTGCTCTGGTGCGTTCAGGGGGAGGCGGACGGCTTTGTGAATCTGACGAGGGCCATGGAAGATTCCTCCGACGGACTGGTGAGGGTGCAGACCGGAGTGACCGATCCGATGCTCCTGTACTTCACCTCCGGCACCACGGGTTATCCGAAGGGCGTGATTCACGATTACAGCTATCCTCTTGCCCATATCGTTACGGCGAGATACTGGCATCAGGCGGAGGACGGAGGCTTGCATTTCACGGTCGCGGAGACAGGCTGGGCCAAGGCATCCTGGGGTAAGATCTACGGCCAATGGCTGGTCGGAAGCGCCGTCATGGTGTATGATTTCGACAACTTTGACCCCGTGCAGCTGACCTCCGTGATCAATCGTTACGGGGTCACATCCTTCTGTGCACCGCCCACCGTATATCGCTATCTTGTGCGCAAGGGCATTCCGGACATGCCGACGCTCCGTCACGCGACCACCGCGGGCGAGATGCTGGCACCGGAGGTATTCCGAAAGTTCACGGAACGCACCGGGCTCCCTCTCTGCGAGGGGTACGGTCAGACGGAAACAACGCTTCTGACGGCGAATTTCAGGGGATACGATGCCGCAGCCGGTTCCATGGGGCTGCCGTCGCCCTTCTATAAGATCGAGCTTCGGGGGGAAAACGGAGAACCGGTCGGAATCGGAGAGCTCGGAGAGGTTGTCGTTGTTCCGAAGGAGGGCGGCAGGCAGCCGGGAATCTTCTCCGCGTACCTGGACAACGAGGAGCAGTATCGTTATGTCTGGCGCGGCGGCGTCTATCATACCGGGGATGCCGCATATATGGATGAAGACGGTCGCTATTGGTTTCACGGACGTTTTGACGATATTATTAAGACCGGAGGCTTTCGTGTGGGACCGTACGAGGTGGAGAATGTACTGATGGAGCATCCCGCCGTAGCGGAATGCAGCGTAATCGGTGTACCGGATCCGCTTCGTGGGCAGGCGATCAAGGCGGTGGTTGTTCCGGGGGCGGGATATACGCCGTCGCGGCAGCTGGAGCTGGAAATAAAAAATTTCTGCAATCAGAAGCTCGCCGAATACAAATGGATCCGGCTCGTTGAGTTTACCGCCGAAATGCCGAAGACCATCAGCGGAAAGATACGAAAGTCCGTGCTGCGCGGATAAAGGCCGTACCCACGGCAACAGACAGGAGAACGGTTATGGATAAGGCACCGAAGCATTCCGAGACGAAGAGCGCCAAAGCGGAGCTGCCGTTCCTTGACGAAACGGTTCCTTGCGGCTTTTTAAGATATACCTGCGAAAAGCAGCCGAGGATCACCTATATCAATGCCAGGATGATTGAGATGCTGCGATTTCCGGAAGGCGCAGAGGGAGATATCGATTATCTGGAGATGTTCAAGGGCAACGTATTTTTCATGGTCCCCATGGAGGAGCGCCGCAGATTTTCCAAATATCTTAACCGCGTCTATTCTTCGGATGCTCCGATCGCAGGAGATATGACGCTGCTTCGGTGTGACGGAACCCGTGCCCACGTCTTCGGATGGGTCATGAAATGCAGGAACGAGCAGGGCGAGGACGAGTTTCAGAGCGTTTGCATGGATATCACGGAGAGCTACCGGGCACGAAAGGCGAAAGAAAACAAGCGCTACATGAAAGCGCTTGCCGATGTCTATGACAAGATCTTCGAGTTCGATCCGGATGCCGGCACCGTGAAATGTCTGTATTGCGGGGACACCTCCTATTTCAAGCGGTTTGAAGACGTGGCCATGCAGGTGGAGGACGCTCTGGAGAAATGGCTGGTCGACTCCGTTGACGCGCAGCAGCAGGACGCCGTCCGAAGCTTTTTCATGGATTACATCCGGAAAAAGCGGAACGGCATGGAGGGAAGACCGCCGCAGATCACGTATATGGCACGTTCCACGGACGGAAGCATCCGGCAATATACCGGCATCTTTATCCGGGCAGAGGATGCGGTCAGCCTCTATTGCTGTCGTGAGGTGAAGGAAATTGCGGCGGCCAGGGCCTTAAAGGATGAAAATACAGAGCTGAAGGAAAAGATGCGGGAGCTGGTCACGCGGTTTTCCGACGGTATCGCAGCCTTTGAAATATCCACGGACGGAAGGGTGAAGCCGTTGTATGCAACGGAGAACGTCTGCAGGTTCTTTGGCTATACGGAGGAGGAATGGCTGCCGCTGACCGAAAAGTATACGCCGGCGGAGAGCTTCACGGCGTACAGTGAGGCGGCATATGAGAGCTTCGAGGAGCTTCTCCGAACAGGGGAAGCGGAGTTTTCCTATTTTGACTACCAGACCGGGACAGAACGCAGAATGAAGGCAATCTGTTCGGAAAAGGAGCCGAACACCTATGCCTCGCGTTATGTCATGCTCTATCCCGTGGAAGGGGGAGAGGAAGCCGGCAAAGCCGGCCTGCCGGCTTCTTTGCCGGAAAATCGCACGGTATTTATCCGCACGTTCGGATATTTCGATGTGTTCGTGGGGAATACGCCGATTGCCTTCCGCAGCAAAAAGTCCAAGGAGCTGCTGGCCCTGCTCGTCGACCGGAAGGGCGGCTATGTGACCTCCGAGGAAGCCATCAGCTTTTTGTGGGAGGAGGAGCCGACGAGCACCTTGACGCTTTCGAGATATCGTAAGGTTGCTCTTCGGCTGAAGAGCACGCTGGAGGAATACGGGATTTCCGACATCATGGAGACCGTTGACGGAAAGCGCCGCATCGTCATGGACAAGGTTTCATGTGATTTGTATGATTATCTTACCGGCAAGGAGGAATATGCACAGCTGTTCAAGGGGAGCTATCTGACCAATTACAGCTGGGGCGAGGTCACGTTGGGCGAGCTCTCCAAAAGCCTTTTGCCTCAGAACTGATGTCAAAAGCCTTTTGTCCCGGAGCGGATGCCTGTCACAGAATTGCCGGCAGCTGCGTATGCAGCTGTGAGAATCTGAGCCACGCAGAGACCCCAAAGGAGGAGGAAGACGATGAAGAACAAATTGGTTCTGGCAATGACGGTGATCGCCGTGAGCACGGCATGGATGACAGGCTGCAGCTCGACATCCGGTACATCTGCGGAAGAGGGGACATCCTCGGACGAGGTGTGGGAGGAAACGCAGGAGACAGACGGGAGCGATGCCGCGGACACAGAGGCGTCCGAGGAAATTGCGAATCCCTGGACGGAGTCGGATGAGCAGGGCGTTGCGCAGGCAACGGGCTTTGACATGACGCCGCCGGACGGAGCAAAGGAGGTTGCGTACAGCTATCTGGCAGAGGAGGGGCTTGCGCAGATGAGCTACGAGCTGGAGGATGCGAAATGGGTGTACCGGATGGAATCGGCCGATGCCCTGACGGACATCTCCGGCCTGCACATGGATTGGACCGGAGACGAGGGAACCGTCTCCGGAAGAGAGGCCATGTATTACGGGCAGTGTGATCCGAACGATGAGACGACGGAGGATGTGATGCTCGTGAACTGGTACGATGTCGTGACCGGCGTGACCTATTCCCTCTCGGCGACAGGAACGGATCTGAGCGGCATGGACATGCAGGTGTATGCGGAAAATCTGTATGTGCCCTCGCAGGGAGATGCAACGGATGATCCGGCGGCGGACCGGGAGAATGAGCTCAAGAGCTATTTCCTGGGAGAACACAAAAAGAGTGAGGACGGGAGCTCGCTGGTGATCGCAGACAACGGGGACGGCACCTTCCGTGTGGACCTTAGCATTACCAGGCTGTGCAGCCTGGAGGACGGCGTCGGAACCTTCGCAGAGCACAAGATGACCTTTACGGCGGCAGATCCGAACGGAGAGGATATCTCTGCCATGATCTACCGGGACAGCGATAACAGCCTGGTGGTGAGGATCACGAACAGCACCTGGGAGTATCTGCCGAACGATGAAGTGATCGACGGCTTCGGCAAATAACAAGGACAACATAACAGGGGATGGCATTGCAGAATCCGGCGCAGGAAACGCAGAGGAAAGCGTTTCCTGCGCCGGATTTGCGGTTTCTTCGGGAGAAGTTCTTTCAGGAGAAGCTCTCGACGGCGACGCCCTCTGCACGCACAATGTTCCGGAGGCGTTCCATCTCATCTTCCGGGGGGCGGTAGAAGGAATCCTGTTCGCAGGGGCTTCCGATGGCCTCGTATTTGATCCTGCCGAAGGTGTGATAGGGGAGCAGCTCCATTTTCGCCTTGGGAAGATTCCGGCGGACATAGACCGCAGAGCGCCGGATGTTCTCCTCGTCGTTGTTCACGCCGCCGATGACGGGGATGCGGATCACGACGGCAGCCGGGATTTCCGAAAGACGGCGGATGTTCTCGAGCGTCTGTGCATTGGAAACGCCGGTATAAAGCCGGTGCCGTGCATCGTCCATCAATTTGAGATCCATAAAGATGAGATCCATGCGCAGAAGAGACGCGCGGACACTTTCAAAGGCAAAGTGTCCGCAGGTCTCCAGAGCCATGGACAGACCCATGTCGTAAATTCCGGCGGTGAGCGCATTCAGGAAGTCCGGCTGCGAGGTCGCCTCTCCTCCGGAGAAGGTGATGCCGCCGCCGCTGTACCGGTAAAAGATCTCATGTCGCCGGATCTGCGAGAGGATTTCCTCGGAATCGCAGAGACGGACCATGCGGGTACGGGCCCCGTGGGGACAGACGTCGGCACAGGCGCCGCAGGCGCGGCAACGATCCCTTGCAAGGTTCATATCGATGCCGATCCCCTCCGGGCAGACCCTTGTGCACGCACCGCACTCGATGCATTTGCGCCGGTACCAGCCGACAAGGGGGCGGGCAGAGAGTCCCTCCGGATTCGCGCACCAGCGGCAGCGCAGGGGGCATCCTGCCAGGAAAATGGTGGTTCGTATGCCGTCGCCGTCATTGACGGAGAACGGCTGCAGCTGCATGAGATAGCCTTTCATGGCCGGTGCTCCTTTCCTCCGTTACCTCCGGTGCGGGAAATGCTTTGATCCGCGTTTCCTTAGAATTCCTCATGTGCATTCCGGGCCATGATGGAATCCTGCATTTCCCTGGAAAGGTTCGTAAACTGCGCACTGTAGCCCGCAACGCGAACGAGAAGGCTCCGATATTGATCGGGATTTTGCTGCGCGTCCCGGAGCACCTCGTTGGAGATGGTGTTGAACTGTACGTGGAACCCGCCGAGGGCAAAATAGCTCTGGAGCATGGCGGCCAGGTTCGCGCGTCCCCGCTTTGTTGCAACGAGCTCATGACCAAGCCGAAGGTTCAGGAGCGTTCCGCCGCTGTGCATGTCGTGCTTGATCTTCGCAGCGCTTCGGAGTGCCGCAAGGCACGTGGAGGTATCCGTGCCGGTGACGGGAGATACGCCCTCGTTGATGGGATCCTTTGCGTGGCGCCCGTCCGGCGTTGCACCGAGAACACGGCCGGTGGGAAGGTAATTGGAAATTCCCATAAAGGCCGTGACAAAGGGTGCGCCGTAGATGTCACGGTATTGCACGACCTCCGCGCGGTAGAAATCGGCCAGATCCCGGGCAATGAGATCGACGTAATCGTCGTCGTTGCCGTACTTCGGGCAGGCGAGCGCCTTCTGACGGAGCTCTTCATAGCCGTTCCAGTCGGCGTTCAGCGCATCGATGAGCTCGGCGAGCGTCGCGACGTGGTCCTCGTAGACGAGCTTTTTGATCACGGCGAGGGAGTTGGCGGTCACCGAAAGTCCCACGCCGGTGAACACCGGTCCGATGTTGTATTTGGCTCCGCCGTCGACCAGATCGGCGCCGCTTTGCACGCAATGCTCGTTGCAGACCGACATGAAGGGGCGATGTCCGATTTCCCGATGAATCTCCTGGGCGGTTACGAGGCTGATGACGCCGTGCTTTACGAGGTTGCGGAACTGCCTTTTCCAGGCGTCCAGAATTTCATCGAAGGAGGCAAACGTCTTCGGATCCTTTTCGGGGATGGATACCTGCTGGCCGCGAAGGCGGCTCTTTCCTTCGTTGAGCGCGAACTCCAGCGCCGCGGCAAAGCTGATCGTGCAGGCCGAGGTCCACTGGAACGTTTTGCGGGAGTGGGGAACGACGCAGCCGCAATTGTTCCAGTCTCTTGCATCAATGGGATCGTAGCCGAGATTCGAGAGCATCTGATAGCCGGTGCGGTCGCTGTGAATGGCGGGGAAGCCGCAGCCCGTTGCCACCAGCCCGGTCACAGCCTCCATGAATTCGGGCGGACAATCGGGGTGGATCCGGCAGCTGAGGGTCGGCTGGTGCGTCATGATCTCCTTTGTGGCCTGAATGGCAAGATAGGAGATTTCGTTGGTGGCATCCGATCCATCCACCTTGGTGCCGCCGATGGTAAGATTCTCAAAATTGGTATAGCCTGCGAAAAAGCCGGCGGTGTTCCGGGAAATCGTCCAGGCCCACTCGCTGTATTTAAGCCACAGAAGCTCGATCAGCTCGAGCGCCTCCTCTTTGGTGATCCGTCCCTCCCGCAGGTCCTTTTCATAGTAAGGGAACATATATTGATCAAAGCGCCCGGGATTCCATGCGAGCGGATTCTCGGCGAGAATGCCGCCGAGCTGGACAAACCAGACGAACTGAATGGCCTCGCGGAAGGTTTCCGGTGCCTTCTCCGGGATGACATCGCAGACGGCGGCAATCGAAAGGAGCTCGTCCTTCCTTGCGGAATCCTGCTCTGCGGCAGCCATCTCCCGGGCTTTCTCGGCATACCGGTGCGCAAGGCAGATCATGCCGTCGCAGATGAGGACGACGGAGCGATAGAATTCCAGCTTTTTGCGATCGGCGGGAACGGCGCGGTTCAGGGTCTCCATATGCTCCAGAGCCTCCCGGCGAATGCCGCCGTATCCCTTCGGCAGGAGCTCATCGATATAGTCGGCTGAAATTTCACCGACGCCGTTTCGCCACTTGGAATCGGTGTCCAGAAAGCCGGTGTCCACACCGATGATCCGTGTGTCCTCGGGAATGCGGGAGAGAAACGCCTCCTCGACGGATTTGCCCTTCCAATAAGGGAAGATGTTCTCCTTGACGAATCGGATCTGCTCCGGCGTCACATCGTAAGGATCCTGCTCCCGTTCGGGAAAGGTGTCGATTTCATCCTGAATCCAGGTCCATCCGAATTCCGGGGTAAGGATCGCGCATTTGCGGTATTCACCGCTGGTGCCGACGATGAGCTCCCCCTCCCAGATGTTCACGGAAAGCTCACGGCAGGTGTCGTAAAAGGCCTGTGCGGTGCGCAGGATATGCGGCTGTCCCTCCGTTCGCTGAAAGGACTTGGTCCAGCTCCACGCCCGTTCGCAGGAAATATGGGGCTTCGTATTCACGTAATGCTCACGGATTTTCTCAACTCTCTTTGTTACAGGCATCTTCGTACACCTCCACTGCCGCCGCGCGGGCGGCCTCGATGATGATCGGCGCTTTCCGCCGGAACCTCTTCGGGATCATGGTATACGAGAGCAAAGACATTTTCAAGCGTTATAACGCACAAAAATGTATGAGTTGAGACAAGGCATGAGCTAAGACAAGGCATGAACGGAGACAAGACGGAAACAACCTGCCTGTTCCGCCGGATACCGGTTTATTTATATCGCAGGATATTATGAAAGATGACATCCCGGGCGTCAGGATTGGCGTAGCAATGGTCCGCATTGCCGTTGAAGGAGAAGGCCTGCCCCTCCCGGAGGAGGAAAACCGCATCGTTTACCGTCATCTCCAGGGTGCCGGAAAGGACGATGATGTATTCCTTCTCCACGTTCGGATGCGGGATCGAGACGTGGCGGCTGCCGGGCTGCAGGACAATCTTGTAGTAGTCGAAGCCGGAGACGGGATCGAAGGGAAAAATATTATACAGATACATGCCGTCCTCGGCGGCCTGTATGGGCTCGATGGCATCGATGTCAACAATCCTGGAGGCGGCATCCGAGCTCGCGATCAGGTGGGAGAGGGATACCTTGAAGCCGGTGGAAATTTTCCAGAGTGTGAGGATGGTCGGAGCGGACTCTCCCCGCTCGATCTGCCCGAGCATGGCCTTTGACACGCCGGTGAGCCGGGAGGCAGTGTCAAGGCTCATATTCATTTCCTTTCGGATGCTTTTGATCTTGGCTCCGATGTCTTTTGATATCCCGTCCATGGTATCCCTCCGGATTGCGCAGAGCTGCAGATAATGTCGCCGGTCCTTCGTGCAGTGCGGCACGCAGACACCTCCAGAGTATAAATTTTTGGTACAATCGGCGTCAATGGTACGGGGAAATTGTGTATACTCTTTTAAGTTATGGGATTCAACGCGGGAAGAGGGAGGAGACATCCTATGCGTGACAGGAATAAGAAGGGACCGGCAAAGCGTGCTGCGGCGTGGCTGCTGAGCGTGGGAGTGGCATTTACGGCGGTTCCGGTTCTGCCCGCCGGCAGCATTGCCGTGAGAGCGGAGGAGTCCGGAGAAAGCGGACGGGCCGTGGTGGTGTATCTGGATTCGCCGTCTCTGAGCGGGGCACCGGCGAAGGATGCGGATGCGCTGCGGACGATACTGGGCAGCACCAATGAGTTCGAGGAAAGCGGCGTTGAAATCTATAAGCTGCCGGAGGACAGCGATGACGATTACAAAAGCGCGCTTTGGGAGAAGATGGATGCGATCGCAGAGGAAACGGACGAGAACTCCTATACGGTCTTTTCCTACGTGGGGCACGGGAGCCAGGAAAAGGACGGGACGAGCTATCTGGCCGGCGGCGGCGCGAACAACATCACGGCGGCGGAGCTGCGCACACATCTTGACAAGCTGCAGGGAAAGGTGCTGGTGCTCCTTTCCTGCTGCTATGCCGGAGGAATGATCCTGCCGGCCTCCGAGGGTGCGGACGCGGAAGGCACGGCTGCGGTTTCCGCGGAGGAATTTGGAGAGGAGTTCCTGGAGGCGTTTGAAAATGCGGAGGTGCCCGCTGCGGCGGAGAACGCGCAGCCGCAATATTATTTCATCACGACCGGCAATCAGCTGGAGACCGGCTACTCCCACAGCGTCATCGGTACCGAGACCATCGCCGCCTTCGGCCACGCAATGGGATATGACCGGAACAACGACAATTATCATGTTTTCGCGGCGGATACGACAACGCTTCCGGGGACGGAGAGTCGGTCGGGCTATGCGGGCGACGGCAGAATCACCATGCAGGAGCTGGCGGATTATTATAAGAAGACCAACATGATCACATCCTCGCCGACCGTCTATCCCGAGGACAGCACGGAGGTGCTGTTCACCTATACGGAGGAGGCCGGCACGCCGGCCACCCTCTCCTGCAGCATTCCGCAGGAGAATATGAGCGTGGATGAGAAAGGTGTGATCAAATTCACCGCAACGGTGCAGAATCTGACCGATCATGACATAGAGGTGGGGACAGGGGTTTACGATCTGGGAAGTCGTACCTTTGCGCTCACAACGGCCAGTCGCGGCAAATATCCGAACGGAGAGTCGCTGGACGGCTATATTGAGGCGGATGGGACGTACACTGTGGAAGCCGGAAGCACGGATACGGTGAATTATGAGTTTATCTGGGACGAGTTCCGTGACGGCGCCTCCAACGAAAAGGAGAATCCCTTCGCTCTGAAGATCTGGGACTGCACCGATACGGGGGAGCAGATCGGCACCTACCGGCTTCTGAGCTTTTACACAAGGCCGGAGGAGGCATCGCCGGATGCGATCGATCCCGATGCGCTGTGCCTGCGCAAGCCTGCCCAGCTGACCGTGAACGAGGACAAGGAGGATGCGGAAGGGACCGGTACGGAGGAAGACGAAGAGGATGCCGTCCCGGATGCCGTGACGAAGACCTCGAGCCGTCTGCCGGTGGAGATTGTATACGATACGCAGACGCAGAGTAAGAGCACCAACGCCGCGTGTACGCTCTCGCTCTATGCCTATGATCTCGGAACGCAGCTGCCGGACGGAATTCATGTGGAAAAGGACGAGGAAGGATATTCCGATGTTCTGAAGAAGGCGGGAGGCGAGGAAATATCCCTTTCGGACGATGCAAGGACGACGGTTTTCGAAAATGTGCGTCCCACGCACGACAGGATCGGAGATGTGGACCTGCGGGGGAGCGTTCACACCTATGTCTGGGATACCTCGGAGCTTTCGCTGCAGCATTATTATGCAGTGCGGGCCGTTTGCCACGATGATGCCACAGGAAAGGAGAAGAGCGTTTACGCACTGATTCTGCGAACAGAGGCGAAGGATGCAGAGGAGTATCAGATTCCATTTGTGGAAATCTCGGATGATACCTGGGACTGGTTCCGCTACCGGGACGGCTTCACGGTGGGCGAGAGCTGGAGCGACATCAAGGAGGAATATCGGACGGTCGTGGGGGTTGGAAAGGAACTGCAGGAGGCCCTGAACCGGTCGTCCACCGGCCTGTATTCGTTCGATGTCATGGGCTGGGAGGTCCTGGACGAATCGGGCGAATGGCGGAGTGTGGAGGACACGGAGATGTTCAAGGCCGGAGGAACCTATCGGTGCGTGATCGAGGTAACGGTAGGGGACGGCTGTAACGCGGTCTTTACAAAGGAGACCAAGGTCCGGACAGATCGTCACGAGCTGGAACAGTTTGCGGTGATCAACAGCAGGAAGCTGGATCTTCAGGTTGTGCATAAGGTCCCGGATGCGAGCGCACTTGCGGGCATGACATTGGAAATGTACCGCGCGGATGCGGTCGATGAGCGCATTGCAGCGGACAACGAGTCGCTTCATCCCGGCGATAAGGTCATTCTGGTGCCCGGGGAGGACTGCCGCTTCAACCTTTGGGAGGGACTCGAGAAGACCGGGGAGTCCGTGAAAAAGGACGGCGTGTGGTACGATGTTTATAAGGTTTCGGATTTTCAGAAGGGAACGAATTCGGCGACGCTGGGCGTAAGAGTCTGGAAGAGTTCGGATGACAATTGCGGCTGCACGGAGGTGCTGTATCGATGGACGGCGCATCTGAACGCGGAAGGCGGGGACGACGGAGGCAAGGTTTCTCCGGGCGGGGGCGACGGAGCCGCAGGAGGTGCCGATGCGAAGGATGAGAGTACTTCGGCGAGCGCGCAGGCGGCAGGAGCGGCAGAGACTGCCGGTGGGCAGGCGAATGTGACATCGCCGGCGGTGTCTGCGGAGAGCGGAGAAGAAGTGCAGAAGGCTGCGGCCGGTACCGATGCGGCGGGAGAAATGCGTGCGGCAGATCCTGCGTCAAGAGCCGCGGCGGCGACCGGTGACCGCGCAAGACCCGGGCTGTGGCTCCTTCTGGGGCTCTCCTCCGGCGTATGCGGGGTGATCGCAGCCGTTTGCCGGAAGAGAAAAAAGCAGTGAGGACATCCTATGCGGATCCTGATGGTGAATAAATTCCTCTATCCCAACGGGGGATCGGAGACATATCTTTTCAAGACGGGCGCACAGCTTGCGGCCATGGGGCACGAGGTGCAATATTTCGGCATGGAGCATGAGGGGCGCATCGTGGGCAATGCGGCGGAGATTTACACGGCTCCCATGGACTTCCATGGGGGCTCGAAGCCGGCAAAGCTCGCGTACCCGTTTCAGATCCTGTATTCGGCGGAGGCCAAAAGAGACATCCAGAGGGTGCTGGAGCGCTTTCCTGCGGATGTCGTACATCTCAACAACATCAATTTTCAGCTGACGCCGTCCATCATCGACGGCGTGCGGGAGTTCGATCCGAACATCCGGATCGTATATACGGCGCACGATGCGCAATGGGTTTGTCCGAACCATCTGCTGCGCATTCCCTCCACGGGGGAGGTGTGCACCCGCTGCATTGACGGGGCCGTCGGTCATTGCGTACGGAATCGCTGCATTCACAATTCTGCCTTCCGTTCACTTCTGGGTGCGATGGAGGCCCGGCTGTATCGGAGGAGGAAAACCTATGAGCAGGTGGATCGGATTGTCTGCCCGTCGGACTTTCTGAACGGCATTCTGTCGCACAATCCGCAGCTGCGGGGGCGTACGGTGACGCTGCACAATTTTGTGGACAGGAGCCCGGAGCCGGAGGAAATGCGGCAAGCGGAAGGCAGCAGGACGATTCCCGGGCGGTATGTCCTGTATTTTGGAAGATATACCATGGAAAAGGGAGTGGGGACCCTGCTGGAGGCGGCAGGAGCGCTGCCGCAGATCCGCTTTGTTTTCGCCGGGAAGGGGGAGCTGGCGGATCGGATCCGCGAGCTGCCGAATGCGCTGGAGATCGGCTTTCTCGAGGGAGCGGCCCTGCGGGAGGTGATCCGGGGCGCCGCCTTCGTGGTATTCCCGTCGGAGTGGTATGAGAACGGGCCCTTTGTGGTCATCGAATCCATCATGAACGGGACACCGATTCTGGCATCCAATCTTGGCGGAACGCCGGAGATGATCGCAGAGGGGGAAACCGGGGAGCTTTTTGCTGCGGGCGACCAAAAGGAGCTGCAGGAGAAAATTGCCCGTCTTTATCAGGATGAGAGCCGACTGGAAGCCTATCGGCGCGGCTGCGCAGCCACGGCAAGGGGGGAAGGGCGTGTGCATTTTGATTCCCTGGAGGAGTATTGCAGCCGGCTGGTGCAGGAGGTCTATCAAAGAACATGAGCCACAGCGAGGATTTTGGAAGAAAGCATAACGGTACGGCGGCTGCGGCCCTTGGCAGAGCCTTTCCGCAGACCATTCCGGTTCTGACGGGCTATGTTTTCCTGGGGATCACCTACGGAATCCTGATGGTGACCAGCGGGTTTCCCATCCTGTATCCCATATTGACGGCGTTCGTTGTCTACACGGGTTCCATGGAATTCCTGCTGGTGTCCATTCTGATGTCCTCCTTTCAGCCGCTGGCCTGCTTTGTGACGGCGCTCATGGTCGGAGCGAGGCACCTGTTCTACGGAATTTCCATGCTGGACCGCTATAAGGGGACCGGCTGGAAGAAGCTGTATCTGATCTATGCGACAACGGATGAGACCTTTGCCGTGAATTATTCGGTGGCGGTTCCGGAGGGCATCGACCGGGGCTGGTTTTATTTCTGGGTTTCGCTTCTGGACCAGGCTTACTGGATCGCGGGAACGGCATTGGGGGCGGTCTTCGGCTCGCAGCTTACCTTCAATACAAGAGGACTGGATTTTGTCATGACGGCAATGTTCGTCACCATCTTCATGAATCAATGGCTGAAGGATACCTGGAAGGGACATGCAAGCGCCGGAATCGGCATTGCAGGGTCCCTTGTGTGGCTGTGGATTCTGGGTCCGGACGGCTTCATCGTGCCGGCCATGCTGACCATTCTCGCGGCGCTGGCGCTGCTGCGGCCGCTGTTGGGGAAGGATTGATGGAATGTAGTACAATGAGGACATCGGGCCGAAGCAGCAGATCGGCCAAGGGAGCTGCAGAAGGGAGCGAATATGTATCAATCGGTATTCGAGGACAGGGGGAACTGGTATAAGGGAAATCTTCACATGCACACGACCCGTTCGGACGGACATGTGAGCCCGCGGGAGGCCGTGGAGATCTACCGCAGGAACGGATATGACTTCGTTGCATTGACGGATCACAGAAGACCGTCGGTGACGCTGGAGCCGGGGGAGCGCGGGCATGTGGATGCGCTGCCCGCGGGCGCAGAGACGGGAGACGACGGCTGCCTCGTGGAGGCGGGGAACCTGCTGGTCCTCTCCGGTGTGGAATGGGATACCGGCGGCGGCAACACCCGGCGAAGCGGCGATGTTGCGACCTATCATATTGTGGGAATCGGAATGACGGAATGCCGCGGCATCTGCTATGAGGGAAATCCGCACCCGAAGCCGCAGGAGATTGTAAATACCATCCGGGCGGACGGCGGCCTTGCGATTCTGGCACACCCTGCCTGGTCGGTGATGGATCCGGGCGGCATTGCGCAGCTGGAGGGCATCGCGGCGGCGGAAATCTACAATTCCGTATCGGACGTTCCGTATACCGGAGCGCGGGCCGAATCCTCGGCCTGGTTCGACATCTGGGGAACCCATTACGGGAAGCTGGTCCCGGCGGTGGCCTCGGACGATGCGCACAGCTATGAGGGGGACGCGTGCTATGCTTACACGATGGTAAATGCCGCGGAGCTCTCCCGCGACGGAATCCTTGATGCGCTGCAGGCTGGGAATTTCTATGCGACACAGCGCCCTGTGCTCTATGATATGGCAGTGGACAGGGAAAAGGGCACGGTGCATATGGAATTCTCAAAGGATGTGATGACGGTGGTTTTCTACAGCAATCACATCTGGACCGAGGGGCGGGTCGCCCAGGTGAAGGGCGGAAAGGCGGACTATCGTCTGGAGCCGGGAGAGTTCTTCCTTCGCGCCGAGATGATTACCCGGGACGGAAGAAAGGCATGGACCTCACCGGTTCCCGTGGTGGACTGAAAAATATGATCGTAGCACAGTATTTTGATTATTTCGTTATTTTCAGCTTCTTCGGCTGGGTCTATGAGTGCATTTATTGCACGATCCGGGAGAAGCATTGGCAGAACCGCGGATTTCTCTTCGGTCCGATCTGTCCGATTTACGGGAGCGGGGTTGTGGCAGCGCTGACGGTCTTCCGGCTGCTCCCTTTGCCGGCAGGAGGCGCCGAATATCCGGTGTGGATGATCTTTCTCATCTGCGCGGCGGGGAGCGCGGTCATGGAATACGGAACCTCATTGGTTCTGGAGCATTATTTTCATGCGGTGTGGTGGGATTATTCCGAGATGCCGCTGAATCTCCACGGCAGGATCTGCCTGCCGGCGAGCTGCGGCTTCGGCGCAGCGGGGATCCTGGTGGTGAAGTTCGTCATGCCGTTTCTGGAAAGGCTTC
Organism: Succinivibrio sp.; assembly: GCA_963591995.1. Classification (GTDB taxonomy): domain Bacteria; phylum Bacillota; class Clostridia; order Lachnospirales; family Lachnospiraceae; genus CAG-791. Next base: position 32,807 of record CAVAUJ010000003.1, read on the forward strand.
CCTCCGACGCGCATCCGCTGGAGAATGAGATATTGAGCCTTGTCTTCGCGGGAATTCTGGGCATGGATCTGGCACTTACGGTTGCCAGTCTGACGCGGATCGTGGAGCGTCTGGACGATATGGAGCAGGGGTTCAATCTCCGGATGGAGGCGGGATACCGGACCGTGCAGCAGGGGCCTGCCGCGATGGGAGAGGCGGCAAAGGCGGCCGCCATCAGCGCAGGAGAGACGGCAGTGCTGGCCGCGATGCTGGCAACGGATTCCGCCAAAACGGCTGCGGGCAAATCCGGGCAGGAGGTGTATGAGAGAATGCAGCGGATGCTGGAGGGCCTCAACCCGCGCGATCGCTACCACCTTGGCAGCATCCGGGCCATTCACCCGCACGGGAAGGAATCCTTTGACGCAGAGAGGCTGCAGGCGGCCTTCCGCTATGTGCAGGAGAGCGCGCGCAAACGCAGAACAAAGAAAAGGAAATGAGCGCCGCCGGTGCAGGGGCGTGAAGAAGGACGGAATGCGGTATATTTTTGAAGGAATGACAGCACAGGAGGAAAGGGAATTCCGGGAGCAGCTGGGGACCATGGCACAGGATCCCCGGTGTCTTCGGATGCGCAATTACATCCAGCACGGCAGGATTACAACCTATGAGCATTGCATGGATGTAGCCAGAACGGCCTTTCTGCTGAACCGGCGGCTTCATATGCGGGCCAATGAGAAGCGCCTGGTGCGGGCTGCCTTTCTGCACGACTACTTCCTCTACGACTGGCACTCTCACGGGGACCATTTGCATGGCTACCATCATCCGCACATCGCGGCCCGGAACGCATGCCGGGATTTCCGGCTGGATCCGGTGGAGGTACAGGCCATTGAAAGCCATATGTGGCCGTTGACGCTCTTCCATGCCCCGGCTTCGCGCATCGCGTGGATGGTTACGCTGGCGGATAAGCTCTGCTCCTCACAGGAGACGCTGTTCCGCAGAGGTTAAAAGGAGATAAAGATGAAGATTGTTGTGTTGTGCGGCGGCTTGTCCACCGAGAGAAAGATATCCATTCTGTCCGGCACAAAGGTTTGCCGTGCCCTGCGCGAGAAGGGGCACCGGGCCGTGCTGGTGGATCTGTTCCTTGGACTGGAGGATTTCGGAGAAGAGGTTGTGCAGAATCCGGAGCAGCTCTTTGAGGAACTGCCGGAGCTGCAGCCTGCGGTGTTCGACGGCACGCCTCCCGATCTTGACGAGGTGAAGGCCTCCCGCAAATGGAAGAACAGCTCGATCTTCGGCCGGGGCGTTCCGGAGATTTGCGGAAGGGCGGACATGGTTTTCATTGCCCTGCACGGCCTCAACGGTGAGGACGGAAGAGTGCAGGCGGCCTTTGACCTTCTGGGCATCCGATATACCGGCTCCGGCTATCTTGGCGCCGGCATGGCGATGGATAAGATCATCACGAAGACGATGGTGCGGCCTCTGGGCATCCGGACACCGGACTGGAAGGAGTATCACGACGTCGGAAGGGAAGAGCTTCCGGTCATTGCGGCGGAGTGCCCGGTGCCCTGCGTGGTGAAGACGCCCACCGGCGGCTCCTCGGTCGGTGTGTATATTGTGCGGAGCAGGGAGGAGCTGGAACCGGCGCTTTCGGCTGCATGGCAATACAGCAAAGACATTCTGGTGGAGCAGTTCATTGAAGGAAAGGAGTTCACCAATGCCGTCCTGAAGGATCGCGCGCTTCCTTGCGTTGAGATCATTCCGAAGGAGGGCGGCTACGACTATTCCAACAAATATGCGGCAGGGGCCACGGAGGAGATTTGCCCCGGGCGTCTTGCACCGGAGCAGGCGCAGGAGATGGGGAGGATGGCACTGGCGGTACACAGGGCCCTGGGCCTTCGCACCTATTCCCGCAGCGATTTCATGGTAACCGCGGATGGGACCATCTATTTTCTGGAGGTGAATACGCTCCCCGGGATGACGCCGACGAGCCTGGTCCCGCAGGAAGCCGCAGCAGACGGCATTTCCTATGAAGAGCTGTGCGAGATCATCGTGCAGGATGCGATCGGCCATTACAGGAACGGAGAGAATTGAGAATGGAAACCATAACCTTGCAGGAGCTTGTGGAGGCGGTCAGAGGAGTTGCTCTCGGAAAAACGGAGGCCTCCGATGCCGTGTGCATCAAAGGGGTGCAGTCGGACAACCGCCTGGTGCAGGAGGGAGATGCTTTTTTTGCCTTCGTCGGAGAGAAGACGGACGGACACCGGTTCGTGAATGCGGCACTGGAGGCAGGGGCCGTGTGCGCGGTTGTTTCGGAGGATCCCAGGGAGTATCTTCCCGGAAAGCTTTATGTGCGGGTGAGGGATACCGTCGAGGCCTTCGGATTGCTGGCCGGCTGGTACCGGGAGCGCTTTTCCATACCGGTGATCGGCATCACCGGCTCGGTCGGTAAGACCACCACCAAGGATATGATTGCCGCGGTCCTTTCCGAACGGTACCGCACACAGAAGACGCAGGGGAACTTCAACAACAACATCGGCCTTCCCCGGACGCTTTTCTCTCTGACGGGAGAGACAGAGGCGGCTGTGGTTGAGATGGGAATGAACCATTTGAAGGAGATCAGCTATCTGGTGCAGCTTGCGCGTCCGGAGAGTGCCGTCATCACCAACATCGGAGATGCGCACATCGGGAACCTTGGCAGCAAGGAGAACATTTTCCGGGCCAAATGTGAAATCTTCGAGGGGCTGCAGGAGGGGGGCTATGCCGTTCTGAACGGAGATGATCCCTATCTTGTGCGTCTGCGGGAGGATGAGGATAAGAACAGACGGTTCGTCCTTGATTATGTGGGCGAAGCTGAGGACTGCGCGTGGCGGGCCGCGAACATCCGGGAGGAGAGCCGGGATTCCATGCAATTTACGGCCGTTACACCGATGGGAAGCTTTGAGGTGACCGTTCCTGCGCTGGGGCATCATCTGATCTATCCCGCGCTGACGGCAGCCGCCATCGGCGCGCACTACGGACTGACAAAGGAAGAAATCTGCCGGGGAATCGCACATTATGTGCCGACCGGGATGCGTATGGAAACGCTGCATCTTCCGGGAGAGGTGATCCTTTACAACGATACGTACAATGCCAACCCGCAGTCCATGAAGGCCGGCCTGCTGACGCTCTCGCGGACGAAGGCGGATCGCAGGATCGCCGTTCTGGGAGATATGAAGGAGCTGGGAGCGTTGGAGGAGGCCTTGCACCGGGAGGTGGGCGCCTACGCGGCCTCCCTTTGTCTGGATGAGCTGATCACCGTGGGTGAGGCAGCGGCGCTCCTTGCGAAGGAGGCAAGCAGGGAAGGCATGGCCGGTGTCCATGCCTGCAGCAGCAAGGAAGAGGCAAAGAGCGTGATCCGGGAGCTGGCAGGAGAAAGGACAGCGTGGCTCTTCAAGGCCAGCCGCTCCATGGCCTTTGAGGAGCTGGCGCACTATGCGGCCGGGATCGCCGGACAGGAAAAGGTATGAGCATTCTGAATCTGGAGCATGTCAGCAAGAATCTGGGAGGCCGCGTCATTCTGGACGGGGCCTCCGTTGGCATTGAGGCGGGGGAGAAGGTCGGCATCATCGGCATCAACGGAACGGGCAAATCCACGCTGCTTTCTCTTGTCGCGGGGACCATGGAGCCGGATGAGGGGGAGATCATCTGTCAGAAGGGACTGCGGATCGCATACCTTCCGCAGAATCCGGTATTCGATGAAAAGAAAAGTCTTCTGGACAACGTGACGGGGCGGGTTTCGGGGAAGGCGGAGCATTGGGATACGGCGGGAGAGGTTCGCTCGAATCTGCTGAAATTCGGGATTCCGGATCCGGAGATTTCGCCGGCACAGCTGTCCGGCGGGCAGAAAAAGCGTGCGGCACTGGTCGCAGCCATGCTGACGCCCTCCGATGTTCTCATTCTGGATGAGCCGACCAACCATCTCGACGCACAGATGATTGAAGAACTGCAGCATTTCCTGGAGGGATATCGGGGAACGCTGCTCATGGTGACGCACGACCGGTATTTTCTGGACGAGGTGACCGAGGTCATTCTGGAAATTGACAGGGGAAAGGTCTACCGATACGAGGGCGATTACGAGGAATATTTAAGACTCCGGCAGGAGCGGCTCGACAGTGCGGTGGCGGCAGAGCGCAAAATGGCGGCGCTGTACCGGCAGGATCTGGCCTGGATGATGCGCGGCGCAAGGGCGAGATCGACCAAACAGAAGGCGCACATCCAGCGCTTCGAGGCGCTGCGGGACAGAGAACGGATTCGGGAGGAGCGGCAGGTACAGATGGAATCGCTTCCCTCCCGTATCGGCGGGAAAACCATTGAGCTTCACGGCATCAGCAAGTGCTACGGCGGGAAGAGGCTGTATCAGGAGTTCACCTATCACTTTCGAAGGACGGACCGGATCGGCATCATCGGACCGAACGGGTGCGGCAAGTCCACCTTGATCCGGACGATTCTGGGAGAGATCGCGCCGGATGAGGGAAGCGTTGTCATCGGGAAGACCATTCAATTCGGGTATTTCTCACAGGAAAACGAACAGCTGGATCCGACGGCGCGGGTCATCGATTATATCCGCGGCACGGCAGAATACATCCGCACGGCGGATGGTCTGGTGTCCGCCTCGGAGATGTGCGACCGCTTCCTGTTCGATCCGAAGCTGCAATATGCAAGAATTGAGAAGCTGTCGGGCGGTGAGAAGAGGAGACTGTATCTTCTGCGGGTGCTGATGGACAACCCCAACGTGCTGATTCTCGATGAGCCGACCAACGATCTGGACATCCAGACCCTGCAGATTCTGGAGGATTATCTGGACCGCTTCGCAGGGATTCTGATCGTCGTCTCGCATGACCGGTATTTTCTGGACCGGGTCGTCACGAGAATTTTCGCCTTCGAAGAGGATGGACATCTGTGGCAGAGCGAGGGCGGCTATGAGGAATACCACCGGCATCTTCTCGAAGCCGGAAAGCAGGCGGCGGGAACGGACGACCTGCGTGTGCAGACAAAGGGCGCAAGAAGTGCGGAGGATGCCGGCCACAGGGCAAAGCTCTCCTACAAGGATCAGCGTGAATACGATTCCATTGAGGCGGAGATTGACGGGCTGCAGCAAAGAGCCGATGCACTGGCGGCGCAGATTCCGGAGGCAGCCACCGACTACGAAAGGCTCCGGCAGCTCACCGAGGAGAAGGAGCAGCTGGATGCCCGGATCGAGGAGCGGATGGAGCGATATCTGGAGCTGCAGGACATGGTGGATGCCTGCAGCCCGTGACCGAGTGATTCGCCGGAAATATAATAAGGACATGCTGATAAAATCAGCATGTCCTTATTATATTTCCGGCGAATCGATGTAACGGATCACTGTCCTGCGGCAGCCTGCTGGGCAGCATACTGTGCGGCGAGATCTGCCTGGACCTGTGCCTGCGCCTCCGCGGCGCTCATGCCCTGGTCCATGTAGTTCTGAATGGCCTGCTGGAGCACCGCGGTCTGCGCATCCTGCGCCGCCTGGGCTGCCGCGGCATCCGCGTCCGTCTGCGCGCTGCTGTCGGCAGAGGAGGGATCCTCCCCGCCGCCGATGTCGGTCTCCGATTCCTTTACGCTGACCGGCGGATCCGGCTTTCTGCCGGTATATTCCTGTGCCTCCTCGGCCGTCATGCCGCCGTATACAACCACGGGCATGCCGGAGTAGACATTCTCATAAAGCGTCTCGGCGGCAGAATAAGGAAGATTGACACAGCCGTGCGAGCCGCTGGCAAGGTAAATGCTGCCGCCGAATTTGCTGCGCCAGGTGGCATCATGGAAGCCGACGCCGCGGTTGAAGGGCATCCAGAAGGTGACCGGAGATTCATAGTCCGCACCCTTGAGCACGGCGGGGGATTTTCGATAATTGATGCTATAGGTGCCGGTCGGTGTGATGCGGTCGGCATCAATGGCCTTCCCGGAGACGCAGTCCGTCTCCAGAATGCATTTTCCCTCCACATAGAGATATACCTTCTGATGGTCCAGATCCACCTCCGCATAGGTGTCGCCGATGTCGGTATCTCCGAAGGAAGCGGCTTCCTTTGTCCAGACGGGCTCGAAGCTGCCGCTCTCGCCGGCCGTAAGGAAGGCCTTGAGGACCGTGACGGTCCCCTCCTGGTCCATCTGCCAGCCATAGTCGCCGCCGGCAACGGTGACGGTCTCTCCGTCATGGGTTGTGAATTCCCGGTCCTTGCCGTAGGTGTCGTAGCTCTCCGCAAGAGAAGCGACATATTCCGTAATGGCAGTGTCCTGAAAATCAATGTTGGATAATCTGGCCTCCATTTCCGCCTGGAGCTGTTCCTCCTCCGAGAGAAGCATCTCTGTGTCCGCGGAGGCTGTGCTGCTGTCGGAAGCAGTGTTGCTGCTGTCGGATGCGGTGTTGCTGCCGTCGGAGGCGGTGCCGTCGGCATCGGAGGTGCTCTCGGCGGAATCCGCGGCCGTTGCAGGAGGCGCAATAAAGGAAGCAAGCTGTTCCCTTGTAAGGGTCTCCTCCTTGTCATCGAAGGAGATGGTCACGGTCATATCCAGAATCTGATTGAGCACCGCACACGTCTCCTGAAGCTGCGCGTTGTCCGGCGTCAGGGAGGCCTCCCGGTAGCAGTCATCGCCGAGGGTCACCTCGGAAAGACCGGCGGAAAGAGCGGCTTCAACGGTCTGCAGAATGCCATCCTCGAGTGGAACCGTGCCGGGATCGCCTGCGACCACCTGATAGGTGCCGTCCGTGTAGCTGCAGACGGCATCGCCGGGCTGCCGGATGTTCTCGCTCCGGAAAAAGGGAAGAGCAGACACCTTCTCCCGCAGCTGCGCGGCATCGTAGAAGCCGGCGCAGGAGGCGGAGAGCTCGGTGCGGGTCCACAGCTGCAGAGGCCATCGGAACGGAGAACCTGCCCGGATCTGTGCGGCAAGATCCTCATCACAGGAAATGGAGTAGGAAATCTCCGATCCCTGCAGAGTAGCGGTAAGACCATCCCTGCCGGAAATCGTCAAGGTGTAATCTGCGGCAGCCGCCGCGAGACGCTCCTTTGCCTTTTCCGGGCTGCAGGAGGACACATCTGTGCCGTTGAGGCTTGTGTTGGGAAGGTAGTGACCGGAGTAATAAAAGCACCCGCCGAGATAGACAAGCGCCGCGGCACCTGTGATGCAGGCCAGAACGGTCAGAATCCGGCAAAAGACCCGCGCGACACTTCCGCGGCGGGAGGAGCTGCCGTCGTTGGAAGAGCTGTCGCCATCGGAAGAACGGCCGCCGTCGGAAGAGCTGTCGCCATCGGAGGGCGACGCAGGAGAAGACGGCGCGGGAATATCATCCTCCGACCAATCGGTATCGTCCCCTGACCAATCGGTATCGTCCTCCGGCAGATCCGGAATATCGTCTTCCGACCAATCCGTATCATCCTCCGGAAGATCCGGGATGTCGTCCTCCGACAAATCCGTATCGTCCTTCGGCAGATCCGGAAGGTCGTCCTCCGTTACCTCCGAAGAGTCCGCGGGAAGGGTCTTCCGGACTGCCGCGGACGCATTCTCTTCTGCAATGGGTTCGTTTTTATCCTTGTTCTCTTTCATGGCTTTTCAATGCCCCTTTGGTTCTTCCGGAGGGGTCAAACCGGGTTAAATCATTGACAATGGCGGCGGCGATCATCATGCCGGCGACCGGGGGTACGAAGGAGGTGGAGCCGGGAAGGTCTCTTCGCTGCGTACATTTGCGGACAGATCCCGGCGGACAGATGCAATGGTGCAGGCAGGAGTTGTCGGAATCGATGGGGCGGATGGCGGGCTCCGTGGAGTAAACAACCTTCAGCTGCCGCACACCCCGCTTGCGCAGCTCCCGGCGCATGACCCTGGCCAGAGGATCCTGGGAGGTCTGAAAGAGATCCGTCACCGTCAGCTTCGTGGGATCGGACCGGTTGCCGCAGCCCATGGCAGAGATGACGGGAACACCGGCCGACTCGGCCTGCAGGATGATCTGAATTTTCCCGGTGACCGTGTCAATGGCATCGACGACATAATCATAGGAACGAAAATCAAACTGCTCCGCATTCTCGGGAAGGAAGAAGGTCCTGTAGGTGCGCACCGTGATTTCCGGATCGATGTCTGCCACCCGCGCCTTTGCCACATCCACCTTATACTGGCCGACGGTGCTGCGGACCGCCAGAATCTGGCGGTTCAGATTGGTGAGGCAGACACGGTCATCGTCGATGAGATCCAGGGCCCCGACCCCCATGCGGGCCAGCGCCTCGACGACATTGCCGCCGACGCCGCCGATCCCGAAGACCGCAACGCGGCTGTGTCGGAGAATCTGCATACTGTCCGTTCCATAGATCAGTTCCGCTCTTGAATATTGATTCAGCATCTGCTAACCTCGATTGCGTATCATTTGGAAAGTGAATTCCATTGAATTCTACATTATACCTAAGGAATTCGATTTAGACCATAGCAACTGTGCCGGCGAGGATGCAGGGGGCCGCCCCGCCGGGAAAAGAGGGGGGCTCCCGGAGGGTGCAGAACCCCGAAGGCGCGTCGATTATGCAGTCCGAAATGATCAAGGGCAATCCGTTATCCATCATCATCCGCTTCACCATTCCGCTGTTCATCGGAAATGTGTTCCAGCAGCTCTACAATATGTGCGATACCATCATTGTGGGTCGTTTCGTGGGCGCCAATGCGCTGGCCGCCGTGGGCTCCACGGGGACGATTATGTTCCTCATTCTGGGCTTCTGCTCCGGCCTTACGAGCGGCTTTGCCGTGCTCACCGCCCAGCGCTACGGCGCGGGGGATATCGCCGGCGTGAAGAAGAGCGTTGCCAACAGCTTCCTTTTGTCCGGCGTGCTGATTGTCGTCATGACGGTGGGAAGCCTTGCGATTATGCGTCCTCTGCTGCGGCTGATGAATACGCCGGAGGAGATCTTTGCGGATGCCTATGCCTACATCAGTGTAATCTGTATGGGCATTATTGCGAGCGTTGCCTACAACCTCCTTTCTGCCCTTCTGCGCGCCGTCGGCAACAGTAAGATGCCGCTGGTCGTATTGGTTTTCTCGGCGGTGCTGAATGTAATCCTTGATCTGGTGCTGATCGTTTTCTTCGATATGGGAACGGCCGGCGCGGCCCTTGCGACCAATCTGGCACAGGGAATTTCCTCTGTTCTGTGCTGGCTTTATATTCTGAAGAAGGTGCCGGAGCTCACGCCGGACAAGGGAATGTGGCGCTATTATCCGTGGGCAACGGCAAGGCAGCTCCAGGTAGGGATTCCGATGGCATTGCAGTTCGGCATCACCGCCTCGGGGACCATGATCATGCAGGCGGCCATCAATCTTTACGGCGCGACGGCGGTGGCCGGCTATACCGCGGCCAGCAAGGTGCAGGGACTCATTACCCAGGGGAATTTCTCGATCGGACAGACCATGGCGACCTACGTGGGGCAGAACTACGGAGCCGGGGAGTATGAGAGAATCCGCAAGGGCGTAAAGAGTGCGGTTATCAGCATCACGGTCTATGCGGTTGCGGCAGCCCTCCTGGTGGTCGTAGCGCTCCGGCCGATGATCGCGCTCTTCTTCTCCTCCGGAACGGACATCGATGCGATGATGCCGTATGCCAGAATGTACATTGTCTGCTGCGCGCTGTTCTATATTCCGCTGGGCTATATCTTTGTCTTCCGCAATGCCATGCAGGGCTGCGGCTATGGACTGCTGCCGATGCTGGGAGGCGTGATGGAGCTGGTGTGCCGTCTGGCACTGGCCATCGCCTCCATGTACACCATGAATTATCTGATGGCCTCCCTGTGTGATCCGATTGCATGGCTGGGAGCCGGGATTTTCACCGCTGTGACCTATTGCTATGTGATTCGACGAGTAAAGGAGACGCTTCAGCCCTCTGCGGGGCCGGAGCCGGGCAGACCGGAGCGGGAGAAGGCATGAGCCGCAGACGCAAAGGAGGCGCCCTTCGGGCGCGGCGCTATCCCCTGCTCGATGTGATTCGGGGCGCTGCGATTGTCAGCATGGTGCTCTATCACGCAAGCTGGGACCTTGTCTATCTGGCGGGGATCGACTGGCCCTGGTACCATACGGCGAAGGCACATCTGTGGCAGCAGTCGATCTGCTGGACCTTCATCCTGCTGTCCGGCGCCTGCATGACGTTATCTCACCGCCGCTGGAGGCACGGAAGCATGGTGTTCGCAGCAGGCCTTCTGGTCACGGGGGCCACGCTGGTTTTCCTTCCGGAGGAGCGTGTGGTGTTCGGCATATTGACCTTTCTGGGCAGTGCGATGCTGATCACGGCGCTTCTGGGGCGGCTTCCGGAAAAAATCCCGCCGATCTGCGGAACGGCGCTCATGGCTTTTCTCTTCTATGTCACGCGGAGGATCGGCAGCGGAATTCTGCAGCTGCCCGGGGCGCATACGGTGCCGCTTCCCGGTGGGTGGTATCACGGAATGGCGGCAACCTTCCTCGGATTTACGCAGGAGGGCTTCGTTTCGACAGATTATTTTCCCCTTATGCCGTGGATCTTTCTGTTCTGGGCGGGGTATTACGGCGGCCTGCTGCTGCGGCAGGCGGGCAGCGGGAAGGACCGGATCCTTTCGCTTGATGTACCGCCTCTTTCCTTTCTGGGACGGCATTCGCTCCTCATTTATCTTCTGCACCAGCCGCTCCTCTACATGGCGGTGGTTCTGTGCACCCGGTCGTATCGGTATATCGGACTATGGTAGGGGTTATTCAGAATGAGCAAACCGAATTTGATGCAATCGATGTTATCCGTCGCGGCGTGCAAGTCAACCCGGACGCTGCTGCGGCTCACCGGCAGAGGCGGTACCGCGCTGCCGGGAAAGGCGGCCTGTTTTTTTGCGGGCAGCATTCTGGAACGGGTCAGTGCCGGCATGGAGATCATCGTGGTGACCGGCACCAACGGCAAGACGACCACCTCCCGCATGCTCGAGCACGCCTTTACGGCGGGCGGACATCCCTGTCTTGCCAACAAATCCGGCGCCAATCTTCTTTCGGGGGTGACGGCGGAGCTGACGTGCAATGCACGTTGGAACGGGGCGGCGAAAACACATTATGCGGTCATCGAATGCGATGAGGGGGCGCTCAAGCAGGTGGTGCCGCTCATTCACCCGAAGGTGATCGTGGTGACCAATCTCTTTCGCGACCAGCTGGACCGTTACGGGGAAGTGATGCATACGGTGGAACAGCTGCGCATGGGAATTGAAAAGGTTCCGGAGACGATTCTGTGCCTGAATGCAGACGATTCTCTGGTGGCTTCTCTGGCAGAGGGGGTACCCAACCGGGTGGTATGGTACGGTCTGGATCTTCCCGTCGGCGAGCAGAAGGATGCGGTGATTTCGGATGCCAAATATTGCCTTCATTGCGGCACGCCGTATCAATATCACTATCACACCTATGCGCATCTGGGAGGCTTTTACTGCCCGTCGTGCGGATACAGGAGGCCGGAGACAGCCGTAGCCGTCACGGAAATTCACGAAATCGCAGCGGACGGGAGCACGGTCACCCTGCGGCTGCCGGAGAAGGAAGGGGCGGCACGGAACAGGGCAGCGGCAGTGCGGGGCGAGAGGGTCCGCATCGGACTGCCGGCCGTCTACAACGTCTACAATGCGGCGGCGGCGGTGTGTGCCTACACGACCTTCGGACTCCCGAAGGAGGAGATCCTTTCGGCTCTGGCGGATGTACATTCGAGCTTTGGCCGGATGGAGACCTTTGACCTGTCCGGAAACCGCGTGCAGATGATCCTGGTCAAGAATCCGGCGGGCTGCAACCAGGCGCTGGCCTATGTGGGAAGTCTGGAGCAGGAATATACGCTGGTGCTGTGTCTCAACGACCGGACGGCGGACGGACATGACATTTCCTGGATCTGGGATGCGGATTACGAGCAGCTGGCGGACAATCCGCACATACACCATGTTTACGTGTCCGGTGACCGGGCGGAGGACATGCAGCTGCGGCTCAAGTATGCCGGGTTCCCGGAAGAGAGCATCACGCTCAGCAAAGACAACGACAGCCTTCTGGCGATGATGCGGGAAGGGGGACGGCCCTGCTTCATCCTCCCGAACTACACCTCGATGCTGGCGCTGCGGAAGGTTCTTTCGGATGCTACGGGCGGTGCGGATTTCTGGAAAGGATAGGAGAAGAAAGCTATGAAATTGCGGATCTGTCATCTCTATCCCGAGGTTCTGAATCTCTATGGGGATCGCGGCAACATTCGCTGCCTGCAGCAGAGGCTCGCCTTCCGCGGCATGGACTGCGATGTGGAGGAGCTGGGCATCGGCGAGAACAGGCCGCTGGATGCCTACGATCTGTTCTTCATCGGCGGCGGACAGGATTTCGAGCAGGAGGTGCTCCTGGAGGATCTGAAGGCCGGCAAGGGAGAGGAGCTGCGGGCGGCTGTGGAGGACGGCAAGACCTTTCTGTGCATTTGCGGCGGCTACCAGATGATGGGGCATTATTATCAGACCTACGACGGGACCCGGTGTGAATTTCTGGGAGCGGTGGATTTCTATACCGTGGGCTCGAAAGAGCGGATGATCGGCAACTATGCGTTTCGCCTCGGAGAGGAATCCGGCGGCAGCACGGTTGTCGGGTTCGAGAACCACAGCGGCAAAACCTTCCTGGGGAAGGGGGTGTCGCCCCTTGGAAGCGTGATAAAGGGATACGGCAACAACGGGGAGGACGGCAGAGAGGGCGTGCGCTACCGGAATGTGTTCGGCACGTATTCGCACGGCCCTGTGCTGCCCAAGAACCCGGAATTTGCGGATTTTCTGCTGCAGACCGCACTGGACCGCCGTTTCGGAAAGGGGAGCATAGAGCTCCCGCCTCTGGAGGACGGCTTTGAGCGGCTGGCGCATGAGAGCGTGCTGGCAGGGGTCCTTGCGGGAAGGCAGGGCGCCAATGCATAGAGACGCAAACCGGGCAGCGGGTCATGCGGCAAAGCGGGGAAACGGGCAGAGAGCAGAGGTCGGGAATGCCGTCTGGAATGCCGTGGGCGGCATGCTCAATGCGGGACAGTCCGTCTTTCTGCTCATCGTCATCACGAGGGTCTGCGGTCTGAACGCGGCAGGGATTTTCTCGATTGCCTTTGCAACGGGAAATCTCTTTTTGTATCTGGGCAATTACGGTGTCCGCAATTATCAGGTCTCCGATCTGGCGGAACGCTTTTCGTTCGCGGATTACCTGCGGCACCGGCTTCTGACCGTGGGCCTTATGCTGATCGCCGCCGCCGTTTACGTTGCCTGGAGCGCATGGAGAGGAGAGTATTCAGCATATAAAACCGCCTGCGTCTGCGCCATGTGCCTGCTGAAGGCGGTGGATTGCCTGGAGGAGGTTTTCGAGGGCCGCTACCAGCAGAAGGGGCGGCTGGATCAGGCCGGCAAGCTGGTGGTGGCAAGGCTTGTGATCAGCATCGGCGGAATGATGGCTGTGCTCCTTTGGACGGGAGACCTTCTGGGAGCCTCCCTTGCCGCCGTGCTCCTTGCCGCTGCCGCCTCCGCCGTCATGATTTACCTCTTCCGAAGGACGGCAGAGTATGTCCGGACACCGTTTTCCGTGAGAAGCATTCTGGAGCTGATGCGGGAATGCCTGCCGGTCTGCGCCGTCAATTTCCTCTCCTTCTATCTCATCAATGAGCCCAAATATGCCATTGATGCCGCAATGGATGAAACCGCGCAGGCCTGCTACAATTTCATCGCGATGCCGGTGTTCGTGATCCAGCTGCTGAACATGTTCCTGTACCAGCCGATGCTGATCTCCATGACAAAGGACTGGAAGAGCGGGAACCGGGCGGGATTCGTAAGGAGCCTCGGCCGCGTTGCGGGGGCGCTGCTGCTGACATCGGTGCCGATCTTTCTGGCGGCCGGTCTCTGGGGAATTCCGGTGCTGTCCTGGCTTTATCACACGGACCTTTCGGAATACCGGACCGAGCTGCTGCTGGTCCTGACGGGGGGCGTCTTTCTCGCCTTCAACGGCTTCTGCGCGGCGGTGCTGACCATCATAAGGGCGCAGAGGCATCTGCCGCTCGCCTATCTTGCGGGGACGATCCTGTCGGTCCTCCTGACCCCGCGCCTTGTCGCGGCATACGGTATTCTGGGAGCGGTTGTTGCCTTTGTCTGCGTGATGGGGGCGGTCTCCGCCGTCCTGGCGGTGCTGCTCGCGGGAAAGCTTCGCCTGCCGCCAAGCCGCGTTGAGAAAACCGACCGTGTAGGGTAAAATATAGCCGTATGCCCAAACGATTCTCGAACAGGGAGTTCTTATGGTTTTTAGTTCAATGATTTTCCTCTGGGTCTTCTTCCCGGTTGTCTTTCTTCTGAGCCTGGTGATTCGCAAGCCGGCGCGGCAGAACATTCTGCTGCTGGTGACCAGTCTGCTGTTCTATGCCTGGGGAGAGCCCCGGAACGTGCTGCTCCTTCTGGCCTCCATTGTCCTGAACTGGGCCTTTGGTCTCCTCATTGACCGGTTCCGCGGCAGAGCGAAGCTCTTTCTGACGATGGATATCATCGTAAACCTCGCACTTCTGGGTTATTTTAAATACACGGACTTCTTCCTGAATACCATCAACTTTGTGTTTCCGAAGGCAAATCTTCCGCTCGCGCACATCGCGCTGCCCATCGGCATCAGCTTTTTCACCTTTCAGGCCATGAGCTACGTCATCGATTTGTACCGCGGACAGATCAAGGTGCAGAAGAATCTGCTGTATCTGGCATTGTACGTGTCCTTTTTCCCGCAGCTGATCGCGGGACCGATTGTAAAATACCGCGACATTGCGGAGCAGATCGAGAACCGGAGCGTGGACGCGGAGCGCATCGCTTCGGGCTTTCGCCGTTTTGTCTACGGCCTTGGCAAAAAGGTGCTGATCTCGAATCTGGTCGGCCAGGCCGCCGACAATCTGTATGCGCTGGACACGGCCTCCCTGACGGGGGGGATGGCATGGCTGTGCGCACTGACCTACACGCTGCAGATTTACTATGATTTCTCCGGTTATTCCGATATGGCCATCGGCCTTGGCAGAATGTTCGGCTTCGATTTTCTGGAGAACTTCCGGTACCCGTACCTGAGCACCTCCATTCGTGAGTTCTGGCGCAGATGGCACATTTCCCTGGGCACCTGGTTCCAGGAGTACCTGTACATTCCGCTGGGAGGAAACCGCAGGGGAGGGGTCCGCACGTACCGGAATCTTCTGGTGGTCTTTTTTGCCACCGGCATGTGGCACGGTGCGAGCTGGAATTTCATTGCCTGGGGCCTGTACCATGGATTCTTCAGCATACTGGAGCGGGTGGGGCTTGGCAGGCTCCTGCAAAAGGGGAGAATTCTGCCGAGAATCTATACCATGCTGGTTGTGATGATCGGCTGGGTCTTCTTCCGCGCCGATCAATTCCGGCAGGGAGCTGCGATTGTTGTGCGCATGCTGCTGCCGTGGCGGTACACTTCCACCGACGTGATTGTAGGGACGCTGGTCAGCAGTGAGGCTGTGCTGGCATTGATCTGCGGCGTCCTGGGGTGCGGTGTGCTGCAGGCGGCTGTGACAAGGCAAAAGACGGCGGGAATCGCGCAGAAATGGAAGGGGAGCTTTCCGGAGTTTGTCTTCTGCGCAGCGGTTCTGCTCGGCTGCATTTTAAAGCTGGCGGGCAATACCTACAATCCGTTCATATATTTCAGGTTCTGATGAACGGCAGGAAAGGACAGAATGAAGGAAGAGACGACACTTTCTGCAACAAAACCCCTCGGCAAAGGGATGCGGCGCCTGTATGTGCTGCTCATGACGGCAGTGCTCCTGCTCCCTGCGGCGGTTTTCGTCCTGATCCGGGGCTTTGTGGATACGACCAATTATGAACAGAGAACCCTGGCATTGCTGCCGTGCAGCCGGGAGGCCGAGGCGGCCGGCATGGTGACGACGGCGGAAACCTTTCCGTCCCAGTTTGAGGATTGGTTCAATGACCATCTGCCCTTCCGCAATCAGCTGCTGACGCTGCAGGGACTGCTGGAATATAAGGTGCTGAAGACCTCCTCCTCCGAGAGCGTCGTTGTGGGGAAGGACGGCTGGCTCTTCTACAAGGGGGCACAGGTGGCGGACGAGGATCCCATCGGGGACTATATGGGAACGAACCTGTTCACCGAAGAGGAGCTGGAGAGGATCGCCGGCAATTTCACGGCGGCAAGGGATGAGCTCGCCGGCCGCGGGTGCGACTTTGTGATCTATTTCGCACCGAACAAGGAACGGGTCTACAGCGAGTATATGCCGGATATGTACGGAAAGCCCGCAGAGCACTTCAAGCTGCAGCAGCTGGTGGAATATCTGCAGACAGAAACGGATCTGAAGGTGGTGTGCGCGCTGGACGATTTGCTGACCTATCGCGAGCAGAATCCGGATACGGAGATTTATTACAAATATGACACGCATTGGAACAATCTGGGTGCCTACATAGGCTCGGAGAAGCTGGTGCAGGCACTGGGTTATGACTTTGTCCCGCTGGAGGAGGTTTCGGTGACGGATTACCATACCGGCAGCTATGATCTTGCGCGGCTGATCCATCTGGGCAATACGCTGAATGACTGTGCAGCCTATCAGCTGACGGGCTACACCGGCCACCCGATGACGTCGGCGCAGGAGGAGGACGGACATGTGTTCCGCTTCACGACGACGGACGGGCAGGCACCCGGCGGGAAGCTCTTCGTGATCGGAGATTCCTTTTCTACGATGATGGCACCGTATCTGGCCTGTCATTATGCATCGGCCTATACGACCTTTTATTACACCTACAGCCACGGACAGCTGCTGCGGGAGGAGCCGGATGTGGTGGTATACGAGGCGGTGGAGCGATATGTGGGCAACATGCTGGACTTCACGCTGACGGACGGCTATCAGGGCTCGAATGCGGAATGAGGGCGGAATGAACGCGCCATGAACGCGGAGTGCGTGCGGAACAGGGGATATGCCCGGGGCGTCATATGTGTTGCAGCCGGATACGGCTGCGGGCAGGAGGACAGGAAAATGGACAGAATCGCGGTATTGATTCCATGCTACAACGAGGAGAAGACCGTACAGAAGGTTGTGACGGATGCAAAAAGGGCACTGCCGGATGCGGTAATCTATGTCTATGACAACAATTCGACGGACCGGACGGCGGAGCTTGCGAGGGAGGCCGGTGCCGTGGTACGCAGGGAATATATGCAGGGGAAGGGCAACGTGATCCGCCGCATGTTCCGCGAGATCGATGCGGAATGCTATGTGATGACGGACGGAGACGACACCTATCCGATGGAGAGTGCGGCGGAGATGGTGCGGCTGGTGCTGGAACACAATGCCGATATGGTGGTAGGAGACCGCCTCTCTTCCACGTATTTCACCCAGAACAAGCGTCCGTTTCACAATTTCGGCAATTCTCTGGTGCGCGGCAGCATCAATCGCCTCTTTGACTGCGGCGTGAAGGACATTATGACCGGATACCGGGCCTTCAGCTTTGATTTCGTGAAGACCTTTCCGGTTCTTTCGAAGGGCTTCGAGATTGAGACGGAGATGACCATTCATGCCGTCTACAACAACATGCAGATTGAGAATGTTATCGTGGATTACCGGGACCGGCCCGAGGGGAGCGTGTCGAAGCTGGATACCTTCGGCGACGGCTTCCGTGTGCTACGGACCATCGTACGGCTCTATCGCAATTACAAGCCTCTTGGCTTTTTCGGATTGCTGGCGGCGCTGCTGGCACTGGTATCCTTCCTGTTCTTCGTTCCGGTTCTGAGCGATTACATGAACACCGGTCTGGTGGCGAAATTCCCGACGCTGATCGTGTGCGGCTTTGTTATGCTGGCAGCCATCCAGTCGCTGTTCTCCGGTCTGATTCTGTCGAATCTGGAGCGGAACAACCGGCGCAATTTCGAAATCGACCGCATCAACCTGCATGTCATGCAAAAGGACGACTGATATGGCGCAGACGAGAAAAGAACGGGCGGACAAAAAGAAAATCCCGGGAGTGCTCCGGGAGCATTGGGCAGCGGTCACCGCTGCTCTTTTTGTTCTGGCGGCAGGATTGGTTTATCTTGCGGCGGGAGACGGGGCACAGATCGCCGTTGCGGACAATCTGGACCTGTTCCAGGCCCAGTACCGAATGCTGAAGGACACCGGGACCTTCCGGGCATCGGATGCCGCAGCGCCGTTTCTGCACGGAATTTCCCGAGATGTGCTGCCCAGTGAATGTTCTCTGGAGGCCGTGCTGTATCTGCTGCTGCCTTCACTTGCCGCCTACGTGGTGATGTATCTGGTAAAGGTCGTCCTCGGGACGGTGTCCTTTGTCCTTCTGGCAAGGGAGCTGGAGCGGCGCGGGTGGATCACCCCGGGGCAAACCGCGCCGGTGCAGACCACGCCGGGGCAAACGATGACGGGGCAAACCGCATCGCACCGGGCCTCCCGAACCGGGAATCTGGCGGTGCTGATCGGCCTTTGCTACGGATGCCTGAACCTGTTCCCCTCTTTTGGCATTGCCTTTTCTTCCATACCGCTGGCGGTATACTGCACGCTGCGGCTTCTGCGGGCAGAATCCCGAAAGAGCACCTGCGGCTGGCTGTTGGCGCTGTTCCTGTATCCCTGGCTTTCCTATTTCTCGTATTTCGGCTTTTTCCTGCTGTGCTATCTGGTGCTGGCGCTGACGGTAGTGCTGCTGACGATGGCGGCAGACGTGGTGCGCTGTCGCATCCGCGGGAGCCGGACGACGCGCAGCCTTCTTGGCCGGAGAAGGACGGCGTTTCGGCTTCTGCTCGCGCTGCTGTTCCTGTCGGCCGGCTATGTTGTGTGGGAGCACCGCCTGTTCGCGAGCATGCTGCTGGGAGGGGAGACCACCATCCGGGACACCATGGTGCAGACCTCGCTGACGCTGCCGGAAATCCTGCAGTGGACGGGAGGACTCCTGCTGTACGGCGTGGATTTGCATTGCGAGAGTGCACAGCGCTTCGTGGTGCTGCCGGTGTGTCTGGCCTACCTGATCCTTCGGAACGCGGGATATCTGCGAAGAAGGGAAGGGAGAGCCGCCTTCCGTGACCTTTATAACATTGCCGCAATCCTCCTGCTGTTCAACAGTGCGGTTTACGGCCTGTATTACTGCGAGGAATTCCGCACGTGGATGGAGCGGTTGGTGCCTTCCCTTCGCGGATTTCAGTTCAGCAGAACCTCCTTTTTCAACCCGTTTCTGTGGTACGTCATGTTCTGGATCGCGCTTTGCCGTCTGACGGTTTGGGGGAGCGGGCTTCGAACGCGCAGAAAAGAGAAGAACGGAAAGGAAGAGGGGAGTGGAAAGGGAAATGGAACCCGGGCGTTCGCCTTTGCCGTCTGTCTGGCGGCTGCAGCCTTTCTGGCCATCCAGCTGTACGGGAATACCTACAATGATCTGCTGCACACCGCAAAGGCGCTTGTGAAGGAGGAGCTCGGAAAGGAGCCGTACAATACGCTGAGCTACGGAGAATACTATTCGGAGGCGCTGTTCCGGAAGGCCTGCGAGGAGATCGGCTACGAGGGGGAGTGGTCGGCGGCTTACGGCTTTCATCCGGCCGTTCTGGAGTACAACGGCATCGCAACCATTGACGGATATCTTGGCTTTTACCCGCAGGCCTATAAGGAGAGCTTTCGCCGTGTGATCGCACCGGCTTTGGAGCAAAATGAAAGCTCCCGACTCTATTATGATGAGTGGGGAGCCAGATGCTATCTGTATTCCGGCAGCAATGCTACCATTGTGGAGGCGGTGCGCAACTACCCGCACACAGAGGATACGCTGGAGGTGGACACAGCGGCGCTCCGGGAGCTGGACTGCCGCTATATCTTCTCGAGAATTGCGATCACCAATTACGAAGAGCTGTCCATGGAGCTGCTGGGCCCCTTTACGGAGGAGAGCAGTCCCTACACGCTGTATGTGTACCGCCTCCGCTGAGCAGCCTGCAGAGGCAGGAAAAGTTTGCAGGGGTGGTAGGAAAAGCCTGCGGCCGGGCGGCGGAACAGGCCTGCTACCGGGAGCCCTTGTCGTTCTTTTCCTCGCCGCCGGTGCGGTTGGCACCCTCGACATCCCCGGCGAGAATTTTCTTGCTGATCTGATTCCGGAAGCCGGCATCGATGAAGTCACAGGACTTGCAGAAGGGATAGCGGTTCCGCCCCATGGCGAGAGCCTTTCGGACGGCCGTGATCTTCGGGCCGCTCCAACACGCCTTCAGGGATTCGGTGTTCAGATTGCCAAGATCCGTGACCTCCAGATTGTCGCAGCAGCAGATGCCGATCTTCCCGTTCGGCGTGATCCAAAGGTCGGTAAAGGGCAGAAGACACGACTGCGTGTACTCCTTCGGCGTGCTCTGCTTGTTGGGAGCGGAGCCGGCCCGGTTGGTCAGGACCTCCTGCAGGTAGCGCATCTGGATGACAATTTCGATGTCGCGGAACTCTTCCTCGTGCGTCCGGACGTAGTCATAAATCTCCTGAATGTTGTCATGGAGCTTATACTCATTGGCGTAGTTGTTGATGATGAGCTGGTCAATGTAGGGCTGCACCTCACGGATCTTGTCCAGAGTCAGAATGAGCCCGTTCGTTGACATGAAGATAAAGCTGTTCGGGAGCTTCTCCCTGGCATAGCGGTGGAGCTCCACGATGCGCGTATCCAGGAGCGGCTCATTGTTGCCGTACAGGGTCAGATGCCCCTCATAGCCCCAGTCGGCCAGCTGATCGATGATGGAGCGGTAGAGCTTCTCATCAATCTTCATGAAGGGACGCTTCTCGGCGTGAACATTGGCGGTGCAGAAGGCACAGGTGGAGTTGCAGCGGTTGATGGTCTCGATGTTGACAACCTGCGGCTTGGGCGTTTCCTCCTGCTCCATGAACCATTTGATGTATTGATCCTGAATGGTCCCTCTTGTCATGAACTGGAGCCGCAGATAAGCGCTGCTGGCGAGGTTGGGCGCAATGCGCCTCGCCTCGAAGCCGAATCTTCCCAGAAAACTGCTGATACGAATGCTCATATAATTCGATTCATCCTCACTCTTGTCGGTTCGCACCATCGAAAGCGGGCCGTCTGCGAGGTGTTAATCCACCTCTACGGTATTCTCCTCGGCGGCTTCGTGGTACTCCTTCTCGGTATTGACGCTCCACACGTTGGAACGGTCGGTGCGGCCGCTTACGATATCCTTTACGGCCTCAAAGCTGGTGCACATGGAATGGTCAATGTTGTTGTAGCGATGCTGTCCGTTCCGTCCCACACAGAAAAGGTTGGGAATGGTGTCCAGATAGCTGCGCAGGGTGTCCATCTCATCATAGGTGTCAAAATAAGCCGGATATGCCTTTTTCACACGCTCCACGTGGGAATCCAGCACAGCGCTCTCATCCTTGATCAGCCCGAGCTTTACCATCTCCCGGATGCCCAGTGCGGCAAAATCCTCGTCCCTCATGGTCCAGAGAGAATCGCCCTCGTTGCAGAAATACTCCAGCCCCAGCCATACGGTATGCTCGAGGTCCTTTACGAGATAGGGGGACCAGTTGTTGTAGATCTGGAACCGTCCCATGGTGACGTTCCGGTCATGGACATAGACCCAGTTGTCGGGGACGATGTTGCCGATGGTCCGGGTGCGGGTCTTGTTCACCAGCTCCAGATGGTTCACCAGCACGCCGACGGTCATGTAGTCACGGTACGGAAGACCGGCGGCGATGCGGGCAGGATCCGCCGGGACATCGTTCATGCCGGCCACGAGATCCTTGATGGGCATGGAAGAGATGACATAATCACCCTCCGCCGTGTATTGCTGTCCGTCCTTTTCATAGACAACGCCGGTGAGCGTGTTCTGCTCATTCTTCAGAATCTTTACCACCCGGGCTCCGGTCAGGATCGTGCCGCCCTTCTTGCGGACCTCCTCGGCCGTGACGTCCCAGAGCTGCCCGGGACCAAGCTTCGGATAGCTGAACTCCTCGATAAGGGAGGTTTCCACCTTCCGGTTCTTTTTATGGAACATCTTGCCGAGCGCATCCTTCAGCACAGCGGAGATGGAAACGCCCTTGACCCGCTGCGCTCCCCAGGAGGGATCGATCTGCGACGGGTGCCGTCCCCAGAGATTCTCCGTGTAATGCTCAAAGAACATGGAATAGAGCTTCCGGCCGAAGCGGTTGATGTAGAAATCCTCCAGAGATTTCTCCTCTCTGGGGAAGAGCCTCGCCTTGATGTAGGAGAAGCCGACCACGATGGTGGTGCCGAAGCCCATATTGGCGAAGGTCTCCGGCTTTAAGGAAATCGGGTAATCGAAAAATCTGCTGTTGAAGAAGATCCGGCTGACGCGGCTGCGGCGCAGCATGACGCGGTCCGTTGTCTGCGGATCCGGTCCGCCCTTCATGAGGGAAACCGTCCGGTGCAACGCGTCATCATCGCTGGCCGGCGCACCCTGCCTCGGCAGGAGAGCATCCCACCAGGCGTTGACTTCGGGGACCTTGGAGAAAAAACGGTGGCCGCCCATATCCATGCGATTGCCCTTGTATTCCACTGTCCGGGAAATACCGCCGAAAGCAGAGGTCTCCTCGAAAACAACGACCTCGTATCCCCCGGTCTTCTGCAGCTCATAGGCGGCGGTCAGTCCGGCAGGACCGGCACCGATGATCAGTACCTTCTTCATGCATAAGCTCCTTGTAACATCGTAATTCGCGGTCTGTTCAGACACACAACTTAATACTAGCATATCGGGGCGGGGGGTGTACATCGACATTTTCCCGGCGGTGGGGTAAACTCTTCTGAAAAGGTTACTGTACAGACGTCAGCAAAGCGACGGGTCCTGGCGGAGAATGTCCGGATCAGGGGCCTTGCGAGGCCTCGGTGCTTGCGAGCGTACTCTGCGAGCTTAGCACCGCTAGGTCCGAACACGGAACGAGAGTGTCCCCTGATTGGACAACTCCGCCGGGACCCGTCGTCGGCTGGTGGCGGAACGGTAACCTGTGAATTTTACAGTAACCGGTACCGGGTAAGACATTATGAGTGCATTGTTGAAATTTGCCATGTTCCTTTTTGCTGCGGTGGTCCTGCCGGTTCTGACAGGGCTGCTGCCGGCCAGTCTGCTTCCTGCGATCAAGCGCAAGCTTCCGCTGGTGGTGCTGTCCGGCTATCTTGCGACCTTTGTGCTCTTTGAAGCGATCGGAATCCCCATTCTGATCTGGACGCCGATGGGAGACTTCTCCCTTCTTGTGAGAGTATTCCTTGCGGTGGACGGACTGTGGATTCTGGCCGGGATTGTGGCTGTCCGGCGAAGAGGCGGGGTGCGGTTTCCCAAGGTCCGGGAATGGCGGAACGATCCGGACGCGGCCTTCTGGTGGCTGATCTTCCTGGTGCTGGTGGCGGTACAGCTCTACTGGGCCTATACCAGGGCGTCCTATGACGGAGACGATGCCTATTATGTGGCGCAGTCCCTGCAGACCTGGCAGACGGGCACCATGTACTATTATGTGCCCTATACGGGGGTGACGACGTCGCTGGACGGGCGCCATGCACTGGCCCTCATGCCCATGTGGATTGCTTTTGTCGCAAGACTGTGCGGCACCCATTCCACCATTGTGACGCACAGCATGCTGCCGCTGGTCCTGATCCCGCTGGTGGATGTGACGTATTACCAGCTGTTCCGCGAGCTTTCCAGAGGGAAGAAAAGAGTGCAGAGGCGACAGTTCCTGCCGGCGGCCATGACCTGCCTTGCGGTGCTGCAGATCTTCGGGAACACTTCGATTTATACCGCGGAGACCTTTTTGCTGATGCGCACGTGGCAGGGGAAGGCCATGTTCGTAAACTTTATTCTTCCGATGCTGTTCGTTCTGCTGTTTCGCAGGCTCCGTTTCGACGAGGATGAGAACCGATGGTATTGGCTGATGCTGGTCATGCTCACGGGAGGAGCCGGCTTTTTCACGTCGCTTGCACCGGCCATGGTATCGGGAGGACTGCTGCTGGGCACCGTTCTGATCCGGATTTTTAAAAAGAGAAAGGGACTTCTGCAAAGGACCGTGCTGTGCTGCATTCCGGCAGTTGTATATCTGGTGTTCCTGCTGCGGATGGTATATCCGTCGCTGGTGCCGTTTCTGAAAGGAGGTCGCCTGCCGTGAGCGGAATCATGCAGACGGTCAATGAATTTGAAGGGGGCAAGCTGCTCTTCCTCCTCTATCTGCTGTGTCTGGGATATCTGACGGTAAAGGAACGGGACAGGAACCGGCGCATTCTTCTGTGCTATCTTCCGCTGATCTGTCTGATCCTGTTCTTTCTGCCGCCGGTGTATCGGCTGTACAGCAGAATCGACAGTGCCAGAACCTACTATCGTCTGCTGTGGCTGCTGCCGATGTCTGCGACGACGATCTATGCGGGGCTCAAGGCAATGGCCGGCAACATTCAGCTGGGAATGGTGGTGATGTGCGGCCTCTTTGTCCTCAGCGGAAACTGCGTTTACGAGAACGAGAACATCCTGAAGGCAGAAAACCGGCTGCACATTCCGCAGATGATTCTGGACATCTCCGATTACCTCATGAACGAGACCGGGGGAGAGGAAACGATGGTGGCGATGCCGGAGGGCCTGGTACAGTTCGTCCGGCAATACAATACGAAGATTCTCATGCCCTACGGCAGAGATATGCAGATGGGGTCCTATTATAATGAAGTGTTCGATGCGCTGGAGCAGTCGGATCCGGTGGATGCGGGGAAGCTCTGTTCGGCGCTGGAGACCTACCATTGCGAGTATCTGGTTGTGGAGGCGGACAAGGTAATCGCCGGAAGTCTTACGGAGAACGGTCTGGAGCTGCTGGAGACCGTGGATGGCTACCGCATCTGGCATTGTCCCTATGCACAGGAATATCGGGACGAAATCGAGGTGTACAGGGCCGCGGACTGAATGCCCGTCGGAGGGCCTGCGGCAAAGAAGGTGCAATTCATGGGATTTACCTGGGAAAAGAAAACCTATGCCGGAGAGGAAGGCATGGAGGTGACAGGCTATGAGGGAGGCCTTCGGGATCTGGTGCTGCCGGATCGGCTGGAGGGGCTGCCGGTGCGAAGCGTCGGTGCGCATGCCTTTTCCGGAAGGAAGGAGCTGCGCAGCGTGCAGCTGGGGCGCAATCTGAAAACCCTGCGTCCGTTTGCCTTCTACAACTGCACCGGGCTGCGCAGCATAGAGCTGTACAATACGGCCGATGATTATTATGACGGCGTCATCCGGCAATGTCCGCTCCTTCGCGAAATCACCGTGCACATGACAGAGAAGGACAATTACATTGTCATCCGTTCCATGCTGCAGGATGTGGACGGCATGCTGACCTTTCGGCTGCTGGATGAAGAGGACGGGCAAAGGCTCCGGCTGACCTTTCCGGAATATGTCAACGAAGCGAAGGAGGATACGATGGCACGGGCCATCCATTTCTCCATCGAGGGTGCCGGCCTGGCATACCGGGAATGCGTGGGGAAGCATCGGCTGGATCTTGCCGGGTACGACCGGCTGTTGGAAAAGCTGACGGCTGACGATGGGGCAGCAGCGATTGGGATTGCCCTCGGACGACTGATGTATCCGAAGGGATTGAGCGCGGCGGCAGAGAAAAGGTACGAAGCCTTCCTGCAGGAGAACGGCAGGAGAACGCTGGAGCTTCTCATCGAGGCGGATGCACAGGAGGGGAGCACCGCGCAGCTGCGGGTGCTGACGCAGCGCGGACTGCTGGATGCCGGGGCGTTGGAGCAGGGACTGACCCTGGCGGCACAAAAAGGCGCAACCGAGCTTTGCGGAATATTGATGGAATATCGGCGGACAAGGAAGACACCGTCCTGCGACGCAGCGGGACTGCGTCTGGAATGGTAACCGGAATGGCACCTGAAATGGTAAGGAAAAGATGAACGAGCATCGGGAGGAACTGGATCGGATCGGGAAAAGGATTCTGGAAGAGACCGGAACGGAGCTGTATCTGTCCATGCATTTTCTGGGACCTGCTCTGGGAACCCTTTCGCCGGTGATGGATCTGTCCACAACCTCCGTGGGAACGGATGCAGCCTTTGTGCGTTTCAACCCGAAATGTCTCATGACGCACTACATCGAGGATCCCTTCTGGCTGCGCCGCGTCTATCTGCACATGCTGCTGCATTGCATGTTCCGGCACATGTTCGCGGCAAAGCAGCATGCGGACGGCGAGCTGTGGAATCTGTGCTGTGACATTGCGGTGGAATCCGTGGTGGATTCCATGGAGAATCCGTCCGTATGCCGGCCGGTCCGGGAGAAACGGAATGCATACTATGAAGAACTGCGAAGAACCGCGGGCGTGTTGAGCGCTCAGAGGCTGTACCATGCATTTACCGCGGGGGAACGCAATTACAGCAAGGAGGCAGCCATGGCAGAGGAGTTCGCCATGGACGACCACGGCTTCTGGGAGCGGATGGAGGAGCCGCAGGAGAGGCCGCCGGAGCTGCCGCAGACGCAGCCGTCGCAGCTGCCCTTTGTTCCGACAAAGCGACTTACCGAGGAGGAGTGGCGGCAGCTGGCGAATAAGGTCCGGCTGGAGATCACCTTCGGGAAGGAGGCGGCGGCCAAAACCGGCGAGTTCGTGCGGTATCTGTCCTGGGACGGAAGCGGACGGACCGATTACCGTGAATTTCTCAAGCGCTTTATGATCACCAGGGAAGAGTCCGGCATAGATCTTGATTCCTTCGACTACGGCTTTTATCATCTTGGCATGGAGATGTACGGCAATATGCCGTTGATCGAGGAAAATGAATACCGGGAGGCGACAAAGGTGCAGCAGCTCATCATCGTGCTGGATACCTCGGCCTCCTGTCAGGAAACGCTGGTACAGAAATTCCTGAACGAAACGGCAGCCATGCTGCTGGGAAGCGATTCCTTCTATTTCCGCACAGACATCCATATTCTGGAATGCGATGACAGAGTGCAGAATGACATTGCGATCCGATCGCTCTCGCAAATGCGGGAGTATGCCGGGAGCTTCTGCTTAAAGGGCGGCTTTGGGACGGATTTTCGCCCCGCCTTTGCCTATGTGGAGGAGCTGCGCAGGAATAAGATCATCGGAAAGCCGAAGGGCCTTCTGTATTTTACGGACGGAAAGGGAAGGTATCCCGCAAAGCCGACCGACTATGACACCGCATTTGTTTTCATCGCGGAAGAGGATCCGGACACCTCGGGGGTGCCGGGGTGGGCGATGAAGCTCTTTATCTGAGAAACGGATACATCAAAATGAAAAGGCAGAAGCAATGACCAGAAAGAAGAACAGCAGAAAACAGCAGAAAAAGAGACGTAAGGCAGAGCAGGCGCGGCGTGCACGGCTGCAGGAGGAGAAGCGTTCTGCCGAAGGGCAGGACCTGCAGGAACAGGAGGAGGCTTCCGAGGAAGCTTCCGGTGAGGCAGATGAGGCTTCCGAGGAGGCTGCGGCAGGTCCTTCGGTGCAGGAAGAAGAGGCTGCGGCAGGGCCTTTTGTGCAGGAAGAAGAGCCGGTGACAAGGCCTTTGGCGCAGGAAGAGGAGTCGGCAGAACCGGCACCTTTGACAGAAAAGAATACGGATGAGCCGGACGAAGAGCCCCCTTCTGCGGAAGAGGATGCCCCTGCGGAAGAGGACGCCGGGCAGAGCGATTTCAGTAAGGAGGAGCTGGAAGAGGAGGAGATCGAGGAAAGGCACGCGGCGGGTAAGAAGGCGCGCAGAGCAGAAGATCGATCCGAAAGGCATGCGGAGCGTGCGCCGGAAAATCCGGCCAAAGAGGAGCGGACGCAGGCAGAGAGCGGAAAAGGAGAGAAGGAACAGGAATCTCTGCCGGGAAAGGCCGTCCGCGGGATACTGTCTCTTTGGAGGACATTCTGCGGCTGGAAGCTCTGGGCCAGAGTCCTCGCAGCGGTGCTCGCAGTGGTGCTCGTCGTGGGCCTTGCGGGATATGGATATTTCCACAGCAAATACAGCAAGCTGAACATCAGCGACGGCAAATTCTCCAGCTCGGAGATTTCCATGGAAAACGATGAGCAGGACGAGCTGGAAAACGAAGAGCTGCAGTCCAGGCAGGATGCCGGACAGCTGGAGGAGCAGGAGGCGGTGGAGGCCACCGGCGAAATCTGGTCAGACAGCAATGTGTTCAACATCCTTCTCATCGGAACCGATGATCGGACGAAGGAATTCAGCGACAATGCCCGAGGAGATACCTGCATGCTCCTCTCCCTCAACCGGGAAACGAACCAGCTGCACCTGATCAGCTTCGAGCGGGCCATCGGCGTGAAAATTCCGAGCGGCGATTACGAGGGACAGTGGGACTGGCTCACGCACATGTTCTGGTACGGCGGTCCCTACATGATGACGCAGGTGATCCGCGAGAATTTCAAGGTGGATGTGACCAAGTATATCCGCGTCAACATCCGAACCTTCATGCAGCTGGTGGACTCCGTGGGCGGTGTGGACATTGAACTGACCGAGGCGGAGTGCAACAACATCAACCATCCGGAGGGCACCTACACGGCGGGCCACATTAAGGGTCTGCACGTAGAGGACACGGTGCAGCAGGATCTGGTGCCGGGGGTCAACCATCTGAACGGTGCGACGGCGATGTGCTATGCAAGGCTTCGCGCCATCGATGATGACTGGCACCGCGTGGAACGCCAGCGGAAGGTTATTCTGGCGGCGATGCAGAATCTCAAAAAGCTCAGCATTACGGATCTGGACGCATTGCTGAACGATGTGCTCCCGCTGGTGCAGACAAACCTTACGCAGATGGATATTGCCGGTCTGATTCCGGAGGCGGAAACCTTTCTGAACATGGATTGTGATACCATCACGTTCCCGCTCTCGAACACCTACGGCCTCATGGACGGGATGTGCGGCAGACGTGTGCTGGCGCTGGATTTTGAGACCAATGCGCAGGAGCTGCAGTGCTTCCTCAATGGAGAGACCACGGCGCAGGAGCTGGAGGAGAAATATGAAAAATCCAATCTGGGGGATTATTCCTACCGGAATTCCGACTCCTATCAGCAGAATTATCAGGATGCGGAGTCAGCGGTCGGAAGGAGCACCTACACCCAGGTGACGGGCAAATCGAAGCCGTCGCTGGTAGGAGAAGGAACCGCAGCGCAGACAGGGAGCGGTACTACCGGAACAACGGGCGGTGCAGCTGCCGGGGAAACGGCGGCAGAGACCGCAGACGCAGAGACGCAGGCCGCGGCTTCGTCTCTCGGGGAAGTGGAGTCGACCTCGGTGGATCCGAATACCGGTGTCGTGACCATTATCTATTACAATGCGGCCACCGGCGTGCGGACTGCCGTGGCATCCAATACGGCAAACGGAGCTACGACGGTGACCACCAACGATACGAACAGCGGTGCAACGTCGACGACCTATGCAGAGGGAACGGCCGCAGGGACGGCAGAGGCTGCGGCTACGACAGGGACAGAGAATGCCGCAGCGGCCGGCACGGTCCCGGAGGCTGCGCAGACAGAGGAAAATACATCGATACAGACACCCTGAGCGGTGTCTTCCGGGGAGCACGGAGGCTTGGAAACCCAAGCCTCCGTGCTCCCTTTTACGGTTCGGTCTGCCATCGCAGCTGTGCACCCCGGATATGGTCCCGGAGCATCTGATCGATGAAGGCCGCCAGCTGCTCCGGCGTGCGGCGAATCTCTCCGAGCAGCCAGCTTTCCAGCAAGCCGGCAATGGTGATCACATACAGGTGCGTCATCAAGGCAACATCCTCCGCCGATACGCCGGGGACCGCGCCGATCTCCTGGCCGATCTCTTCGACGGCTCTTTGGACAATGACATGGATATCCGCCTCGAAAAAGCGCTTCAGATGTTCGCGTCCGATGGATTTGAGGGAATTGAGACAAACGGCCCGGTTCTCCTCAATATAACGGAAAAGCTGCAGCAGATCCTCCTGCCAGAGGAGCATCCCCCGGTGCTGTTGCAGCAGGGATACGGCCTCCTGCTGGAACATCCATTGCAGGAGGTCGTAAACATTTTCAAAATGGTAATAAAAGCTTTGCCGTCGGATCCCGCATCGCTCCGTCAAATCACGGATGGAAATCCGGTCAATGGGCTTTTGGGTCATTATCTCCTTGAGTGCATCCGCCAGTGCATATTTGGTCCGGTCGGAGGCTGCATTCGTCGATCGTTCCATAAAAACTCTCCCGCTTCGCTTCGGTACATGTCTGCGCCGGACAATTCCGCCCGGAATTTCCCAAAGTATACCACGCAATCTCCGGATGTTTTCGCCCGGTGTTCTGACAAATGGCATGGGTTTGACCGTTGCCCGCTCTTGGATAGGGGCGTTAAATTCTCCTCGTGCAGCCGCAGACGGCAGCACGCGAGCATTCATCGGAGAATTCGCCCGCGCGAAATTCTCCCTGTATCGCCGCAGAAAGGCTGCGGCTTAGACTTAGAAAGGAATGTATGCGGTTTCAGAACAAGATCGATTTTCAGGCGCATTATCTTCCGAAAGCCTATTATGACTTTCTGGAGGAGGAGGGACTGTACTGCCCGGACGGATTTCCGACACCGGAGTGGGACGAGGAGTTTCAGCAGGAGGCGATGCGGGAGCTGGGCATCTCGTACGCCTTACTGTCCGTTTCTTCGCCG
The DNA here is from genome assembly GCA_963591995.1 of Succinivibrio sp. GTDB lineage: Bacteria > Bacillota > Clostridia > Lachnospirales > Lachnospiraceae > CAG-791. Next base: position 63,385 of record CAVAUJ010000003.1, read on the forward strand.
GGGGTATACACCGGCAACAAATTCCGCAGCCGCGAGCTGGCACGAAGAATCAACGAAGAGGGTGCGGAAATTGTTGCCCGTTCGCAGGGGAGGCTGGGCTTTCTCGCCACACTCCCCCTGCCGCATGTGCACAGCAGCATTTTCGAGGTGCGGCATTGCCTTGATGAGCTTCACGCGGCCGGTGTGGGGCTGATGACGAATTACGGCGGTGTGTATCTGGGCGATCACCGTCTGGATGAGCTGATGGAGGAATTGAACGGTCGCGGTGCATTGGCGGTGATGCATCCGACACAGCCCGCCGTTATGCAGCCGAATGTGAACGAAGAAATTCCGGTGCCGGCCTTTGAATATTTTGTGGAAACCACCCGCACCTTCATCAACATGGTACAGAATGACACCTTTACCCGATATCCGGACATCCGCTGGGTTATCCCTCACGGCGGCGCATTCCTGTCCGTTCTGGCGGATCGTTTCGAAAGCTTTGCATTGATGCTGCGGTTTGCGGATCCGGACAGACGGGCGGACATCATGGAGGATATGGCCCATGTCTACTATGACATGGCGGGCTTTTCGGAGCAAAAGCAGCTGGAAATGCTGTTGCGGAATGTGGATGCAGATCATCTGCTCTACGGCTCCGACACGCCGTACACGGATCTTTCGGCCTGCATCGGCCAGGCAGAGGCGCTGGAAAATACGGAAAAGATTACGGAGCAGCAGAAGCAGATGCTCTTTACCGACAATGCACTTGCGCTGCTGAACAGACAAAATATCGCATAAGAGGCCGGCACATCGTCTGTGCTGCCTGCGGAAGGGAAATTAACAATGAAAGAAAGCAATCACGAACAGTATGATCTTGAGCTCAAGTCCCCCATGGGATGGATCAAAGTCAAGGGGGATCTTTTCATGGATACAGAAACGGAATTTCACGGCGAAGCCACACTGATGGGCCTTACGGTTCCGCTGACAGACTGCAGCAGAAACGGTTCGGTCTATCAGTTCAAGGCGTCTCCGCGGCTTCCCTTCGGGGTGCTGGAGGTTACGATTCTGGCCGTAATCCACGAGGACGGCACCGTCACCGGCACCGCCAATGCACCGCACCACCGCCCGATGGAGATTAAGGGACAGCGTGTAGGAGAGTAGCCGGTTGCGAGGTTTTCTTCGGAAAACCTCGATTTATTTATTTTTTACTTGAATCTTTTTGATGACATGCTATCCTATATCACGTTATGACCAAAGGTCATTTTTAAATCTTTTATGGGTGTAATGCTTTTTCTGTATTAGAAGGACGACGGGCAATGGAAGAAACGAAGAACACAGGCAATTCCGCAATGATACGAATCGCATCCTTTATTGTAGACAAGAGGATGCTGTTCTTCCTGATCTATATCATCATGATGATCTTCTCGGTATTCTCCTCCAACTGGGTGAAGGTCAACAATGATCTGGCGGATTACCTTCCTTCCACCACGGAGACCAAGCAAGGCCTGGAGATCATGGACAGGGAGTTCACTACCTTTGGCTCCGCGAAGATCATGGTGGCGAACATTTCCTTTCAGGACGCGCAGAAGCTCAAGGGCGAGATCGAGGATATGGACGGCGTATCGACCGTGACCTTCACGACGGAGGATGCGGATCAGGAGGATTTCGTCCAGCATTACAACGACGGCTCTGCTCTGTACAATGTCAGCTTCTCCTATTCCGAAAACGATGACAGGGCATTGGAAGCGCTGGAGGGCGTGAAGGAGAACCTGTCCGCCTACGATATCTACGTGGAGACATCGCTCGGCAACCAGCAGGCGGAGACCATTCAGGAGGAGATCAATAAGATCATGGTGCTGGTGGCCGTCGTTGTGGTGACGGTGCTCCTGCTCTCCTGTGAATCCTACGGCGAGATTCCGGTGCTGCTGCTGACCTTCGTGGCATCCATGATCATGAATGCCGGGACCAATTTCCTCATGGGGACCATTTCCTTCGTCTCCAACTCGGTTTCGTCCATTCTGCAGCTGGCACTGTCGGTGGATTATGCCATTATCTTCTGCAACCGTTACAAGGAGGAGCTGAGAGACTACGACGTGCACGATGCGGTGGTGGTCGCTCTTTCCAAATCCATTCCGGAGATCATGTCGAGCTCGCTCACCACGATTTCCGGTCTGATGGCCATGATCTTCATGCAATACCGCATCGGAGCGGACATGGGAATTGTACTGATCAAGGCCATCCTGCTGAGCCTTCTGTCGGTATTCACGCTGATGCCGGGGCTGCTGGTCATTTTCTCCGGGGTTATGGCGCGGACCAAGCATAAGAGCTTTATTCCGAAGATCAGTGCGATCGGACATTTTGCCTATAAGTCCCGTTTCGTTCTGCCGGCGATTTTCGCCGTGGTCTTCGTCACGTTCTGCGTGCTCTCCCAGAAAACGCCCTACGTTTACGGCTACTCTACGCTGGATACGCCCATCCGGAATGACCAGCAGAAGGCCGAGGAGCTGATGGACAGCACCTTCGGTTCCCAGAACTATTGTGCCATTGTGGTGCCGGCGGGCAATTACCGGAAGGAAGCCAAGCTCATCAAGGATCTGGAGACCTACAGCGAGGTGGACTATTGTCAGGGACTGGCCAACACCGAGGCAATGGACGGCTATATGCTGACGGATGAACTCTCCCCCCGGGAATTCTCGGAACTGCTGGATCTGGATTATGAGGTGGCAGAGCTGCTGTATACGACCTATGCCGCGGATCAGGAGGAGTACGGGAGGATCGTCGGAGGAATTTCTTCCTATAAGGTTCCGCTCATGGACATGCTGATGTTCGTCTATGAGAAGAGTGAGGAAGGCTATATTACGCTGGACGATGACCTCAGCAGCACGCTCTCCGATGCCTATCAGCAGATCAGCGACGGGCGCAAGCAGCTGGAAGGCGATGACTATGACCGCATTCTGGTCTATCTGACCATTCCGCTGCCGGAGCAGGACGATGCAGGGTTTGACTTTGTCGATACCATGCACAACCTGGCCCAGTCCTATTATGAAGGAGACTCCGTCTACGTCGTCGGCGACGCAACCTCCCAGAGGGATCTGCGGGATTCCTTCTCACGGGACAACATTGTGGTCAGCGTGGTGTCCATTCTGTTCGTTCTGGTGATCCTGCTGTTCACCTTTAAGTCGGCCGGGCTGCCGGTGCTGCTGGTGGCGGTCATCGAGGGCGCGATCTTCATCAACTTCGGCATACCGACCATCACGCAGAGCAAGCTGTTCTTCATGGGCTACCTGATCGTCAGCTCCATCCAGATGGGTGCCAACATTGACTACGCCATCGTGATCTCCAGCCGGTACATTGAGTGCAGAAAGAGCATGGATCGGAGAGAGGCGGTAATCGAAGCATTGAATTTCGGCTTCCCCACGATCATTACCTCCGGCTCCATGATGATCCTGGCCGGTGTGTTCATCGGACAGATGACCTCGGACGCCTGCATTGCCGGCATCGGACAATGCCTGGGAAGAGGAACGACCATTTCCGTTATTCTGGTCATGTTCGTTTTGCCGCAGATCCTGATCATCGGGGACGGATTGATTGCCAAGACAACCTTCGAGCTGGAGCATCCGGTGAAGACCAAGGAGGAGTCCGGCACCGTTGTGATCAACGGCGCCATCCGCGGCACCATCAACGGTACCGTGGTGGGCACGATGAACGCGGTGGTTCGCGGAGATGTACGGGCCATGGTGGTATCGGGCAAGATCAACAAGGTGGATGACCCGAAGGCGGGAACCGAGGAGCAGGAGAAAATAACCGGGCCTGTGGCGGAAACCGACGCAGAGGATGTGAGCTACACAGAGGATGTGAGAGAAACAGAAACCGATGCAGGGACGGAAACCGAGGCATGATGCCGCAGCTGAGCAGCAAATATCCGGGTAAGGAAACAGATAAGGAAACAGAAAGGATCGCATGAACCGCATGAATCGAAGAACAAGGAACAAATGCGCGCGCGCGGCGGCAGCCATTCTTGCGGCACAGACCGCAGCTGCCGCAGCATATCTGCCCGCACAGGCTGCTTCCGTGACGGATCTTCAGCAGCAGGCAGAGGATCTGGTGAACCAGAACGTCATAAGCTCCGGCACGGCGGTCACCGAGGAGAACAATACGGATTCGGAGGACGGAACGCAGGAGGCGCAGGCAGGGGTTAATACGGCAGACATCTCCGGGACGGCGGCGGATAGCTACGAGACCATTACCGTTCGTACGACGGAGGAATTCCGTGAGCTGGCGAAGAATTGCCGCTATGACACCTGGTCCAGAGACAAGAAGGTTCTGCTGGAAGCGGACCTGGATTTCTCCAAAGAGGAATTCACGCCCATTGAATCCTTCGGCGGCATCTTTGACGGACAGGGGCACACCATCTCGGGAATTTCGATCTCCGGGAGTATGTCGGAAACCGGTGTGTTCGGAACCATACAGAACACAGGAACGGTATCGAATCTGAAGGCAGAGGGGATCATCGCACCGAGCGGCTCGCAGAGCAAGCTCGGCGGCATCGCGGGCATCAATTACGGACAGATCACAGACTGCAGCTTTGACGGACGACTGGAGGGCAACAGTGAGCTGGGCGGCATCGTCGGCCGGAACGGCCGGATGGGCACGATCTCTTCCTGTACGAGCGGCGGCGCCATTGTCGGTACGACGTCCTGCGGCGGCATTGCGGGCTACAACGAGGGAACCATCCTGAATTGTGTCAATGAAGCCAACGTCAATACGACCTACCAGGATTCCAATCGGACCGTGGATCAGTTGTCCAGCACCATTGAGAACATCCTGACCTCCGGTGATCTCACGAGCTTTGAGAATCTGGAAATCAACGCCGACACCGGCGGCATCGCGGGCTTCTCCTCCGGTGTCATTGCCTCCTGTACCAATGAGGCACAGATCGGCTATGCCCACGTGGGCTACAACGTGGGCGGCATTGCGGGGCGCAGCTCCGGCTTCCTGCAGAGCAATACCAACAATGGGACGATTTACGGCCGCAAGGACGTGGGCGGAATTGTCGGACAGATGCAGCCGTACCTGTCGGTGGAATTCACAGAGGATGCGCTGAGCAGTCTGGAGTCCGAGCTGGATCAGCTGGATTCCCTGGTGAACACCGGACTGGACAACGCGGACAGCTACAGCACCAGTACGCTCAATCATCTGACGAACATTACCGGTCTGACCAGGACGGCGCAGGATTCGGCAAAGGGCCTTGCCAGGGAGGGTGCCGATCAATACGATCAGGCGGTGAGCAAGCTGAATACGGCGACCTCCACCCTTCAGAGCTCTCTTTCTACGCTCGCCGGCACCTCCGGAAAGCTGGGAACTTATCTGAACAAGGCGGAGAGCGCGGTATCCTCTCTCGGCACGGCGGCCGGCAGCTATCTGCAGGGGATCAGCCTGAGTCAGGAGGATCGGACGGCCGTCACGAACTACATCAGCCAGTTCAAGGAGGGCGCGGAGAAGGTCAGAAGCGGCGTGCAGCAGCTCGCCGATCTGAATCTGGACGGGCCGTCCGTTGAAGACGCCGACAGCCAGACACAGCAGGAGCTCCGGCAGCAGGTCTCCGAGGCCCTGACCACCATCCGCGAGGGGTATGAAGAGATGAACGGCGCCGTGGACGGCATGGTGGAAATTCTGTCCAAGGAGGAGTATCAGGGAAGCGAGGAGGCACAGGAGGCGCTTTCGAGTCTTCAGGACGTCCGAAGCTCTCTGGATGCCTTGAATGAGGAAATTCAGAATGCCGAGAGCCGGCTGCATGTTCTGGATTCACAGGACAGCCAGGATGCCTTCACGAACGGCGATTTCTCCGTGAGCGATCTGAACGGTCTGGTGAAGGACCTGACACAGCAGCAGGCAGAGCTGCTGAAGGATTATCCGGACATTGCGAATCCGGAGCTGGATCCGGACACGCATTCGGACGAGGAACTGACGGCGTGGTTTATGGACAGCTACGGGCTCAGCCAGGAGGATGCCGCTGAATATACCGATCGGTACAAGACCTGCCGGGAGCAGTACAAAAGCGTAACGGAGAGCATTGCAGAGCTGCTGGAGAGTGCGGGAAGCCTTGGAACCGATCCGGAGGCGATTTCCAACTGGATCAAGGAGAGCGCGGAGGACATTCGGAAAACCCTGGAGCAGATTCAATCGGGCATCTCGGATCAGAAGACATCGATCAGCGGTCTTTTGAAGATCGCGGAAAAATACAGCGGCAATGCCCTGAATACCTCGGATCTTGCCACCGCACTCAAGAATGCGGGCAGTGCGCTGCAGAATGCACCGGACGTCACCTCCGATCTTTCCGGTGCCCTGAATGCGCTGGCTTCTCTGGACCTGAAATTAAACGGCATAAGCGATGCCATGCGCAGCAGCGGCACCAATCTGTACGATGCGATGAACCAGCTCAATTCCGAGATCCAGTCGCTCAACGATGCGCTGCGTACGGAATCCGGGGAAGGGCTGGACAATCTGCGGGCGATCACCTCCCAGTTCGACACGGTCATGGAAACGCTTCGTGAGGCGGCCGAGGATGTGAAGAATGTGGCGGACAATTCCGTTGAGGACGTGTCGGACGAAGATGTCGCCGGGACCTATGAGGGGCGCGTCACCTCCTGCACCAACTACGGGGCCGTGAACGGCGATACCAATGCCGGCGGCATTACCGGCATGATCGGTGTCGAGTATGACCTGGATCCGGAAACGGACATTCAGAGCAGCGGGACCTCGTCCCTGGACTATATTTTCCACGCCAAATGCATCGCGGATCATTGCACCAACCGCGGCAAGGTGACGGCCCGCAGCAATTACTGCGGCGGCATTGCAGGTCATATGGAAATGGGACTTGCAGCGGACAATGCCAATTATGAAACGGTCAAGGGAAACAATTATGTGGGCGGCATCGCGGGCTATTCCGTCGGTGCGGTCCGTGACAATACGGCCAAATGCGAGGTGTCGGGGGCGAAGTACGTGGGCGGCATCGCGGGCTACGGCGTAACGCTGCGGAACAACCTGGCCATGGTGAACGCGGCGGAGAGCACGCAATATGTCGGTGCCATCGCCGGGCGGGTGAAGAACATCGATGCGCAGCAGGTGTCCGGCAACTATTATTATTCGTCCGATATGTACGGCATCGACGGCGTCAGCTATGCGGGCATCGCCGAAGGCAAGGCCTACGACGAGCTCACGGAAATGGAGGGAATTCCGGATTCCTTCCATCAGCTGGTGCTCACCTTCCGGGCAGACGATGCACTTGTGAAGACCATCGCCTGCACCTACGGCACCTCCATTCCGGACGATCAGATCCCGGAGGTTCCGGAGAAGGAGGGCTTCCACAGCCGGTGGAGCCGGACGGATTTCAGCGAGATTACATCGGATGAAGTGATTGAGGCGGAATATTCCAGAATCAACACCTTGCTGGTGTCCGGGGAGAAGCGGTCGGTCGGACAGCCCACCATTGAGGTGGCGGGAAGCTTCCGGCAGGAGGACAGTCTGGTTGTCACGCTGATGCGGACAGAAGGAACGGAAGAGGAGCGATGGATGGTCTCCATTCCGGAGGACGGTGAGACGGTGCACCAGATCCGGTACCTTGCATCCGACACCAACCCGGATCCGGTGATCTACCTGATTCAGGATGGAAAAAAGACAAAGGTGCAGACCGGGACGCTCGGCAAATACGTTACCTTCGATGCGGAAGGGAGCTCCGTCACCTTTGCGGTGGAGAGAGGCAGCTTTCTGGATTCTCTGCCGGTTCTGGGAGGAACCCTTGCGGCGGCAGCAGGAGCCGTGGCCGTGATTCTCCACGGCATTCTCAAGAAGAAGCGCCGGGAAAGAGAGAGCCGCTTGCGCAGCGGAGGAAGGCGGCGCGGCGGACACCGGACGGGAAAGGGATCGAAGGGATCGCGCCCTGCCGGGAGGTACTTCGATGCGTCGGAGTGGCTGGACGACGAGGTCTGAGCAACGAGGTCCGGGCGGATAAGGTCTGCGTTCGCAGCGATGCAGTGTCTGCGCAGGCCGGAATATGCGAATAGGTAATACAGCAAAAGGGAGGATTCCGTGGAAGGAATCCTCCCTTTTGA
>CAVAUJ010000004.1:0-62771 GCA_963591995.1 Succinivibrio sp.
CGACGAAAGCCGCCGGAAAATGCTGTCGCCCGAGGCATTTTTCATATAAGATAAGATATCCGATGCTGCCCGCCGGAATGCGGCAGAGAAAGTGTATGAATGCAATGCAGGATAATCTACAATATCGTCAGGATTTAAAAAATCGTAAGAGAATTGTGGTGAAGATCGGCTCCTCCTCTTTGATTCATCCGGAAACCGGCAGGATGGATTACCGCAGAATCGATCACCTCGCCCGGGAGCTGGTGGATCTGAAAAATCAAGGGAAGGAAGTCATTCTGGTTTCCTCCGGCGCTACGGCCGTAGGGCGGGAGGCGCTCGGACGGGATCAGGAGAAAACGGTCCATGAAGTCAGCAAAATGAGCCGCAAGCAGGCCTGCGCCTCCATCGGACAGGCCCGGCTGATCATGATTTACCAGCGCTTTTTCGAAGATTATAACCAGCTGATCAGCCAGGTTCTCATGACCAAGACCACCATTGTGAACCCGACCAGCAAGGAAAACCTCGAAGGCACCATGGAGGAGCTCCTGCACATGGGCGTCATTCCCATTGTCAATGAGAACGATGTTGTGGCCACGCTCGAATATAAGCTCGGTGACAACGATTCGCTTTCCGCCATGGTGGCGTCCATTCTGCGGGCGGATCTTCTCATTCTCCTCTCGGACGTAGACGGTCTGTATACCGACGATCCGCGGAGCAACCGGAATGCATCCTTCATTCCCTTTGTGCCGCATCTGACCGATGAAATCATGCAGATGGGAAAGGAAACCACCGGAAGCGGTGTCGGAACCGGAGGGATGAATACCAAGCTGCACGCCGCGCGCATGGCGACGGCCACCGGCTGCGATATGGTCATTGCCAATACCAAGGACGGTGTCGGCGTCATTTCTGACGTGATTGACGGTGTCAATGTCGGAACGCTGTTCTGCGCGGAGAAGGATCCGTCCTTTGATCTGATTGCATATGTGGAGGAAACCTATTGATGATGACCAGCCAGATGGAATTTGATGCATCCAAAAAGGAGCTTCGGACGCGGATGAAGGAGATCCGTGCCGCCATCCCCGACGATGTCCGTGAGGCGCAGAACAAGGCCATTACCAACATTCTGCTGAACACGTCGCTGTATGAATCCGCTGCATTTATACTCACCTATGTGTCCTACGGTACCGAGGTAGATACCAGGGCCTTTATCCGGCAGGCACTTCGGGACGGCAAGAAGGTCTATGTCCCGAAAATCCTCAGCAATCGGAAGATGGACTTTTTCCTCTGCGAGGATCTCGGAAGCCTTTCCGCCGGCAAGATGGGAATTCCGGAGCCGGACCCGGACCCGGAAACCCTGTTTCCGTATACGACGCATATTTCGCTGGATTCTGCGGAGAATTGCATGATTCTCGTGCCGGGGCTTGCTTTTGACAGCAAGCTCGGACGCATCGGCTACGGCGGCGGATATTATGATCAGTACCTGTCGCATTTCTGTAAAAAGATGTCCATCGGCATGGCCTTCAATGAGCAGATCATCGATGAGGTTCCCATGGGGCAGGAGGACATTCCCATGGATCTTGTTGTCACGCCGGACCGGGCGTATTTTTGAGAACAAATGAGGACAATACCGACATGCAGGAACTGACACAGACCAAGTATCATGCATTGCAGTCCATTCTGCGTGAAATGGGGAGTGTCGCCGTCGCCTTTTCCGGCGGCGTCGATTCCACGCTGCTGCTGACGGTGGCAAAGGACGTCCTGGGAGAAAAGGCCATGGCCTTTACCGCGGCCTCCGAAACCTTTCCTTCCAGAGAAGCCCGGGAAGCCGCCGATTTCTGCAAAAAACACGGAATTTCCCAGATTGTATTCGAATCCCACGAGCTGGATGTACCCGGCTACCGCGACAATCCGGTGAATCGCTGCTATCTGTGCAAGCGCTCCCTCTTCGGGGAGCTGCTGCACCTTGCGGGAGAGCATCACCTTTCCTTTGTCGCCGAGGGCTCCAATCTGGATGACAGCGGAGACTACCGGCCGGGAATGCTCGCCGTCAAAGAGCTCGGCATCCGCTCTCCCCTGCGGGAGGCCGGGCTTTGCAAGGAGGAGATCCGCGAAATCTCCAGAGAGCTTCATCTGCCGACGTGGCGCAAGCAGTCCTATGCCTGTCTCGCCTCCCGCTTTGTTTACGGTGAGACCATCTCGGAGGGCAAGCTCAAGATGGTGGACCGGGCGGAAGAGCTGCTGCTGGGTCTCGGCTTCCGGCAGCTGCGCGTGCGCATCCATGACAATCTTGCCAGAATTGAAGTCATGCCGGAGGAATTCGACCGGCTTCTGGCACATCGGGAAGAGATTACGGCAGAATTTCGTTCGTACGGCTTTTCCTATGTTACTATGGATCTGACAGGATATCGCACCGGCAGCATGAACGAGACGCTGGACCCTGCTCTGCTGCAGAGCACAAAGGAAGCATTGCATTCATGACAACAAGAGAAATTCTGGAACAGGTACAGAGGGGAGAGCTCACGCCGGAGGCGGCAGAGGCTTTTTTTCAGAAGGCACCCTATGAAGAGCTCGGCTATGCCAAGCTGGATCTGCACCGCGCGGTTCGCTCCGGCTACCCGGAAGTGGTATATTGTCAGGGGAAGGCGGATTCGCATCTGATCGGAATCTTCCGGACGCTGTATGAGAGGAACGGAAAGGTCCTCGGTACCAGAGCCAGCCTTCACCAGGCCGAGCTGGTCAAAGAGGCTCTCCCGAATGCATCCTATGACCCCCTCTCACGGATCCTTCTGGTATCCGGAGACGGTGCAGATGAGGCGCTGCTTGGACGGATTGCGGTCTGTACCGGCGGCACGGCGGACATTGCGGTTGCCGAGGAAGCCGCGCAAACGGCGGAATTTTTCGGCAATTATGTGGAACGGATTTATGACGTAGGCGTTTCCGGCATTCACCGCCTTTTGTCAAAGACGGACAGCCTCCGAAGGGCGAATGTCATCATCGCGGTTGCCGGAATGGAGGGCGCGCTCGCGGGCGTTGTGGCCGGCCTGGTCGAAAATCCCGTGATTGCCGTTCCGACCTCCGTCGGCTACGGTGCCAATTTCAAGGGACTTTCCTCCCTTCTGACCATGCTCAATTCCTGCTCCAACGGCATTACGGTCGTCAACATTGACAACGGCTATGGCGCAGGCTACGTAGCAGCACAGATCAATCGTCTTGCCTGCAGGCAGAATCAGGATAAGGACATATGAAGCTTTACATCATTCGACATGGCGAAACAGACTGGAACGCACGCCATCTGTTTCAGGGACAGATCAATACCTCTCTGAACGAAAAAGGAGAGCAGCAGGCAAGGGAGGCGCGAAAGAGAATTCAGGAGCTGGGGCTTTCCTTTGACGCCGTATATTCCAGCCCCATCGACCGAGCCCTGCGGACCGTGGAAATTGTCACCGGGCTGGACCGCTCACAGATTCATACGGATGCGCGGCTTTTGGAGATGAACTTCGGTCCCCTCGATGAAACCCCGTTTGACAAGGCATCGCCGATGGTCGGAAACCTCTTTTGCAAGCCCTCCGCTTATGTTCCTCCCCGCGGCGCCGAAAGCTTTCCGGATGTGGAAAAGCGAATCGCGTCGTTTCTGGAGGATATGCGTCGGCAGTCTGCAGAGCGCATTCTCGCCGGCTGTCACGGCTGCACCATGCGGGTCATCATGCAATACGTCGGTTATATCAAGCTGGATGATATCTGGAATCAGCCGATCGGAAATTGCACCATTTTGGAGCTTACGCTGGGGAGCGACCGCTTCCGCATCACCGAAATCTATGAAACGCAGGATTGGTTCGGCAGCAGAAACCAATGACACCTCCGGGTGCACGCTGATACAGAAAGGAGAAGGACCATGGCTGTTGAGAAAATGGATCAGACGTTAACACGGCAGGAGAGCCTGTCAGCCGCGCAGGGCACAAAGGACGAGGGCGCCGTGAAAACCGCGGCGGATGACGGCCGATACGTCGCCTATGTCTCGGCCTACACCACCTCTACGAGCACGAATTTCGGCATTCACATTTACGATGTGGACATGGAAAACGGGCGCTTTGTGGAAAAGGACCGCGTGACGATCACCAATTCCTCCTACATCACCATTGCGCATAACCGCAAGTTTCTGTATTCCATTACCGATTTCGGTGTGGAGTCCTACCGCATCGGCAGCGAGGGAGATCTCAAGTTCATCAATTCCGCTCCCATCAACGGAATGCGCGGCTCCTACCTGTCTACGGATTATACGGATTCGTGGCTGTTTGTCTCCGGATATCACGACGGTAAGATCACCGTGCTGCGGCTGAACCCGGAGACGGGAGAGATCGGTGACATTGCCGATGAGGTTTATCATAAGGGAATGGGGTCCATTGCGGAGCGGAATTTCCGGCCGCACGTGCAATGCGTGAAGATGACAAGAGACAACCGGTTTCTCTGCGCGGCGGACCTTGGTCTGGATCATACCAACGTCTATGCCTTCAATCCGGTCAACGGCAGGATCAAGCAGGTGGATATCATCCACGGCGAGCTGGAATCGGCCCCCCGTCATATCAAAATGTCGAAGGACGGGCGCTTTGTCTACATTGTCAACGAGATGAAGTGCTCCATTGATGTGTTCGCCTATCAGCTTCGGCACAATATGCCGGATTTTGAGAAGATTCAGACCATCTCCACGCTGAACAACTACCATTCCGCCGATGCGGCTGCTTCTGCGCTGAATCTTTCGGATGATTTCAAATATCTCATCAGCTCCAACGCAGGAGACAATTCCGTTGCGATTTTCTCCATTGATGAGGAAACCGGAAAGCTCTCGAAGGTTCTGTGCCTGCCGGTATCCGGAGATTATCCGAAGGACTGTGCCCTGTTCCCGGACAACAGGCATCTGGTGTCCCTCAATCATGAGTCCAACACCATGACCTTCTTTACCTGTGATCTTCAAAGGGGGCTCATCGTCATGAAGGGCAAGGAGATTCATGTCGACAAGCCGAACTGCATTATTTTCCATCGGCTGTAACCGATACAGGAGAGAATTTATGGCTGGTTCCTATTATGGCAGCGTACTCCGGGTGACCACCTTCGGAGAATCCCACGGCGCCGGTGTCGGCGCGGTTCTGGATGGCTTTCCGGCCGGCATGAATCTGTCGGAGGAAGACATCCAGGTCTATCTGGACAGAAGAAAGCCCGGCAGAAATGCCATTTCCACTCCGCGAAAAGAGGATGATCTGGTGGAAATTCTCTCCGGTGTCTTTGAAGGAAAGACAACCGGAACACCCATTGCGCTTTTGATCCGCAATACCAATCAGAATTCAAAGGATTACAGCGAAATTGCCGACTGCTTTCGCCCGGGACATGCCGATTACCCTTACTATGCCAAGTACGGCTTCCGCGATTATCGGGGAGGCGGGAGATCCTCCGCCCGGGAGACGGCCGCAAGGGTGGCGGCCGGAGCCGTCGCAGAGAAATTCCTGAAGGAGCTCGGCATCGATTTCTGCTTTTATACGGCGGCCATCGGTGACGTCGTGATCGACCCTGCCGCCTTTGACAGGGAGCGGATTCATACAACACCCACCTGTATGCCCGATGCGGCGGCCGATGAGGCCGCCGTTTCCCTGATCGAAGCATGCAAAGCCGCCAATGACTCCGTCGGCGGCATTGTAAAGGGGCGGATCCGCGATGTTCCCGCCGGCATCGGAGATCCCACCCTGCAGCGGCTGGATGCGCGGCTGGCCGATGCCCTGATGGGCATCAATGCCTGCAAATCCGTCGGCATCGGTGACGGCATGTTCGCCGCATATGCCAGAGGCTCCGAGAACAACGATGCCTTTTATACCGATGAAAACGGCTGCATCGCCAAAAGGACCAACCACGCAGGCGGCATTCTGGGCGGTATTTCGGACGGCTCAGACATCGTTCTGACGGCGGCCTTTAAGCCCACGCCGTCCATTGCACAGCTGCAGGAGACGGTGCTGGAGGATGGGACGCCGAAGGCGCTGTTCATTCACGGTCGTCATGATCCCTGCGTGGTGCCGCGGGCGGTCGTGGTCTGCGAGACCATGTGCGCACTGACCCTTCTGGATGCCATGCTCCTGAACATGACAGCGAGGGCGGACAGCGTCCGGTCATTTTATCAAGAACAGAAGCAATAAGAGGAAGCATTCATGCCCCAACAGGATTATACCTATCAGATCATCAATCTCTGCGGACGTGCCAAAAGAGCGCGCATGACCACCGTACACGGCGTCATTGAGACACCGGTGTTCATGAACGTAGCGACGGCCGGTGCCATCAAGGGAGGACTCTCCGCGGCAGATCTTCGTTCCATTCAGACACAGGTCATGCTGTGCAACACCTATCATCTGCATGTGCGGACCGGCGATGCGGTAATCCGTGAGCTCGGAGGACTCCATGCCTTCACCACCTGGGACCGGCCCATCCTGACCGATTCCGGCGGATTTCAGGTATTCTCTCTGGCAGAGCTGCGCAAGATCAAGGAAGAGGGCGTCAGCTTTCATTCCCACGTCGACGGTGCCAACATTTTCATGGGTCCCGAGGAATCCATGACCATTCAGGCCAATCTCGGCTCTACCATTGCCATGGCCTTTGACGAATGTGCGCCGGCGCTGGCCGACCGGGAATACGTTGCGAACTCTGTGGCCCGGACTACCCGCTGGCTGGAACGCTGCCGGAAGAAAATGGCAGAGCTTCGCGAGGAAGAGAACGCGGTCAATCCGCACCAGCTGCTGTTCGCCATCAATCAGGGCGCGGTCTACCATGACATCCGCATCGAGCATGCGGATCGGATTTCGCAGATGGATCTGGACGGCTATGCCGTCGGCGGTCTGGCGGTCGGAGAGAGTCATGAGCAGATGTACGGTGTTCTGGAGGCCGTGGTGCCGCATCTTCCGCAGAACAAGCCGACGTATCTGATGGGCGTCGGAACGCCGGAGAATATTCTGGAGGCGGTGGATCGCGGCGTTGATTTCTTTGACTGCGTTTATCCGTCCCGAAACGGGCGTCACGGAAATCTTTACACGGATCACGGAACCCTGCACATACGGAACGCTGCCTACGAAAAGGATCTGCGCCCCATCGATCCGCACTGCGGCTGCCCTGTCTGCCGCGGCGGATATTCCAGAGCCTACATCCGGCATCTCCTGAAGGCCCAGGAATCCCTCGGATTGCGATTCTGCGTCATGCACAATCTGTTCTTCTACAATCACCTGATGCAGGAAATCCGGGATGCCATTGAGGCCGGGGTCTACCCGATCTATAAAAAGCATAAACTGGACGATCTGGCCGGCACGCCGTGACCGCTGAAAATGTTGCACAATTCCTGACCCGTGTTGTATTATGAACGAAGTTGTGCTCGAGGTCTGCCGGCAGAGAGAACGCGTTCCCTGCCCGCCGCACCCTTTGAGACAGCACCACGAATTCATTGTATCTCTAGGAGGAGCATTCATTATGTACGCACTTACAACGACAACCACCGGCACGGCCACAATCCTTCCGATCATCTATATGGTGGCATTGGTTGCCATTTTCTATTTCTTTTTCATTCGTCCGCAGAGCAAGGAGAAGAAGCAGAAAGAGGCCATGCTGTCCACAGCGGCCATCGGAGACAGCGTTCTTACGACAGCAGGGTTCTACGGCGTCATTGTCGACATGAACGACGATACCGTCATCGTTGAGTTCGGCAACAACAAGAACTGCCGGATTCCGATGCAGAAGGCCTCCATTGTACAGGTGGAGAAGCCGGAAGATGCCATCGAACAGGAGAGCAAATAAACCGTTGCTTTGAGGCACCGGAATATGCTGCGCGGTAAAGACACCGCTGCCTCCGGAGGAGGCAACAGCATGCAGAGACAAAAAGAAGGCACACAGCGCCTTCTTTTTGTGCAATTGGGGAAGAGGAAGGAGACGAGCAAAAAACGATGGAGATGAAGATTGCCGTCATCGGCGGAGATGGAATCGGACCGGAGATTGTAGCAGAGGCCAGAAAGGTTCTTGATAAGGTATGTGCTCTGTACGGGCACCGCATTCAATACACGGATATTCTGATGGGCGGGTGCTCCATTGATCGCTACGGCGAGCCGCTGACCGAGGAAACCGTTTCCATCGCAAAAGCGAGCGATGCCGTTCTGATGGGGTCCATCGGCGGAGATGCCGCGACCTCTCCCTGGTATCAGCTGCCTCCGAGCAAGCGTCCCGAGGCGGGCCTCCTTGCCATCCGCAAGGCGCTCGGACTGTATGCAAATCTGCGCCCCGCGTACCTGTTTCCGGAGCTGGCTGCGTCCTGCCCTCTTGCGGCTCGGGAAGGCGGACGGAATTTTGACCTGATCATTGTCCGGGAGCTGACCGGCGGTCTTTATTTCGGCGAGCGCTGGACCAGGGAAATCGACGGCGTGGAAACGGCAGTGGATACGCTTCAATACAACGAGAATGAGATCCGCCGGATCGTCCGGACGGCCTTCGACATTGCGTCAAAGCGCCGCAAAAAGCTTACAAGCGTGGACAAGGCCAACGTGCTGGACACCTCCCGCCTCTGGAGGAAAATCGTTCACGAGGTGGCTGCGGAATATCCGGACGTTGCCGTCAGCGACATGCTGGTGGACAATTGTGCCATGCAGCTGGTAAAGGATCCGGAGCAGTTCGATGTCATCGTGACGGAGAACATGTTCGGCGACATCCTTTCGGATGAGGCCTCCATGATCACCGGCTCCATCGGAATGCTGTCCTCTGCCTCCCTCAATGAGAGCAGCTTTGGACTTTATGAGCCGAGCCACGGCAGTGCACCCGACATTGCCGGACAGAACATTGCCAATCCGATTGCAACCGTTCTGTCCGCGGCCATGATGCTGCGTTATTCCTTCGGCCTTTCCAAGGAGGCGGATGCCATTGAAGTGGCTGTCCGGCAGACATTGGCGGACGGTATCCGCAGCGCGGATCTTATGCCGAAGGATCCGGAGGAAGCGAAGAATCTGAGCAAGGTGAGCTGCACCGGTATGGGCGATGCCATTGCAGCGCGCATTCCGGGAATTGCCGGATGAATCAACGGCTCCCGAGTGTATCGCAATATCCGTACGGTAGAAAGGATGAATATTATGCTGAGTGCCAACGTGAAGGAAGGAATCCAGCAGGCTCCGCACCGGAGTCTGTTCAATGCCCTTGGATTTACCAAGGATGAAATGAAAAAGCCGATGATCGGCGTGGTTTGCTCGTACAATGAGATTGTACCGGGGCATATGAATCTCGACAAAATCGCCCAGGCCGTGAAGCTGGGCATTGCCGAGGCGGGCGGCGTACCGGTCATGTTCCCGGCCATCGCGGTTTGCGACGGCATTGCCATGGGGCACATCGGCATGAAGTATTCTCTTGTGACCCGTGACCTGATCGCGGACTCCACGGAGTGCATGGCCAAGGCCCATCAATTCGACGGACTTGTCATGATTCCCAATTGCGACAAGAACGTTCCCGGTCTTCTGATGGCGGCCGCCAGAGTGAACGTGCCCACCGTATTCGTCTCCGGCGGACCGATGCTCGCCGGCCATGTAGACGGCAGAAAGCGTTCTCTTTCCTCCATGTTCGAGGCAGTGGGCGCCTACGATGCCGGCAAAATCACAAGAGAGCAGCTGGATAATTTCGAAGAGAATGTATGTCCTACCTGCGGCTCCTGCTCCGGCATGTACACCGCCAATTCCATGAACTGCCTCACCGAAGCCATCGGCATGGGCCTTCGCGGAAACGGCACGATTCCCGCCGTTTATTCCGCAAGAATCCGGCTGGCCAAGGAGGCCGGCTATGCTGTCATGAAGCTGATTGAGAAGAACCTCCGTCCGCGTGACATCATGACGCAGGAGGCCTTTACCAACGCCCTTACTGTGGACATGGCGCTTGGCTGCTCCACCAATACCATGCTGCATCTCCCTGCCATTGCGCACGAGTGCGGGGTGGAGCTGAACATGGAATTCGCCAACGAGATTTCCGACCGGACTCCCAATCTGTGCCACCTCGCACCCGCAGGCCCGACCTACATGGAGGACCTCAACGAGGCCGGTGGAATCTACGCCGTGATGAAGGAGCTGACCAAGAAGAATCTGCTGTATCTCGACGGCATGACCGTGACCGGGAAAACCACCGGCGAGAACATCGCGGATGCCGTCAACCGGAATCCCGAGGTCATCCGTCCGCTGGAGAATCCTTTCCTGCCGAACGGCGGCATCGCGGTGCTCAAGGGCAACCTTGCTCCGGATACCGGAATCGTAAAGCGCAGCGCCGTGGCGCCGGAAATGATGACGCATGAGGGTCCTGCACGCGTGTTCGACTGCGAGGAGGATGCCATTGCGGCGATTACGACAGGGAAAATCCACGAAGGAGATGTCGTTGTCATCCGCTATGAAGGCCCCAAGGGTGGCCCCGGCATGCGTGAGATGCTCAATCCCACCTCGGCCATCATCGGCATGGGACTGGGTTCCACGGTTGCCCTGATTACGGACGGAAGATTCTCCGGTGCATCCCGCGGTGCGGCCATCGGACACGTCAGCCCCGAGGCTGCCGTGGGCGGACCGATTGCGTTGGTGGAAGAGGGCGATACCATTCTCGTCGACATTCCCAACAACAATCTTGAGCTGAAGGTTTCGGACGAGGAGCTTGCAAGGCGCAGAGCCGCCTGGAAGCCCAGAGCACCGAAGGTAACGGATGGATATCTTGCCCGTTACCAGGCTCTCGTTACCTCCGGCAACCGGGGCGCTGTTCTGGAATTGCCGCAGCAATGAACAGGGAGGACAGAGTAAGTTGAAGTTAAACGGTTCTGAGATCATCGTACAATGCCTGCTGGAGGAAGGGGTGGATACCGTATTCGGATATCCCGGAGGCGCCATTCTCAACGTCTACGATGCATTGTACAAGAACAGCGATAAAATCCGGCACATTCTCACAAGCCATGAGCAGGGTGCGGCCCACGCAGCGGACGGCTATGCCAGAGCCTCCGGAAAGGTCGGTGTCTGCATGGCAACCTCCGGTCCCGGAGCGACCAATCTGGTGACCGGAATCGCCACGGCGTACATGGATTCCGTGCCGATGGTGGCCATTACCTGCAACGTAACACTTCCCCTTCTGGGAAAGGATTCCTTTCAGGAGGTGGACATTGCAGGCATTACCATGCCCGTTACCAAGCACGGCGTCATTGTCAAGAACGTCGAAGACCTTGCGCCGACCCTTCGCAAGGCGTTCCGCATCGCGAGAACCGGCCGTCCCGGCCCCGTTCTCGTCGATGTCACAAAGGATGTGACGGGAGCTGTCTGTGAATTCACGCCCGCCGAACCGGCAGAACTGGAGGCGGCGGCAAGGGAAGCCGGAAAGCGCCTGCGTCACTATACGGCCGACGAGTTCCGGGAAGCGATTGCCATGATCCGGGCTGCCAAACGTCCCTTCCTCTATGTGGGAGGGGGCGCCGTCATTTCGGAGGCCAGCGATGAGATCCGGGAGCTGGAGGCCATTCTGGACGCTCCCGTCTGCGATACCCTGATGGGAAAGGGCGTCTTTGACGGACATGATCCGCATTATACCGGCATGATCGGCATGCACGGGACGAAGGCCTCCAATTACGGCCTCTCCGAGGCGGATCTGGTCATTGCGCTGGGCACACGCTTCTCCGACCGTCAGACAGGGAATCCGCGGAAATTCGTCGAGCAGGCGCGCATCCTGCAGATCGATATCGACGAAGCGGAGATCAACAAGAATGTAAAGATCGATCTGGCATTGGTCGGTGACCTGAAGGAGGTTCTGCAGAGCCTCAATGCGGAGCTGCGGGAAGCAAAGGACCTCCTGCACACGGACCCTTCCTGGATGGAGGAGATCGCGCGGCTCAAGGCGCAGCACCCGCTGCGTTACGATCACAGCCGGCTGACCTGCCCCATGATCATTGAAGCGCTCGATCAGGTAACCGGCGGCAAGGCCATTGTCTCTACGGACGTAGGACAGCACCAGATGTGGACCGCGCAGTATTATACCTTTTCCGAGCCCAGAACCTTCCTCACCAGCGGAGGTCTCGGCACCATGGGCTACGGTCTGGGAGCCTGCATCGGAGCCAAGACGGCAAGGCCGGACAAGCTCTGCGTCAACATCGCCGGTGACGGCTGCTTCCGCATGAATCTGATCGAACTGGCAACCGCCAGCCGCTACCATATTCCGATCATTGAAATCGTCATCAACAATCAGGTGCTCGGGATGGTCCGGCAATGGCAGACGCTGTACTACGGAAAGCGCTACAGTGCCACGGTCCTGACCGATCAGGTCGATTATTGCAAGACGGCGGAGGGACTGGGCTGCAGGGCTATCCGCGTCACAGAGCCCGCCGAGCTTCTCCCTGCTCTGCAGGAGGCCGTTCGGTCAGAGGTTCCCATCGTCATCGACTGCGTGATTCAGGAGGACGACAAGGTATTCCCGATGGTTTCCCCCGGCAGCACGATTATGGAAGCCTTTGATGAGCAGGATCTTGCCGGCACCTCTGACTGAGGAAATACGGATGAAATCGGTGTTTCCGGAAGAGGATGCTTTTAGAAGGATGGTAAGAGGAATCGTATGAGAGGAATCATTTTGCAAAGGCTCCGGAATGTGCGCCTCCTGATTCTGACGGCTGCGCTGCTCCTCCTTGCAGGAGTCGCCCTTCCGTCCGTTGCGGTATCGGCTGCCGAAATGCCGGCGCCTCCGCAATGCAATATTGTCTATGACTTCGGAAACGGGCGCACCTATACCGTAACGCCGGAGCTGGCGATGACCATGATGGTGACCAATGCGGACGGCAGCTATTACATCGATCCGGCAACCGGCTATTACGTGTGTGACAGCAACAAGATGCGCAGCTTCTTCAGCGGTCTGCAGCACCTGTTTCCGCCGGCAAATGCCGTGCCGAATACGGCGGGCTTCCAGACGACGTCCGGCACCCATGTTGCGCTGGACGGAACCTTTCAGACAAATGGCTACCTGTATGTTGATTATGAAATCAACTACCTGGCGCAGGCCATCATGGAGCAGCGCTCGGAATGCCATGCGCCGGTGTACCGCTTCGGAGGAACCTACGTAGAGATCGACATTTCCAATCAGATTCTGTATTACTACGAGGACGGTGTCTGCCGCTTCACCACTTCCATTGTCACGGGCAGCCACCGGACAGGTCACGATACGCCCACCGGCGTCTATCGTATTCTGGGCAAGCAGCGCAACGTGACACTCATCGGCCGGGATTATGCGTCCTTTGTCAGCTACTGGATGAATTTCATCGGCAACAGCGTCGGGTTGCATGATGCGAGCTGGCGCTCACGCTTCGGCGGCAGCATTTATCTGACCAACGGCTCCCATGGCTGTGTCAACATCCCGCCTTCGGTGATGCCGCAGCTCTACAGCATGGTATCGGTCGGAACACCGGTTGTTCTGTATTGACGTTCCTGCAGTGTGTTCCGCTGCAGACGGCATAAGAGAAGAGGAGGTTATTATGAGCAGAGTTTATAATTTTTCCGCAGGTCCCGCGATGCTGCCGGTTGAGGTTCTGGAGACCGCAGCCGCACAGATGCTCGATTACAACGGCAGCGGCATGTCCGTTATGGAGATGTCACACCGCAGCAAGGTTTTCGATGCGCTGATCAAGGAGACCGAGGCCGATTTCCGAACGCTTGTCGGGGTTCCGGACAACTATAAGGTTCTGTTCCTGCAGGGCGGCGGCTCGACGCAGTTCGCGCAGGTTCCCATGAACCTGATGAAGAACGGCAAGGCCGCTTACATTGTAACGGGACAGTGGGCCAAAAAAGCCTGGAAGGAAGCGCAGAAATACGGCGAAGCGGTGAAGGTTGCTTCTTCCGAGGATGAGAATTTCTCTTATATTCCGGACTGCTCCGATCTCCCGATCCCGGAGGATGCGGATTATGTCTACATTTGCGAGAACAATACCATTTACGGCACCGAATACTTTACCCTTCCCAACACCAAGGGACATGATCTGGTTGCGGATGTTTCCTCCAACTTCCTCTCCCGTCCGATTGATGTGAACCGGTACGGCCTCTTCTTCGGCGGTGTTCAGAAAAACGTAGGACCTGCCGGGGTCGTGATTGCCGTGATTCGGGAAGATCTGATCCGCGATGATCTGCCGTCCTATGTTCCCACCATGCTGCAATACAAGACGCAGGCGGACAAGGATTCCCTGTACAATACGCCCCCCTGCTACAACATTTACATCTGCGGCCTGGTCTTCAAATGGCTGATGAAGCAGGGCGGACTGAGCGGAATTGCCCGCTACAACGAGGAGAAGGCGAAGCTTTTCTACGATTATCTGGATGAGTCCCGCCTCTTCAAGGGAACCGTGCGCAAACAGGATCGCTCGCTGATGAACGCTCCCTTTGTAACCGGTGACGCCGATCTGGACGCCGAATTCATCAAGGAGGCAGCCGCCAACGGGCTCGTATCTCTGAAGGGGCACCGTACGGTCGGCGGCATGCGGGCTTCCATGTACAATGCCATGCCCATCGAGGGTGTACAGAAGCTCGTCGACTTCATGAAGGAATTCGAAGCCCGTCACTAGTACATCGTTTGCGAAAGATGTACGAAGGCGCGGCAAGGAAGGAGAGAAGAGATGTTCAAGTATGCAGAGCTGAATAACATATCCGCAGAGGGAACCCGGCGTTTTCATGACAATTTTGTGAAAACCGAGCAGCCGGAGGAGGCAGAAGGAATTCTGGTGCGCAGTGCCAAGATGCATGACATGGAATTCTCGGATTGCCTGCTGGCCATCGCAAGAGCCGGTGCCGGCGTCAACAACATTCCGCTGGATCGCTGCGCGGAGAAGGGGATCGTCGTCTTCAATACCCCCGGTGCCAATGCCAACGGCGTAAAGGAGCTGGTGATCGCCGGTATGCTGCTGGCTTCCCGCGACATCGTCGAGGGCGTGGACTGGGCCAGAGCCAACTGGAACAATCCGGACATTGCCACGCAGGTAGAGAAGGAAAAGAAGCAGTTTGCGGGAACCGAGCTGGAAGGCAAGAAGCTCGGCATCATCGGCCTCGGCGCCATCGGCGTGCGCGTTGCAAATGCCGCAGTCTATCTCGGCATGGACGTCTATGGCTATGATCCCTATGTCGGCGTCGAAAACGCATGGCACCTTTCCCGAAAGGTGACACATGTGACGGACATCAATGAAATCTATCGGAATTGTGATTTCATCACCATTCACGTTCCGGCCATGGAATCCACCAAGGGCTACATTTCTGCAGAAGCCATCGATGAAATGAAGCAGGGCGTCATCGTTCTGAACATGGCAAGAGACGTTCTGGTGGATGAAAAGGCAATGATGAATGCCATTGACGCCGGGAAGGTCCGCCGCTACGTGTCGGATTTTCCGAATCCTGTTGTTGCCGGTCACAGAGGCTGCATCACAACGCCGCACCTTGGGGCGTCCACGGAGGAATCGGAGACCAACTGTGCGATGATGGCCGTGGATGAGCTGCAGGATTATCTGGAAAACGGCAATATCCGCAATTCCGTCAATTATCCTGCCTGCGATGCCGGCCTTTGCAGAACCCAGAGCCGTGTCGCCGTCCTTCACCGGAATGTCGCCAATATGATCACCGGCTTCACTGCCATCATGGGAGCTGCCGGGATCAACATTGCAGAAATGACCAACAAATCCAAAGGAGATGTGGCCTACACGATTCTGGATCTGGATTCTCCGGTTTCCGATGAGGTCGTCGGAAAGCTCTCCGCAGTAAACGGCGTATTCCGCGTCCGTGTCATCAAGTAACGGAGGGTGACTATGGCAGACATTCGACCTTTCCGTGCCTTTCGTCCGGCAGCCGATCTGGCGGCGGAGGTAGCTGCACTCCCCTATGATGTATATTCAAGAGAGGAAGCCAGGGACTATGTGCGGCAGCATCCGTCCTCCTTCCTTTCCATCGACCGCGCAGAGACGAATCTGCCGCCCGAAACGGATATCTACGATGCGTCGGTCTATGCAAAGGCCCGGGAGCTTCTGGATCAGAAGATCGCAGAGGGCATTTTCCTCCAGGATGAGACGCCGTGCTATTACCTCTATGAGCAGACCTGGCAGGGGCGGACACAGACCGGCATTGTGGCCTGTGCCTCCATTGACGAGTACCGAAACGGCATCATCAAAAAACACGAGAACACGGTGGAAGCCAAGGAGCAGGATCGCATCTGCCATGTCGATGCCTGCAGTGCGCAGACCGGACCGATCTTCCTCACCTACCGCGAGGATCCGGAGCTGGCAGAGCGGAAGGCGGCGATAAAGCAAGCCGCCCCGGTCTGTGATTTCGTCTCCGACGGCGGCGTGCAGAACCGCGTTTTCGTCATCGACGATGCTGCGGACATTCAGGCCATCCAGCGTGCTTTTCAGGGGGTTTCCGGCATTTACATTGCCGATGGGCATCACCGGGCTGCCTCGGCCGTAAAGGTCGGGCTCAAGCGACGTGCAGAGCATTCCGGTTATACCGGCCAGGAGGAGTTCAATTATTTCCTCAGCGTTCTGTTTCCGGAGG
The DNA here is from genome assembly GCA_963591995.1 of Succinivibrio sp. Lineage (GTDB taxonomy): Bacteria > Bacillota > Clostridia > Lachnospirales > Lachnospiraceae > CAG-791. Next base: position 16,548 of record CAVAUJ010000004.1, read on the forward strand.
AGGAGCTGCAGATTCTGGATTACAACCGTGTTGTTCTGGACCGGAACGGAAAGAGCCGCGCGGAGATTCTGGAGCAGCTTCGCCCGAATTTCAACGTGATCCCCTGCCGGAAGAAGGTGCCGCAGCCCGCAGCCAAGGGGGAGATCGGCATGTACCTCGAGCATGACTGGTTCCTGCTCTGCGCCAAGAACAACGTCAAGAGCGGCGATCCGGTGGCGGGACTGGATGTTTCCATTCTCCAGCGGCACGTGCTGCGTCCGATTTTCGGCATTGTGAATCCGCGCACAGACAGCCGGATTGCCTTTGTCGGCGGAATCCGCGGTACAGAGGAGCTGATGAAGAGGGCCGACGCCGCAGACGGCGTATCCTTTCTGATGCATCCCACCTCCATCCGCGAGCTTCTGGCCGTGGCGGATGCCGGCAAGCTGATGCCGCCGAAATCCACCTGGTTCGAGCCCAAGCTCCTGTCCGGACTCTTTCTGCATCAGATTGAAGAATAAATATTTAAAAAATGCTTGCATTGAACAAACAGTGCCTGTATAATCAAATGCGTTCGACCGTTGAAAGCGATTGAACGCACAAGCTGGAATAGCGCAGTTGGTAGCGCAACTGATTCGTAATCAGTAGGTCGAGGGTTCAAGTCCCTTTTCCAGCTCTTTGGAGGGCTCTGCAGTATGCAGAGCCTTTTCTTGTATCGCTGTTTTTGGATTCAGCCCGGTTCGGCACAGAAAGGATGGCGCATGGCACAGCTCTGGGGCGGAAGATTCACAAAGGCAACCAACGATCTTGTGAAGGAGTTCAACGACTCCATCGGATTTGATCAGAGATTATGGCGGGAGGACATTGAGGGCAGCATTGCACATGCCACCATGCTGGGACGTCAGGGCATTCTCACCAAGGAGGAGTCACAGAACATTCTGGACGGACTGCTGGGAATTCAGGCAGATCTTGCCTCCGGTGCGCTTACCGTGACCAATGAATATGAGGACATTCACAGCTTTGTGGAAGCCAACCTCATTCAGCGCATCGGTGATGACGGCAAGAAGCTCCACACAGGGCGCTCCCGAAACGATCAGGTGGCGCTGGACATGCGGCTCTTTACCAGACGTGCCGCCGGCGAGGTGCGCGAGAATGTCCTGCAGCTGCTTGCTGTCATCCTCCGCATCATGAAGGACCACAAGGAGACCTGGATGCCCGGGTTCACCCATCTGCAAAAGGCACAGCCGGTGACCGTGGCGCACCATTTCGGAGCGTATTTTGAGATGCTCCGCAGGGATGCCGACCGCCTTGCCGATACCCAGAAGCGCATGAATCAATGCCCTCTCGGCGCCGGTGCACTGGCAGGCACCACCTATCCGCTGGACCGCGATTTTGTTGCGGAGAGTCTTGGCTTTGACGGCCCCACGCGCAACAGCATGGATTCCGTCTCGGACCGGGATTATGCCATCGAATTTCTCTCGGATCTGTCCATCCTGATGGTTCATCTCAGCCGCATGAGCGAGGAGATTATCATCTGGAACAGCAATGAATACCGCTTCGTTGAGATCGATGACGGCTATTCCACCGGCAGCAGCATTATGCCGCAGAAAAAGAATCCGGATGTTGCGGAGCTGATCCGCGGCAAAACCGGCCGGGTTTTCGGAGATCAGATGAGTCTTCTGACCACCATGAAGGCCATTCCCCTTGCCTACGACAAGGATATGCAGGAGGACAAGGAGCCTGTCTTCGATGCCTTTGATACCGTCACCATGTGCCTGCAGCTGATGGCCGGCATGCTCGACACCATGAGCTTTCACAAGGAAGTTCTGGAAAAGAGCGCACAGAACGGATTCACCAATGCAACCGATGCGGCAGATTACCTGGTCGGAAAGGGAGTGCCCTTCCGGGATGCCCACGGCATCATCGGGCGAATGGTCCTCCATTGCATCGATGCGAACAAGAGTCTGGATCAGCTCACGCTTTCGGAATTCAAGAGTTTTTCCGAGGCCTTCGAGGAGGATATCTACGATGCCATCAGCCTTAAAACCTGCGTGGACAAACGGCTGACCGTCGGAGCCCCCGGAAAAGCCGCCATGGAGGATGAGATTGCGGAGGCAGAGGCCTGGCTGGAGAAAAGATTCAAAAAAGATCTGTAGAACAGATCCATAAAAGAATTCATAAAAAGAGGAGATGAAAGATTATGGAGAAATTAAGAGTTGGTATTTTGGGCGGAACCGGAATGGTCGGCCAGCGCTTCATCCAGATTCTGGACAATCACCCCTGGTTTGAGGTTGCGGAAATTGCCGCCAGCCCCCGCAGCGCAGGCAAAACCTATCACGAAGCCGTGAACGGACGCTGGAAGCTCGACGGGGACATTCCTGCCGGTGTCAGAGACATTGTGATCCGCGACATCAATGATGTTCAGGGGATGTGCGATCGGGTTGACTTTGTCCTTTCTGCCGTGAACATGTCCAAGGACGAAATCCGTGCCATCGAGGACGCCTATGCCAAGGCGGAGACCCCTGTGGTATCCAACAACAGCGCACACCGCTGGACCCCGGATGTACCGATGATCGTTCCGGAGATCAACCCGCAGCACACGGACATCATTGCAGCACAGAAAAAGCGGCTCGGCACGACACGCGGCTTCATCGCCGTAAAGCCCAATTGCTCCATTCAGAGCTATGCCCCCGCACTCGCTGCATGGAAGGAATTTGAGCCCTATGAGGTTGCCGCCACAACCTATCAGGCCATCTCCGGCGCCGGAAAGACCTTCCAGGACTGGCCGGAAATGGTCGGCAATGTCATTCCGTATATCAGCGGCGAGGAGGAAAAATCCGAAAGGGAGCCCCTCCGCATTTTCGGACACATCGAGGGAGATGCCATTGTTCCTGCGGAATCCCCGGTGATCACCTGCCAGTGCATCCGCGTGCCGGTTCTCTACGGGCATACGGCAGCGGCTTTTGTGCGATTCAAGAAAGATCCCACCAAGGAGGAGCTGATCGAGAAGCTTCGTTCCTTCTCCGGCGTTCCGCAGCAGCTCGGACTCCCCAGCGCACCGGCGCACTTCATCCAGTATCTCGAGGAGGATGACCGTCCGCAGGTGACCAAGGACGTATACTACGAAGGCGGCATGGGCGTCTCCATCGGACGTCTGCGGAAGGATACGCTGTTCGACTGGAAGTTTGTCGGTCTTTCCCACAATACCCTCCGCGGCGCTGCCGGCGGAGCCGTCGAATGTGCGGAGCTTCTGTGCGCTCTCCACTACATCGAGCGCAAATAACTCCTTTTGTTGCTGTACAGACATCTGCCGGTGCACCTTCGGCACATGTTTGAACCGTTTTTGCCTGCAGGTCGGAGAAGTTCGATCTGCAGGCTTTTTATCCGCAGCAGCACTGCAACAGGAGGATTCTTTGGGAAAGCGAGTATTCATTGCGGAAAAGCCGAGCGTTGCAAGGGACTTTGCCAAGGCGCTGCATGAGAATTTCAGAAACGGCGACGGCTTTGAGGAATCCGATGCCAGCATTGTAACCTGGTGCTTCGGCCATCTTGTTACCATGTGCTACCCGGAGGCCTACGATGCCGCTCTCCGGAAATGGTCGCTGGACACCATTCCGTTCATTCCGGAGCAATACAAATATCAGGTCATTGACGATGCCGGTGTCCGGAAGCAGTTCAAAACCGTGCAGAGAATTCTGACCTCCGAGAACGTGGATACCATCTATATCTGTACCGACTCCGGGCGGGAGGGCGAATACATCTACCGTCTGGTGGCAGCGCAGGCCGGCGTCTCCGGGAAACGTCAGCTCCGGGTATGGATCGATTCCTTCACGGAATCCGAGATCCTGCGGGGCATCCGGGAAGCGAAGGATGACCGCGAATATGACAACATGGGAGCCGCCGCCTACCTTCGCGCCAAGGAAGATTATCTGATGGGCATCAATTTTTCCCGGGCTCTCTCGCTCAAATACGCCGGCGGTATCCGGGATTATCTGGGAATGGGACATTGTGTCATCGCTGTCGGCCGCGTCATGACCTGTGTTCTTGGCATTGTGGTCCGGCGGGAGCGCGAGATCCGTGCATTTACCAAAACCCCCTTTTACCGTGTCATCGGAACCTTTGCAGGAGAGGACGGTGCCTCCTTTGAGGCGGAATGGTCTGCGGCCAAGGGAAGCCGTTACGAGGATTCCCCCTTGCTGTACAAAGAGAACGGCTTTCGAAGGTCCGAGGATGCGGCGGCTCTGATCCGGGAACTGGAGCCTTCCGTTCAGGGCAATCCGGTTCCGATTGTGAAGCAGCTCAGTCATCGGCAGGAGAAGAAAAATGCGCCGCTTCTCTACAACCTCGCCGAGCTGCAGAATGATTGCTCGCGGATTCTGAAGCTCAGCCCGGATCAGACGCTCGATGCCGCCCAGACGCTGTACGAGAGAAAGCTGACCACCTACCCCCGAACGGACGCACGCGTACTCTCTACTGCGGTTGCCAGGGAAATCGACCGCAATCTCAAGGGGGTCGGAAATCTTCCGGCCTACCGCGAGCTCGTGCGCGCCATTGCCGTGTCCGGCAGCTGGAAAAACATCGCCAGCACGCGTTATACCAATGACAAGGCCATCACCGATCACTATGCCATCATCCCGACAGGGGAGGGGTTGTCGGCCCTTGGCAGCCTTCCGCCGACCCTGCAGAAGGTCTATGATCTTATCGTAAGGCGCTTTCTGTCCGTCTTTTATCCTGCAGCTGTCTTTGATAAAATGACCCTGCAGGTCGGCGTCGGCCGTGAAACGCTGACCGCCTCCCTGCGCATCTGCAAGGAACAGGGATACCAGATCTGCTCCGCCCGGAGCCTTCCGGAAGCGGAGGAAAAGAAAAATGACGGACTGGAGGCAATTTTCCAAAAGCTTCGGAAGGGGGCTTCCCTTCATGCGCTTTCCTATGTGCAGAAGGAGGGAGAGACCTCACCGCCCAAGCGCTATACCGGCGGCAGCATGATTCTTACCATGGAGAATGCCGGTCAGTTCATTGAGGATGAAGCCCTGCGGGAACAGATCAAGGGATCCGGCATCGGCACCAGTGCAACCAGGGCCGGCATTCTCGAGAAGCTCGTCGACAACCAGTACCTTGCCCTCAATGCGAAGACGCAGGTGTACACACCGACGCAGCTCGGCGAAATGATCTATGACACGGTGGATCTTTCCCTCAAGCCCCTCCTGGATCCGCGCCTCACGGCCAGCTGGGAAAAGGGATTGACACAGGTTGCGGAGGGCAGTACTACAGAGGAGGAGTACCGGAAGAAGCTCGATGACTATGTCCGCCGCCGCACCGATGCCGTGAAGCTGTCCGATCACCGTGCGGCTCTGCAGGCGCTGTACCGGCAGACCGCCGCCTTTTATCCGAAGCCCATGCACTTCAAGGCCAAATATGCCGGCAAAGGCAAGTCCCGCAAAGGTACCGCGGGACGAACAACAACAAAAAGGACGTGAACATTATGATTCAGGATTATACCATTGCCCGATTACTGGACTTAAATGAGACCATTGCAGCCGAATATCTGAAGAATTACACCTATCCCTGGGAGGTTCTGCCGCACATCAAGGACATTCTGCTCGAGATCGGCCCGTCGCTTCCAAAGGACCGCTTCGAAGAGCGTGAAAAGAATGTATGGGTTGCCAAAAGCGCAGAGGTATTCGATTCGGCATATCTGGCCGGCCCCTGCATCATCGATGAGGATGCCCAGATCCGCCAATGCGCCTTTATCCGCGCGAATGCGCTGGTGGGAAAGGGCTGCGTTGTCGGCAATTCCTGCGAGCTCAAAAACGTCATCCTCTTCAATAAATGTGAGGTTCCCCATTACAATTACGTGGGCGATTCCATTCTTGGCTTCCATGCGCACATGGGAGCCGGCGCCATCACCTCGAACATCAAGTCCGACCGCACCGATGTCGTCGTCCATGACGGCAGCGAAAGCGCCGCAACCGGCCTTCGCAAGATGGGTGCCGTGCTGGGGGACTGGTGTGAGATCGGCTGCAACAGCGTGCTGAATCCCGGCTCTGTTGTCGGCCGCCGCTCCAATGTCTATCCGCTGTCGATGGTTCGCGGCTGCATTCCCGCAAACCACATCTACAAGGACAGGGAGCATGTCGTGGAGAAGGTATAGGGCCCCTGCCGCGCATTCACAGGCTCCGGCAGGAAGGAAAGGAAAGGTCGTCCGACATGCAGCTCCTGATCGGCATTATCATATTTCTCTTTGTCTTTGCCTGCCTTGGCACCGTCCAGCGAAGACGCCAGCGGCAGAGGGATATCCTCCGCCTCAAAAACGCCTTTGGCAGGCCGGCGCAAAAGCAGATGTCGGCAGAGCGCTATGCCAATGTCCCTTCGCTCTTTTTGCGTCACAGGCCCGCACTGGAAATCGACGATATCACGTGGAATGACCTTGAAATGGACGTTCTGTTCCATCGCATGGATTCCACGATGAGCGCGGCAGGAGAGGAGTATCTCTACGCGCTGCTGCGCTCCGCTTCCGGAGAAACCACGGTTCCTCGTGCGGCCGTCCGATATTGGGAGGACGAGCGGCATTCCGACGAGCGGGTCGCCCTGCAGCTGTCCCTGCGCCGGCTCGGGCACCCCGGCTCCCGTTCCATCTACGATTATCTGACGCTTCTGGAGCAGGCACCGGCGGAATCCAATCTCCGCCATCTGCCGGCGTGGCTTCTGCCGATCCTCTCGGTTCTCCTGATGCGGTCAAGTGTCCGCATCGGCATCCTCTGCCTCATCGGCTCCTTTGTCCTTAACACCGTGACGTATTACCGCAGAAAGGGTCAGATTGAACCCTACGTTTCGGCTCTTGGCTACCTTTTGCGCGTGCTGCGCTGCGGAAAACAGCTTTCGGAAGGGGACGGTCCGGCCTTTCGGGAGGAGCGGCAGGAGATGTGCGCCCTCCTTGCCGCCTGCGCGGATATGCGAAAGGGAAGCTGGGTCCTTCTGTCCGGAACAACCGTGTCCGGCGGGAATCCCCTGGATTTTCTCATGGATTACCTGCGCATTCTCTTTCATCTGGACCTGATCTGCTTCAATTCCATGCTCCGGCGCACCAGAGCTCACAGCGGCGACCTCGACCGGCTGCTGCTCCTCCTTGGCCGGATGGATGCGGCGGTTGCACTGGCCTCCTATGAGAAAAGTCTGCCCTACACCTGTGAGCCGCAGCTCCTCGATGCCGGAGCATCCCCTGCAGGCAAGCAGCCGCCCGTTTCGTTGACGGCAAGGGCGCTGTATCACCCCCTGCTGTCTTCTCCGGTTGCAAACGATGTCGAAACGGATCGCAGCATTCTTCTGACAGGGTCCAATGCCTCCGGGAAATCCACGTTCCTCAAGGCCGTCGCTCTCTGCGCTTTGCTCGCACAGACGGCCGGCTTTTGTCCTGCCGCAGAATATCGGGGCAGAAGATTTGACATCTGTTCTTCCATGGCACTTCGGGACAACCTTCTGCACGGTGAAAGTTATTTTATGGTGGAAATACGGTCTCTCAAGCGCATCTTTGACCGCGCGGCTGCCGGCAGGGCCCCGGTTCTGTGCTTCGTGGACGAGGTCCTCCGGGGGACCAATACTGTGGAACGAATTGCTGCCTCCTCGGAAATTCTGCAGACCCTGGCAGGCTCCGGGGTTCTCTGCCTTGCCGCAACGCATGATGTGGAGCTGACCTCCCTCCTTGCAGGGGAATTTGACAATTACCATTTCGAGGAAGAGCTGGAGGGGGAGGACGTCTCCTTCTCCTATCTTTTAAAAAAAGGTCCTGCCGTCACCCGCAATGCCATCCGTCTGCTCTCTGTCGTCGGCTTTGACCCTGCCGTAACGCAGGCCGCCGCAGGAAGAACGGAACGCTTTGATGCGACCGGGTGCTGGCGCTGACGCCCCGGTCCGGCCCGCACAGCTTCCGGACACAAAGACCGAACGCAAGGACCGTACACAAAGAAAAAGAAAAAAGATAGAAGGAGAATTTATGCATGTAGTCATTTACAGCGACGGCTCCGCGCGCGGAAATCCGGACGGACCGGGCGGATACGGCGCTGTCATCCAGTACACGGACGCGAAGGGAGTGCTGCACGAGAAGGAGCTGTCGGAGGGCTTCAATCCCACAACGAACAATCGAATGGAGCTCCTGGGTGCCATCACCGCGCTGGAAGCCCTCAACCGCCCCTGTGAAGTGGATTTGTATTCCGATTCCAGCTATCTCATCAATGCCTTCCAAAAAGGATGGCTCGATTCCTGGCAGAGAAACGGCTGGAAGACGGCTGCAAAAGCTAGGGTCAAAAATCAGGATCTGTGGAAGCGCATGCTGCAGGCCGCAGGCCGCCATCAGATTACCTGGCACTGGGTGAAAGGACACGCCGGAGAGGAAATGAACGAACGCTGCGACCGGCTGGCCACGGCAGCGGCGGACCAAATGTACCATGTGACAAAACCAAATGTAGAAACTACGGCCTAGTACATCGTTTGCAAAATCGATGTACCGGCATCGGAGGAAATCATGCAGGAAAAAACCATCCGGATTTTATATCACAGCAAGGAAATTGAACATCTGACGTATGTGGACGGCAAGAGCGACTGGATTGATCTGCGCGCCGCCGCGGAATATCACCTCAAGGCGGGCGATTTTGCCCTGATCGACCTTGGCATCAGCGTAAAGCTTCCGGAGGGCTATGAGATGATCACCGCCCCCCGTTCCTCTACCTTCAAGAACTACGGCCTGCTGCAGTCCAACGGGATCGGCGTGGTCGACGAATCCTATTGCGGCGATGACGATGTCCTCAAGATGCCGGTCTACGCCACGAGAGACACGGTGGTGCATCTCAACGACCGCATCTGTCAGTTCCGCATTCAGGAGCACCAGCCCCGCATTACCTTCGAAGAGGTGTCGTCGCTGGGCGGCAGAGGTCGCGGCGGCTTCGGCAGCACGGGCCGCCAGTAACGCTCCCCGCGCAGACACCGGAACAGCGATTGCTTTTGTATTTTGCAGGGCATATACTGAAGAGCACTTGCGGTATTTCCGTGAAAGTACCGCTGCATTTGCGGCTTCCCGCCGCAGGACACTACTTCTGAAAGGAATTCCGACGATTATGGCAGTGAAAATAAGAACCCGTTATGCTCCCAGTCCCACCGGCCGCATGCACGTAGGAAACCTGCGCACCGCTTTGTACGCGTATCTGATCTCCAAGCATGAAAACGGCGATTTCATCCTTCGCATTGAGGACACCGACCAGGAGCGTTACGTTGAGGGTGCCGTGGACATCATCAACCGCACCATGCAGCAGACCGGACTTCTTCCGGATGAATCTCCGGAGCTGGGCGGACCGGTCGGCCCCTACGTGCAGTCCGAACGCGTAAAGAGCGGACTGTACATGGATTATGCCCGAGAGCTGATCGACAAGGGTGAGGCCTATTATTGCTTCTGTACGCCGGAGCGGCTTGCCTCTCTGCGCCAGGTGGTGGACGGCAAGGAGATCAGCGTATATGACAAGCATTGCCTGCACCTGTCCAAGGAAGAGGTGGAGGCCAACCTCGCCGCAGGCCTGCCCTTTGTCATTCGCCAGAACAATCCCGCGGAGGGCACGACCACCTTTCATGATGAGCTCTACGGCGATATTACCGTTGACAACAGCGAGCTGGATGACATGATCCTTATGAAATCCGACGGCTTTCCCACCTACAATTTTGCAAATGTCGTAGACGATCATCTCATGGGCATCACCCATGTTGTGCGCGGAAACGAATACATTTCCTCCAGCCCGAAATACAACCGGCTCTACGCCGCCTTCGGATGGGAGGTCCCGGCCTACATTCATTGTCCGCTGATCACCGACGCCGACCACAAGAAGCTTTCCAAGCGGAGCGGGTATTCCTCCTACGAGGATCTGATCGAGCAGGGCTTTCTCCCGGAGGCTGTGGTGAATTTCATTGCGCTTCTGGGCTGGTCACCGGATTCGGATCAGGAGATCTTCTCGCTGCCGGAGCTGGTAAAGGAATTTGATTACCACCGCATCGGCAAATCACCCGCCGTGTTCGATTATACCAAGCTTCGTTGGATGAACGGAGAGTACCTGAAGGCGATGGAGCCGGACCGGTTCTATGCTCTGGCCGGGCCGTATCTCAAAAAGGCCATCACACGGGAGGGCATGGATCTGCATGTCATCGCCGAGCTGGTGCGCACCCGCATCGAGGTCTTTCCGGATATCGCGGAAATGGTGGACTTTTTCCAGGAACTGCCGGAATATGAGGCTGCTCTTTTCGAGAACAAAAAGCAGAAGGCAACCCTGGAAAACTCTCTGCAGATTCTGCAGGAGATGCTCCCGGTGCTGGAAAATGCCGCAGAATTCACCAACGATTCTCTGTTCGAGCTGCTCTCTGCCTATGCGACGGAAAAGGAATTCAAGAACAAGACCGTCATCTGGGCATTGCGCATCGCTGTTTCGGGAAAGGCCGTGACACCGGCCGGCGCGACGCAGATCATGGAGATTCTCGGAAGAGAAGAGTCGCTTTCCCGCATCCGCATCGCCATCGACAAGCTCTCATGAACGAATTCGCCTACCGCATACAGGGGAATCCCTCCCAGCAGGAGGCGATCCGCCACTTTCGCGGGCCCTGCGAGGTCATTGCAGGGCCCGGAAGCGGCAAAACCTTTGTGCTCGTGGAACGGATTCTCTTTCTGCTCCTTGTCCGCCGGGTTCCGCCGTCGCAGATTCTGGTGCTGACCTTTTCCACGGCTGCCGCAAGGCAGATGCAGGACCGGTTTCGAAAGCGCATCGGAGAGTACCGGCCCGCAGTCGGGGCAGAGGTCACATTCGGAACCTTTCACTCGGTATTTCTCCATCTCCTGCAAAGCTCACGGCCCCGATCCGTTCAGCTCATTGACACCGACCGCTCCAGAAGGCTGCTGCGAACCCTCCTTCTGCGGTATCATCCGGACGCTGCCTCCGTCCGCTCGGAAGACATTACCGATCTCTCCTCCAGAATATCTCTGTTCAAATCCGGTGCAGGCGCTTCGCCTTCCCCTTCGCTTTCTCCCGTGGATCCGTCCTTCCCGCTGCTTCTTGCGGATTACCAGCAATATCTTCGTGAGAATTCCCTTCTGGATTTTGACGACATCATTTCCGAATGCGTCCTGCTGCTGCGGGAGCAGCCCAAGGTACGGGAGCTGTGGCAGAAGCGCTTTCCCTTTCTGCTGGTCGATGAATTCCAGGACATCAACCGGGAACAGTTCGAAGGCATCCGGCTCCTTTGCGGTACCGCCGGGAACCTGTTCGTGGTAGGAGATGATGATCAGAGCATTTACGGATTTCGAGGCTCGGATCCCCGCATCATGATTCACTTCCCGGAATATTATCCCGGCACCCACATGGTTCGCCTCTCTGTCAATTACCGAAGCCTCAAGCCCATCGCAGACTGCAGCCAGAAGATCATCCGTGAGAATAAGCTGCGAATCGCCAAAAAGCCCATCGCCGCACGGGACGATAAGACGGCAGCCTGTATCCGGCTGTGCCCCCATGCCTCCGAGGCGGAGGAATATGCTGCACTTTGCCTGCACCTTCGGGAGATGACCCCCGCGCAGCGGGCGGACGCTGCGGTGATTTTCCGGGGGCACCATCAAATGCAGCGGGCCATCCGTGCGCTTACCGAAGGTCAGGTTCCGTATCGCCTCCTCCGTGCGGCAGCCTCCGATCGGAATTCGCAGGAAGATCCCCGGCGAAATGCCGCATCCTTTTCTTCCGAATACCGGAAGCCTCTCCAGGAAGCGGAAGATCTGCAGCAAGCCCTTCTCGCCTACTACCGGCTATCCTGCGGCCTCCTGCAGGACCGTCTGCTCCGAAGGGACCTGTTCCGGATTCTGAATGTTCCGGAACGCTTCCTTTTGCGGAGCAAATTCACGCATCCCGTTTATACAAGAAATGAACTGTGCCGGGTCTATCCCGAGAATTCGAAGGAGGCGGAAGCACTGGCCGTCCTCTGCCGTGACCTGATGACATTGCAGCGCCTGCAGCCGGCACATTCCTGCCGTTTCCTCCTCGGAAAGCTTCCCTGCAGCGCGCCGATCGGTGCAGAGATTCTGCGCCTTGCGCAGGCATCCTCCACACCGGTTTCCTTTGTGCGGACGCTGCAAAGCCTTCCGCCCGGCGCACTCCTGCCGAAGGCGCCGGGCCCGCCTTCCCCTTCGGAGGCTGCCGAACAGGAAAAGGGCGTTCTGCTTCTCACCATGCACAGCAGCAAGGGACTCGAATTCGGCACGGTCTTTCTGCCGGATCTGAACGAAGGCATTTTCCCGGTGCGCAGTGCCCGGGACACGGATGCCATCGAAGAGGAGCGCCGGCTCTTTTATGTTGCCGTAACCCGCGCCAGAGATGCATTGTATCTCCTGTATGTCAAAGGAACCCGCCAGAATCCCCGACGTCCGTCCCGCTTCCTGGAGCCCCTCGGCGTAAAGCCGTGGGAATAGCCATAAAACTGTGGTAAAATAAACTCCGTATGAACAAACGGCAGCACCGATAAGGAGAAGACACATGTCATACACATTCGCGGCATCACCGGCCTACACGGTACGTCCAGGCACCATGATCGTGCAGGGGGGCATTGTCTTCAGTGCCGTCTTCCATGACTGCAGCGACTGCGGTCTTCTTCTGTATCATCTGCCCGATCTCGAGACCGTACGCATTCCTTTTACCGATGACTATCGATACGGAAGTCTGTATTCGGTGAAGCTTTCGGATCTTGATCCGTCGGAATGGGGATATCTCTATTACCGTGATGACCGTACCTTCTGTGATCCCTATGCCAGAGAGCTGATGCATGTCCGGAAGGGCAGCGAGAGTCTTGTTCTCTCCAGACCTTTTCCCTATGCCGAGGATTCGCTGCCGGCCTACGGCAGCCTCCGCCACCGGGACTGGTCGGAGCGAGTTCTGTATTGCATGCATGTCCGGGGCTTCACCGCGTCCAAGACCTCCCGCGTCCGGGCCAAGGGAACCTTTCAGGGCGTTACCGAGAGAATTCCTTATCTGCAGCAGCTCGGTGTCAATGGTGTGGAGCTGCTGCCGATTTATGAGCTGCGCGACCCGAAGCGTGCGTCCTACTGGAATTTCGGCGAGGGCTGCTATTTTGCCCCGAAGGCATCCTATGCGCACACCTCTGCGCCGCAGATCGAATTCAGGGACATGGTGGATGCCCTGCATGCTGCCGGAATCGAGGTCTTTCTGCAGCTGTATTTCCCGGATACCGTGACCATCCAGACGCAGCTGGAAACCGCCCGGTTCTATGTGACACACTACGGCATCGACGGCTTTCATTTAAAGGGCAGTGCGGCTGCTCTGCAGACCATTGCCTCCGACCCGATGCTCAGCGATACCGCAATTCTTTACTACACGTTTCCCTATGAGGAGCTGCAGAAAAAGGATCGCGAGAATCCCAGCACCGGGAAGCCGTCGGTCCGGCATCTGTGCGAGTATACGGATGATTTCCAGACCCTTGCGCGCCGATTCGTAAAGAGCGATAATCAGGTGCTCCGGGAATTCGTCAAGGCGTTTGTGACGGTGCCCTCCGGACACGGGCGCGTGCATTATGTCACCAATTACGAGGGCTTCACCCTGATGGATCTGGTGTCCTATAACTGGAAGCACAACCAGGCCAACGGCGAGGACAACCGCGACGGCACCGACAGCAACTGGAGCTGGAATTGCGGCATCGAAGGACCCAGCCACAAGAAGGACATCCGGCAGCTCCGCGGACGGCAGCTTCGGAATTTTATGACGCTGAACCTGCTGGCGCAGGGGACCCCGCTTCTCCTGGCCGGAGATGAGCGATGCAATTCACAGGGAGGCAACAACAATCCCTACAATCAGGACAATGAGACCGGCTGGCTGAACTGGAAGGATACGGCTGAGAGCAGGATGCTCCTTTCGTTCACCCAAAAGCTCCTTCAATTCCGAAGAGAGCATGCCGTTTTTCGAAGGGCCGTTCCCTTTACCTTTAATGACCCGGCCGCCATCGGCTACCCGGACGTGTCCTTCCATGGAAGAGAGGCCTGGAAGCCGGATCTGTCCGGCTATTCCCACACGGTCGGGATCCTGCTGCCGGAATTCTATGCGCCGGAGCATCCTTCGGATTCCTTCCTGTATCTGGCGCTGAACATGCACTGGCACAATCAGCCTCTGGCTCTTCCGAAGCTCCCGCCGAGCTATCGGTGGACGCTCCTGATGGATACCTTCCGGGAAACGCCCTTTTCGGACACCCCGGAGCGCATCGAGGATCAGCATTTTGTAAATGTGCGCGGCCGCTCGATTCAGATCCTGCTGGCCCAAAAGGAGCAGCTGCCGACTGCCACCGTCGGCATCCGCGGCAAATGATGTCGCGGCAAATGATGAGAAATTATGAACGACGCAGCAGAAAACAAACCCAAGTGCACCACGGATGAGAGCAGTCCGGCGGCCCGTCCCCCCATTACGCTGCACAAGATATTGGCGCACTGGCACACCATCACGCATCACCGGCACCTGGTATTCCTCGGCTGCCTTCGCGTGGGACTGATCCGTCAGGGGCTCCTGCACGATCTGTCCAAATACAGCCCGTCGGAATTCTGGGTCGGTGTACGGTATTACCAGGGAACCCGTTCCCCCAACAATGCCGAGAGAGAGGCCACCGGGCTTTCCACCTCGTGGCTTCATCACAAGGGACGGAACAAGCATCATTATGAATACTGGCTGGATTACTCCACCCGGTCGGACGGCGGCATCAACGGCTCCGGCATCCTTCCGTGCCGCATGCCCCTTCGATATGTCATTGAGATGTTCATGGACCGCATTGCCGCGTCCAAAACCTACAACGGTGAGGCCTACCGGCAGACCGATGCTCTGGCTTACTACAAAAGAGGGAACACGGCACGTTTCCTGCACCCGGACACGGCCCGGCTCCTGGAGGAGCTGCTGCAGCTGCTGGCAAAGGAAGGAGAGGAGGCTGCCTTTGCCAGAGCACGGCAGATTCTGAAGGAGGGCGATTATCCGCACGGTTCCTGTGAGGACAACGGATAGCCGGTGCTCTCCGAAATCACCGCCCGGATGGATGCCGTCCCGGATGCCCGGGTGCCGGCATCCAAAGCTTGCGCTGTGCGAAAATCATGTGCCCGGAAAGGCTGTTATGCTCATTGGTGAATCCGCCTTGTCTCTGGATGAGGCCATCGGCTCCGTTCTGAACCATGCAGAACGGGAGCGCAACGGAATCGGCATGCAGAAGGAGAAATCCATGCATGCCATTTTGAAGAATTATAAGGATCCCGATCCGCTGCACCAGGAGGTGCCCGTCGGCTCTTACATCGCGGATATCTGCAATAAGGAGCAGCACACGATCACGGAAATTCAGACGGCCGGCTTCGGATCCATGCGGAGCAAGCTCTCGGCCTTTCTGCCGGACTATCAGGTAACCATCCTGCACCCGATTCCGCACCGGAAAACCGTCTGCTGGATCCACCCGGAAACCGGGATGCCGGCCGAACGGAACGTCTCTCATTTTATCGGCAGTCATTACGAGATTTTCCGGGAATTGTCCGCCATTACGGATTTTCTGACGCATCCGAACCTGCGCATTGAACCGGTCCTCATCGACATGGACGAATACAAGCTGCAGGACGGCTGGGGGAACGGCGGGAAACGCGGTGCCCATCGGTTCGACCGGATTCCTTCCGCCGTTGTTTCGGATCTGATCCTGGAGCGGGCGGAGGATTATGCGATCTTTCTCCCCGCGTGCGGGCTGGCATCCCCTTTTACGGCAAAGGATCTGGAGGAGGCCGTCGGCATCCGCCGAAAGTCTCTTCAATACTCCGCTGTCCTCAAGGTCCTGACCGTTCTCGGTGTCACGAGGCGGGTGGGGATTACCAGCCGAAGAGCTTATCAATATGAAATCTGCATTCCCAACACCTTCGGAACGGATTTCTGCCGGAAAAGCCGGAAGAAGCGTTGAGAAAAGCCAACCATCTCAGAAAGGGAAGACATCATTATGCCGAACATACATTTTACTGCGCAGCAGACCGCGGAGCGCTTTGTCCGCTATGCCTCCATTTATACCCAGTCCGAGGAGGGAGTGGCCGATACGCCCTCTACGCATTGCCAGTTTGATCTTGCAAGACTCCTCTATCAGGAATTGATCCGGATGGGAGCTGCCGATGTCTGGCTTGATGAAGACAAGTGCTATGTCTACGCCACCATCCCCGCCACCATCCCCGCGCCTCCCGAAGAACTCCTCCGGGCAAGACCGGACGCCGCGAAGAAAAAGCGGGAAAACCTCGCGCCGATTCTTGGCCTTGTGGCACACATGGATACCTCAAATGCCGTAGATGCGAGCGGCCATCCCGCCGTTCATCCGCGCGTGATTGAGAATTATGACGGCGGACGCATTACCTTAAACGAGGCATTGCAGCTGTCCATCGGGCCGGAGGAATTCCCGGAATTAAAGGAGAAGACCGGCAAAACACTGATCGTTACGGACGGCACCACGGTTCTCGGCGGAGATGACAAGGCCGGCATCACACAGATCATGGAGGCCGCCGCGTTCTTCCTGCAGCATAAGGACATCGCGCACGGCACCATACGGATCATGTTCACCCCCGATGAAGAGGTCGGAAACGGTACACGGAACATGGACCTTTCTCATTTTGCGGTGGATTATGCCTATACCGTCGACGGAGGAGCCGTCGGCGAGCTGGAATATGAGAATTTCAATGCCGCCTCCGCCCTCATCACGGTGCAGGGCGTCTCTGCCCATCCGGGCAGTGCCAAGGGAGTTATGCGGAATGCGCTTCTCGTTGCGATGGAATACGATTCCCTCCTTCCGAAGGAGCTGCCGTCCAACACGGAGGGCTATGAGGGCTTTTATCACCTGGAAGCGATGAACGGCACGGCGGACATCGCCACCATGGAATATCTCATCCGTGACCATGACCGCGCCCTTTTTGAGAAAAGGAAGAAGATTGTATCGGAGGCCGCCCGGACCATCAACGAGCGATACGGCAGTACCGTGATCCAGGCAGAGATTACGGACAGCTACTACAACATGGCAGAGAAGATCCGTCCGCACATGCACCTCATCGATAATGCCGGAAGGGCCATGGAGCAGCTGGGCATCGTTCCCCGCATTGCTCCCGTCCGCGGCGGCACCGACGGCGCCAGGATCAGCTTTCTGGGCATTCCGTGCCCGAATCTCTTTACCGGTGCCTATCATTTCCACAGCCGCCGGGAATACGTTGTTGCAGAGGAAATGGCCCTTGGGGCCGAAACCATCATAAGGATATTGAACCAATATGCAGGATACGAACTCGACGCAGATGAATCCGCACGATAGCATGCCGAACAAGGCAGCAGGGGAGAGGCCCCGGGTCCCCCTGCCGGTAAAACGTTCCCCGGAGGAAAGGCGGGAGGCATCGGCCAGAGAATTGGAACGGCAGCAGGAATATCTGCAGAAATCCGTTCTGTACACCGCGCAGCTCGCAGAGCGTCTCGGCCGGACGCCGACCTTCCATGTCCACAATTTCGGCTGCCAGATGAATGCGCGGGATGCCGAAAAGCTCTCCGGAATTCTGCGTACCGCAGGATACGAGGAGATTCCGGAGGAATCCGCAGATTTCGTCATTTACAACACCTGTACGGTACGCGACAATGCCGATCAGCATTTTTTCGGACGGCTCGGACGGGCGGCGCATTTCAAAAAAACCAATCCGCGCATGAAAATTGCGGTCTGCGGCTGTATGACACAGGAGGACAGCGCCGTCGCACAGCTGAAAAAGCGCTATCCCTATGTCGATTTGATTTTCGGCACGCACAACCTGTTCTGCTTTCCGCAATACCTGTGCGCGGTTTACGAGACCAAGGACGGTGCCTATGACCCCAGCGGCAAGGGACATAAGCTGACGGCTCTCTGGGATTCCACGGATGAAATCGTCGAGGATCTGCCGGTAGAGCGCAAATATCCCTACAAATCCGGCATCAACATCATGTTCGGCTGTGACAATTATTGCACCTATTGCATCGTTCCTTACGTGCGGGGACACGAGAGAAGCCGGGAGCCCGTTGATATTCTGCGGGAATGCGAGCGCCTCGTCGCGGACGGCGTTGTGGAGGTAATGCTCCTCGGGCAGAATGTCAACTCCTACGGAAAGGATCTGGAGGCGCCCTGCACGTTTGCCGAGCTTCTGTCTGCTGTGGCCGAGGTGCCCGGCGTGAAGCGCGTCCGCTTCATGACGCCGCACCCCAAGGACATGGGGCAGGATGTTCTGGAGGTCATAAGGACCCATCCCAATATTGCAAGACACATCCATTTCCCGCTGCAGTCCGGCTCCAATGAAATTCTGCGCCGGATGAACCGCCGCTATACCAGGGAGCAGTTTCTGGAAAAAGCCGGCCTGATCCGTGAAATGCTCCCGGATGCCGCCATTACGACCGACATCATCGCCGGATTTCCCGGCGAAACCAGGGAAGATGTCGATGCCACCGTGGACATCGTACAAAGGGTTGGCTTTGACAATGCCTATACCTTCATCTATTCCCCGAGAAAGGGAACCCCTGCCGCCTCCATGCCCCAGGTCCCGAAGGAAGAGGTGCAGGAGGGCTTTGACCGGATTCTGGCCGCCGTTCAGGACAATGCCCGGAAGCGGGCTGCAGCCCTCCGGGGACGCACCATGACGGCATTGGCAGAGGAGATGAACAGCCAGGATCCGTCCTATGTGACCTGCCGGCTATCCAACAATCTTGTCGTCCATGTAAAGGGGGATGCCTCCATGATCGGACATTTCTATGATGTCACACTGGATGACTGCAGAAACTTTTATTATTTCGGAACGGTGCTGGGCGAAAACGAAAAGGGCTGGTAGTCCTTCGTTCGTCCGCCGCGGTGCCCCGACAGAGGTAGAACATGTCCTATCCCAGAATTGAAGAGGTATCCCCCATGATGCAGGAGTACCTCCGGACCAGGCAGGCCTATCCGGATTGCCTCCTGTTTTATCGGCTCGGCGATTTCTACGAAATGTTCTTTGATGACGCCGAGACGGCATCCAGGGAGCTGGAGCTGACGCTGACCGGAAAAGCCTGCGGGCTGAAGGAGCGTGCGCCCATGTGCGGCATTCCCTTTCACGCCGTGGACATTTACATCGCAAAGCTGGTGGAGAAGGGATACCGCATTGCCGTCTGCGAACAGGTGGAGGATCCGCAGCTTGCCAAGGGTCTTGTCAGGCGTGAGGTCACGAGAATTGTAACGCCGGGTACCAAGATCAGCCCGGAGACGCTGGACGAGCACCGGAACAATTACCTTCTGGCCGTTTTCTATGATGCCACCACCCTTCTGGCAGGCATCGCGGTCGCCGATGTCTCCACCGGCGATTTCCATGCGACACAGGTCAGCGGCTCCCAAAAGATTCTGGATGAAATTTATAAGTATATGCCCTCCGAGATCATCTGCAACGAGGCCTTTCTGATGAGTGAAGTCCGTCCGGAGGAGCTTCATGAGCGGCTTTCCGTTGCTGTGAATACGCTGAATGCGCATTATTACAATGAGGAAGGCTGCCGGGAAATTCTCCTGCGCCATTTCCGTGTCTCCAGCCTTCTGGCCCTCGGCATAGATGATCTTCGTGCCGCTACCCTCGCCTGCGGAGCGCTTCTGCGGTATCTGTATGACACGCAGATGAACGATCTGTCCAATATCACGCGCATCGATGCCTATCTGGCCGGCAAATACATGCTGCTCGATACCGCCACCAGACGGAATCTGGAGCTGACGGAAACCCTCCGGGAGAAAAAGGTACACGGCTCCCTTCTCTGGGTTCTCGACAAGACCAAGACGGCCATGGGAGCCAGGCTCCTGCATCAGTTTCTGGAGCAGCCCCTCATCGACAGGGACGCGATCGAGGCGCGTTTTGATGCGCTGGAAGCCCTGTCCGCCAACAGCGTGGATCGGGATGAGCTGCGGGAATACCTCGGACCGGTCTACGACATGGAGCGCCTCCTCACCAAGGTCAGCTACGGGAGTGCGAATCCGCGGGATCTTCTGGCCTTTCGGGAATCGCTGCGCATGATTCATCCGATGCATCAGATTCTGGAAAGCTTTGACACCGGGGAGCTCTCCCGCATCCGTGAAGACCTCGGGAATTTTGACGATCTGGTGGAGAAGCTCACCGCGGCCCTGGTCGATGAGCCTCCCCTTGCCATGAAGGAGGGCGGCATCATCCGCGACGGCTACAATGCCGACATCGATTCCTTCCGCAGCGCCAAGACCAACGGACGCCGGCTCCTCATGGAGATGGAAGAGGAGGTCCGCAATCAGACCGGCATCAAGAACCTCAAGATCAAATACAACAATGTCTTCGGCTATTTCTTTGAGGTGACCAACTCCTTCCGGGATCTGGTGCCGGATTATTTTGAGCGCAAGCAGACACTGGTCGGCAGCGAGCGCTATACGACCCCGGCCCTCAAGGAGCTGGAGGCCCGGATTCTCGGTGCGGAAGATAAGCTGAACGATCTGGAATACGAGGAGTTCGACCGGCTGCGGGAGGAGATCAAGCAGCGCATCGCGCAGATTCAGAAAGCGGCAAAGGCCATCGCCTATCTGGACGTATATGCCTCCCTCTCCTTTGTCTCCGAGCGGAACGGCTATGTCCGGCCGCACATCAATGAAAAGGGCGTCATCCAGATCAAAGAGGGACGTCACCCTGTGGTGGAGCGCATGATGCCGGGAGACTTCGTCTCCAACGACACAAGGCTGGACGGCAAAAAGGACAGCATCGCCGTCATTACCGGCCCCAATATGGCCGGAAAATCCACCTACATGCGGCAGGTCGCGCTGATCACCCTCATGAGCCAGATCGGCTGCTTTGTCCCCGCCGCATCGGCGGATCTGTGTGTTGTGGACCGCATTTTCACGAGGGTAGGAGCCTCCGATGATCTGGGGAGCGGACAGTCCACCTTCATGGTGGAAATGAATGAGGTCGCCAATATCCTGCGGAATGCCACGCCGCAGTCGCTCCTCATTCTCGATGAAATCGGGCGCGGCACGTCTACGTTTGACGGGCTTTCCATTGCCTGGGCCGTCGTGGAATACATCGCCAACCGCAAGATTCTGGGGGCCAAAACGCTGTTCGCCACACATTACCATGAGCTGACGGAGCTGGAGGGCAAAATCTCCAATGTGAACAATTACTGTGTCGCCGTGCGCGAAAAGGGAGATGATATCGTCTTTCTCCGCAAGATCATCAAGGGCGGCGCGGACCGCTCCTACGGCATACAGGTGGCGCGGCTGGCCGGCATACCGGACATGGTAATCGAACGGGCCAAGGAGATCGCAAGACAGCTCTCCGACAATGACATCACGGAAAAAATACAATCCATTGAGGTAAAGGCCGGCGAATCCGGCAAATCCGCAAAGGTGCCCCACTACGATGAGGTCGATCTGAACCAGATGACCCTCTTTGATGCCGTGCAGGAGAACGATGTGCTCAAGGAGCTGGAGAATCTGAATGTCACCAATATGACGCCCATGGAAGCGCTGAACACACTGTACCGGCTGCAGTCCGAGCTCAAAAACCGCTGGAGCGTTTCGGAGACGCCGGGTGCCGGCACATCGCCGTCCGAATAGGCGAACGAACGTCAACACAGAAAGGATTCCCATGGCCCCCATTCATATTTTAAGCTCCGACACCATCAACCGCATTGCCGCCGGTGAAGTCGTGGAGCGCCCCGTCAACGTCGTGAAGGAGCTTTCGGAGAATGCCATCGATGCCGGTGCCACTGCCGTCACGGTGGAAATCCGGAACGGCGGCAGGGATCTGATCCGCGTCACCGACAATGGCTGCGGAATCGATCCGTCCGAGATCACCAAGGCCTTCCGTCGCCACGCCACCAGTAAGATCTCTGCGGCAGATGACCTCGGACACCTCTCAAGTCTTGGCTTTCGCGGTGAGGCGCTGTCCTCCATTGCCGCCGTTTCCAGAGTGGAAATGATCACCAAGACAAGAGAGCAGCTGGTCGGAATCCGTGCGGTCAATGACGTGCTGCATGCGGCGAAAACCATTGATTCGGAGGAAACCGCGCTGGAGATTACCGAGGTAGGCGCACCGGACGGCACCAGCGTCATCGTGCGCGACCTTTTCTGCAATGTTCCCGTGCGGCGCAAATTTCTGAAGTCGCCCCAGACAGAGGCCGGCGCGGTAACCGATCTGGTGGAGCATCTGGCGCTTTCCCATCCGGAGATTTCCTTCCATTACCGGGTCAATGGACAGGAGAAGCTTCATACGACCGGAAACGGCAACATCAAGGAGCTCATTTACCGCATTTTCGGTCGGGAGCAATCCGGTTCCATGATCCCCATTGCACAGACCTCCGAAGACGGTTCTCTTGCGATTCACGGCTTTCTGGGTCGTCCGGAATTTGCAAGATCCAGTCGCAGCTACGAGATTTTCTTCGTAAACGGCCGAATTCTCAAGAGCGATGTCCTCTCGAAGGCGTTGGAGGAGGGATACCGCACGGATCTCATGCAGCATCGGTTTCCGTTTGCCGTTGTCTATCTCACCGTGGCCGCGGAGGATACCGACGTCAATGTCCACCCGTCGAAGATGGAGATCCGCTTTGCGGATCCAAAGCGGATTTATGATTTTGTCAACGAATCCGTACACGAGACGCTCCGGCGCATCGAATTGATTCCGCGTGCGACGCTGAACACGCAGGCCCAGGAGCAGGCACAGCGAAAGGAAGAGGAGCAATCCCGTGCCGATGCCCTGAAGGCGCAGGCACATATCGAACCCTTTGAACGGGCGGATGCTCCTGCAGCGGTACCGAAGCCTGCAGCCGCGGTACAGGAGCCTGCAACAGCGGTACCGGAGCCGGCAGCGGTACGGGAGCCGGCAATCGAATATGCAGAGGAGGACTTCGTATTCCTCGACAAAACCGGGCCGGTCGGGGCCGAGGGTCGCTACGAACAGCAGAGTCTTTTCCCGGAGGCTGTTCTTCCCGATGAAAAGAAGGCCGCAGAGCAGGAAAAGGCGAGGGAAGAGGCTGCCCTTTCCGGCGACCTCGAGGCCATGTTCCGGGAAAGCGTTCGGGAGGATTATGCCGAAGATCTTTACGGCAATCGGAGCCGGCCGATCTTCCAAAAGGGAAATGTTCCGGAATATCGATTGGTCGGACAGCTCTTTGATACGTATTGGATCCTGTCCTTCCAGGATAAAATGCTGATGATCGATCAGCATGCGGCGCATGAAAAGGTACATTTCGAGCGGCTGATGCGGCGGCTGGCAAAGGAGCAGCAGGAGCCGGCCGCTTCGCAGCTTCTGGCGCCTCCCCTTGTCCTGAACCTGACCGGGCGCGAGGAGGCAGCCCTGACGCAGTACCGCGAGTATTTTCTCCGGATGGGATATGAGATCGAATCGCTCGGTGAGAATGCCTATGCGCTCCGTGCGGTTCCTCTCGAGCTCTACGCCAATGAACCGGATGCACTCTTAAGGGATATCCTGGATGAAATTCTGGATTCGAGGATGAGCGGAACACCTGCCGCCATCCTGTATAAGATTGCATCCATGTCCTGCAAGGCCGCCGTAAAGGGGAACATGCGGCAGTCGCCGAAGGAAGCGGCCGCCCTGATCGATGAGCTGCTGTCACTGGAAAATCCATACCATTGCCCGCACGGCCGCCCCACCATGATTGTATTGAGCCGGCAGGAAATCGAGCGCAAATTCAAGCGCATCGTATAGCGAATCTATGAAGAAGCTGATCATCATTGCCGGTCCCACCGCCTGCGGCAAAAGCGCCGCCGCTGTGGCACTGGCCAAACGCATCAACGGCAGCATCGTGTCTGCGGATTCCATGCAGGTATACCGCGGCATGGACATCGGCTCCGCCAAAATGACGGCCGCCGAAATGGACGGAATTCCCCATGAGCTCATTGACATCGTCGAGCCCACGGAGGAATGGAACGTCGTCCGCTTTCAGAAAGAGGCGAAATCCGCCGCAGAGCGGATCCGCACCTCCGGACGCATTCCCATCCTCACAGGAGGCACCGGCTTCTACATTCAGGCCCTGCTCTATGACATTGATTTTACGGAAACCAACGAGGACTCCGATTTCCGCAAACAGATGGAGGAGCTGGCCCGCAGGGAAGGACCGGAGGCCCTTTACCGGCGGCTGCTGCAGGAGGATCCTGCCTCTGCCGGTCAGATTCATCCGAACAATGTGAAGCGTATCATCCGCGCTCTGGAATTCGTGCGCGAAACCGGCAGCTCGATCGCCGTTCACAACGAAGCGCAGCGAAGGCGGCCGCCCGCCTACGATGCCGCCTTTTTCGTCCTTACACGGGAGCGGTCCCGGCTCTATGAGCGCATAGATGCCCGCGTCGATCAGATGATGGCGGCCGGCTTGCTCGAGGAGGTTGTCCGGCTCCGCAGTCAGGGACTCACCGCGCAGGACGTATCCATGCAGGGGCTTGGCTATAAGCAGCTGCTGGAATATCTGGACGGTAAATGCGATCTGGAAGAGGCGGTTCGACAGATCAAGCTGCAGACAAGACATTTTGCCAAGCGGCAGCTCACCTGGTTCAAGCGGGAGAAGGAAGCCATCTGGCTCAATGCCGATGCCTTCGCCTCACCCGAAGAGCTTGCAGAGGAAATGCTCTCTTTGCTGAACAAGGAGACGTCGTAAACAACTGCCGGAAAGGGGTATTTATGGAATTAGCAACGATCTATCACACACTGGGAATATCCGAGCAGGTTCTGCGCTATGCAGAACCGATTCTGGAGAGCCTTACGCCGCGTTTTCAGGCAATGGATGCCATGGCAGAGTACAACCAGCTCCGCGTGATTTCCGCCATGCAAAAGGCACACATCGGAGAAGCCAGCCTCAAGGGAACCACAGGCTACGGCTATGACGATATCGGAAGAGAAGGGCTCGAGCAGGTTTATTCCAACTATTTTCACACGGAGGATGCGCTGGTTCGTCCCCAGATCACCTGCGGCACACACGCCCTTGCCCTGGCACTGATGTCCAATCTGCGCCCCGGTCAGGTCCTTCTGTCGGCTGCCGGAAAGCCCTATGATACGCTGGAGGAGGTCATTGGCATCCGTCCTTCCCGCGGCTCCCTTGCGGAATACGGAATCGGCTATCAGCAGGTGGATCTGCTGCAGGACGGGGGCTTTGATTTTGACGGCCTTCGCGATGCCCTCACAGGAGATACGGAGCACCGGATCCGTCTGGTCACCATTCAGAGGTCCAAGGGATACCAGAGCCGGCGCACCCTGTCCGTGGACGCCATCGGAGAGGCCATCCGCTTCATGAAATCCCTGCGCCCGGACCTGATCTGCATGGTGGACAATTGCTACGGAGAATTTACGCAGGACAAGGAGCCGACGGATGTCGGCGCCGATATGTGCGTCGGTTCGCTGATCAAGAATCCGGGCGGCGGCCTGGCGCCCATCGGCGGCTACATTGTCGGCACAAAGGAGTGCGTGGCCAATGCCGCCGTCCGCCTCACAAGTCCGGGACTCGGCAAGGAGGTGGGGGCCTCTCTGGACATCCTTCCGCAGCTGTACCAGGGCTTCTTCATGGGACCTGTGGTGACTGCCAGTGCGCTCAAGGGTGCCATTCTGGCTGCCAATATCTACGAGCGCTTCGGCTTTGAGGTTCTCCCGAACGGCTCGGAGGATCGTTATGACATCATCCAGGCCATCACCTTCCGCCATCCGGAGGGTGTCATCGCCTTCTGTCAGGGCATACAGGCCGCTTCTCCCGTAGACAGCTTTGTGTCCTGCGAGCCGGCCCCGATGCCCGGCTATGACTCGGACGTCATCATGGCCGCCGGAGCCTTTGTCTCCGGATCCTCCATTGAGCTGTCGGCAGACGGACCCCTGCGCGAGCCTTATACGGTATTTTTCCAGGGCGGACTGACCTGGCCGCATGCCAAGCTCGGCATTCTCAAAACCCTGCAGAATATGGTGGACCGGAAGATTATCACCCTCTAGCGAATCGTTTTTAACGATGTATCAGATTCCGGTCTTTGCTTGATTAAGCACGGCGGGGTCATTACAATAAAAGACGGACTTCTGCTTCCGGAGAGGCTGGAAACGAGGTCAAATGAACTACATCATCCATTCCGGACAAGGTGCTGTACATGATGCACCCGTTCCGGCGGCAAAGGCGGACGCTCCCGGCGGCGCATCCGGCAGTATACTTCCTGCCGAGATGCCCTATGAACGGTTTGAAGCCTACGGCAAAGAGGCGCTCTCCAACTCGGAGCTCCTGGCCGTACTCCTTCGTTCCGGTACCCGCAGGGAGCCTGTGACGGAGCTCGCACGACATCTGCTGCGCCTTGGCAACGGCGACGGCAGCTCCCTTTCGGTTCTGTATTCCCTGAGCCGGGAGGATCTGCTGCGTGTTCCTGGCATCGGTCCCGTGAAGGCCGTTCAGATCCAGTGTCTTCTGGAGCTCTCCCGGCGCCTTGCCCGGGAGGCTGCTCATTCCTCCGGAACGAGGCTTGTCTGCAGTGATCCGCAGGTCGTTGCGGATTACTACATGGAGTCCTTGCGCCATGAAGAGCAGGAGCGTGTTGTTGCATTGTTTCTTGACAACCGTCTGACTCTGATCCGTGAGGAGATCATGACCATCGGCACCGCCGATGCATCCCTGTGCTCTCCCAGGGATATTTACCGGCAGGCGCTGCAAAGCGGTGCCTCCGCCCTTTTGGTATTGCACAATCACCCCAGCGGAAATCCGGATCCATCCTCTCAGGACATCCTCTTGACCGGCAGACTGGCCGAGGCAGGGAGGCTGATGGAAATCCGCCTGGTGGACCATATTATCATCGGCGACAGATGCTATTGCAGTCTCAAGGAGAACGGCCTGCTGCAGCTGCCGCACAATGTCTGAGGAAAGATTTATGTCTATATTCGGCAGAAGGCGCCGGGGAATCGGCGAGGTTCGGGAGCAGGAGGAATTCCATGATCCCGGCGTGATGAACAACGCATATGCGGTGGATCTTGGGACCTGCAACATCAAGATCTACAATTCCGCTACCGACCGCATCATTGCACAGAAGAACATGATCGCGGTCAAGAACAAGAAGACGATGATAGCCTACGGCGACAACGCATATGAAATGTTCGAACGCGCGCCGGCCAACATCCGCGTCAGCTATCCCATGAACAGCGGCGTCATCGCGGACATTCGGAACATGGAGCTCCTCATGAAATCCTTCATGCGGGATGAACAGCGCGGCACGCTCCATCCTGCCGACTTTTTCGTGGCGGTTCCGACCGATGTCACGGAAGTGGAGCGCCGTTCCTTTTACGACCTGATCGCGGATGCCGGCATCAAGGCCAGGCGCATCATGGTGGTGGAAAAGGCATTGGCAGACGGGCTCGGACTCGGCATCGACGTAAAGACGGCCCAGGGCGTTCTCATTGTCGATGTCGGCTTTGATACGACCGAGATTTCCATTCTCTCTCTGGGCGGAATCGTGCTCTCCAAGCTCATCAAGGTGGGCGGCCGCCAGTTCGATGCCAACATCGTGAGTGCGGTACGGCGGGAATTCAACCTCGTCATCGGCATGAAAACCGCCGAGAACATCCGTTTGTCCTTCGGCGACCGGGAGAATTCCTCGGATGTATGCACCATTTACGGGCGCGATATTGTCACGGGACTTCCCATGGAGCGGAGTCTTTCCCGGGATTTCATTGAGGATACATTGATCGACAATTTCCGGTCCATCGTCGACAACGTAAAGGTATTGCTCGAGCGCACGCCGCCGGAGCTTTCCGCCGACATCTATCGCCACGGACTGTTTCTGACGGGCGGTGCCAGCCAGGAGGAGGGTCTGGCCGACCTTCTCGGCGCCGAGGTAAAGCTCGACGTCAACGTCGCGGATGCACCCATCAATACCGTGGCTCTCGGCCTTGCGCAGGTGATTAAGAAAATGCAATATCGCCCGTTGGCTTACACCATTGAAGGGTTGGGGAAATGAGTTCAGGTCCCATCAAGCGCAGAGAACCGCTCCATTTACACATTCCCGCACGGTATCTGCTGCTGCTGACCAGTGCCTTGTGTGTTGGATTAATCTTAATTACATATTACACGGATATTCTGACCGGTCCTCTGTCCGGCTTTGCAAACTATGTGATCGTTCCCTTCCAGAACGGCGTCAGCAGGGCCGGAGAGTGGATCGCCGAAAGACAGCAGCTGGTCTCGGACATTGAGACCCTGCAGACAGAGAATGCCGAGCTGAAGGCCGAGAACGAGGAACTGACCGCTTCCAACCGGGAGCTGGAGCAGGAGAAGCACGAGCT
This sequence comes from Succinivibrio sp., assembly GCA_963591995.1. GTDB lineage: Bacteria > Bacillota > Clostridia > Lachnospirales > Lachnospiraceae > CAG-791. The sequence goes on from CAVAUJ010000004.1 coordinate 44,857, forward strand.
GGTCCGCCTTCGCGAGCTGTACCAGCTCGACGGCACCTATGCCGAATATCCGAAGGTCGGTGCGCGCATCATCGCCAGGGAAAACGGGAGCTGGTATCATACCTTCACCATCAACAAGGGAACCGATGACGGCCTCTCGCTCGATATGAATGTCCTTGCTGCCGGCGGCCTGGCAGGCCGGATCACCTACATCGGGAGCAGCTGGGCCAGAGTGCAGGCGATCATCGATGACGGCGCCAATATTTCCGCCACCGTGCAGCGAACCCAGGACAATCTGGTGGTTTCCGGGGATCTCACGTTGTATGAGAACGGCGAGATTGCCTTTTCAGAGCTTGCGGACCCGGAGAGCAATGTGAAGGTCGGCGACAGTGTCGTCACCTCCAATATCAGTGACAAATATCTTCCCGGCATCCTCATCGGCTACATCAGCGAGATCACCGATGATCCCAATCAGCTGACCAAATCCGGCAGGCTTACACCCGCCGTGGATTTCGCTCATCTGGACACCGTGCTGGTGATCCAACAGGTAAAGCAGACCGCCGACTGACACAGAAGAGAGGAAATGAGAAAGCTTCGAACCGTCTTCATTGTATTCATCAGCATATTGGCCTGCCTGATTCTGCAGACCTCCGTTCTTCCGTCCCTGGCTCTTGGCGGAATCTCACCGAATCTGATGATCATTGCCGCAACCTCCTACGGCTTCATGTTCGGAGACCGGAAGGGGCTGGCCATCGGCTTTGTCTGCGGCCTTTTGTGCGACATCTGCTTCGGTCCGCTGATCGGCTTTCGCGCGGGCGTATATGCCGCCGTGGGCTTTCTTTCCGGCAAATTCCAGAAGGTGCTGTACGTGGAGGATCTGGCCTTCCCCATGTCCCTGATCGCTTTGTGTGATTTTATGAGCGGCTTTCTTACCTATGTCTTCATCTTCATGCTGCAGAACCGCCTTTTCTTCCGTACGTTTTTGACCAAGCGCATGCTGCCGGAGATGGTTTATACCGTCATTGCCGCCGTTTTCCTGTACCCGATCCTCCGGCTTCTCTATGACCGCTTTATGCGGGAGAGGAGGCAAAGTTCGTTCATACAGGAGTTGGAGCAGAATCAAAATGTTTGATGCCTTATTGCGTATCCTTGAGAATATCCGTAGCTTTTTCCAGGGAGAGTTTTTCAAAAAGCTGAACCTGCGCACCCTGTTCATGTCGATCGTCGTCGTCGGTGTTGCCGTCGGACTGATCTATCGCCTTTTCGTCCTGCAGATCGTCAACGGCGAAACCTACCTTGCCAATTTCCGTCTGCGGATCCGCAGAGAAGTCACCATTCCCTCCACCAGAGGCAACATCTACGACCGGAACGGCCAGCTCCTTGCCTACAATGAGCTGGCTTATTCCGTCACCATGAATGATCTTGGGGAATCCTCCGGTGCCCACAGCCAGGAACTGAATGACACCATTGAGAAGGTCATCGACCTGGTTGAGAAGAACGGCGATTCCGTCACAACGGATTTTGACGTCATTTACAACGAAGAAACCGGACATTACGAATATACGGTTTCCGGCGTCTCCCTTTCGCGCTTCCTCGCAGATGTTTACGGTTATGCGAACATCAAGGATCTGAAGGAAGACGAGGCCAACGCCACCGCCGATGACCTGATCGGCTATCTTTGCTCTGCCGCCCGCTTCCGCATCGGTGAGCGCATGGATCCTTCGAATGAAACCAGTGAATTCGTCCCGGCGAAGGGGTATGAGCCGCAGCGGCTCCTCCAGATTGTAACCATCCGGTACCTTCTGAGCCTCAACAACTATCAGAAATACATCGCCACCACCGTTGCAGAGAACGTCTCCGAGAAAACCGTCGCCGCCATCCTGGAAAACGCCGACGAGCTCGAGGGCGTGGACATCGCGGACGATACGCTGCGCCGGTACAACAACAGCGAGTATTTTGCACATATTCTCGGCTACACAGGCAAAATCAGTTCCGAAGAGCTGCAGGAGCTCAGCCAGGAGAACCCGGACTATGCCAGCAGCGACGTCGTCGGCAAATCCGGCATAGAATCTGCGATGGAAACCAGCCTGCAGGGCACCAAGGGCTCGGAAATCGTTTACGTGGACAACATGGGAAACGAGCTCGAGACCAGTGACTATACCGCGCCCATTGCCGGTGATAACGTATACCTTACCATCGATGCCGATCTGCAGATGGCGGCGCAGGATATTCTCGAGCGCAAGCTGGCGGACATCGTTTACAGCCGCATCATCGATGCGAAAACCTATGAAATGGGAGAGAATGACAAGAATTCCGACATTCAGATCCCGATCTATGACGTCTATTTTCAGATGTTCAACAACAATATCATCGACATGGCGCACCTTTCCTCCAAGGAAGCGCAGGAGACGGAGCAGGCCGTGCAGGCGGCCTTTGATTCCTATCAGGCCGATGCTCTTCTGCGGCTGCAGGAGGAGATGACCTCCGCACAGAATCCCTACAATCTGCTCTCGAAGGAATACCAGGATTATGAGAGCTATATCATTCAGTTTCTCAAGGACCAGGGCGTACTCGTCAACGCACGCATCGATACGAATGATGCCACCTACATAGACTGGACCACCAACGAAATCATTTCCATGGCGGATTTCCTGAATTATGCCATTTCGATGGACTGGGTGGATGCCAGCCTCATCGAAATGGAGGACAGCTATGCCTCCGGCACAGAGGTTTATCGTGCCTTGACGGATTATATTCTGGCGCAGCTTTCGGACAGCAAAGAGTTTTCCAAGCATCTGTATCATTACATGCTGCAGAACGATGTCATTTCCGGCACGCAGGTCTGCCGCCTTCTCCTGGAGCAGGAGGTGGTCACCGTCTCCGATACGGAGAGGGAAAGCTTCCTGTCCGGGCAGGAGAGTGCTCTGACCTTTATGATGAACCGCATCAAGAATCTCGACCTCACCCCTGCACAGCTGAGCCTCTATCCCTCTACCGGCTCCATCGTGATCACAGATGTGAATTCGGGTGACGTGCTGGCCATGGTTTCCTATCCGGGCTACGACAACAACAAAATGGCAAACGGCGTGAACGCCTCCTATTACCGCTCGCTGCAGGAGGACCTCTCCATGCCTCTGATCAACAATGCGACCTATCAGGAGACGGCTCCGGGCTCCACCTTCAAGCCGATTTCTGCGACAGCGGGCCTGATGGAGGGCGTCATTGATCTTGGCACCATTACAAAATGCGAGGGAATTTTCACCAAGATCGGGACACCGGCCCCCCGCTGCTGGGTATATCCGAACAGTCACGGCAACCTGGACGTAGCCGGCGGCATCACCAATTCCTGCAACGTTTTCTTCTACGAAGTGGGCTATCGCCTGGGGCTCGACGACGAGGACAATTACAACTCCGGCCTCGGCATCGAGAGGCTGACCAAATACGTCGATATGTACGGTCTGACCGAAAAATCCGGCGTTGAGATCGAAGAGCGGTCGCCGCAGGTATCCACGGAGGATGCGGTCCGATCCGCCATCGGGCAGGGCAATGCCAGCTATACAACGGTCGGGCTGGCCCGCTATGCCACCACCGTTGCCAACAGCGGAACCTGCTATAATCTGACGCTGATCGATAAGATCGTCTCCGGCGACGGACAGACCACGCAGCAGAATGCGGCATCCGTGCGCAATGTCATCAACATGGATGCCTCCTATTGGAATGCCATCCATTCCGGCATGCGGGGTGTTGTGCAGAATATGACATTTTTTACCGGTTTGTCCGTCAACGCCGCCGGCAAAACAGGAACCGCGCAGGAGGCGGATGACAAGCCCAACCACGCTCTGTTCATCAGCTATGCCCCCTACGAAAGTCCCCGCATTTCGATCACCACCCGCATTGCCTACGGCTACACGTCCTCCTATGCGGCACAGGTGACGGAGGCAGTCATGGAATATTATTTCGGCGACAAGACGCTGGAAGAAATTCTCGATACCGAAACAGACGTTTCCACAACGACCGCAGACTGAGGTGTCTGCCCAGCCCATGAGACATCGATTATTTCAAACCTTTTCCTTCCGACACCTGGATTTCATATTGCTTGCACTGGTGCTGACCCTCAACGCCATCGGCATCGCCGCCATCGGCTCGGCCGAGCATGACCTGCAGTCCAAGCAGTTCTACGGCATGCTCCTCGGCATCGGTGTCATGCTGCTCGTATCGGCCGTGGACTACCGGGAGGTCATCAAATTCTCCTGGCTGTTCTACCTTGTCTGCGTCGTGCTCCTTGCGCTGATCTTCACGCCGCTGGGCGTTAACCGCGACGATGCGACGCGCTGGATTAAATTGGGCATTACCCTGCAGCCTTCCGAATTTGCTAAGATTTTATTGATTTTGTTTTATGCTAAGTTTATTATGACTTATAGGGTCAGAATGAAGCGCTATATGTGGATCGGTCTTGGGGTGCTGCTTGCCCTTCCGCCTGTCCTGCTGGTTTACAAGGAGCCGGATCTGTCAACGACAGCCATGATCTGTCTCGTTATCGCCTCGATCTTGTTCGTCTGCGGGCTTAGTTATCGTCTTGTGATCGGTATTCTGGTTGTCTCCATTCCTTCCGTTATTGTTTTCATAAGTCTGGTAATTCAGGAGGGATCCACCCTTCTGGAGAATTATCAGCGCAATCGTATCCTTGCGTGGCTTCATCCGGAGGATTATGCCGACTCGCTTGCCTATCAGACGATGAATTCCATCATGGCCATCGGCTCCGGGCAGCTGCTGGGAAAGGGATACAATACCAATGAGATCAGTTCCATGCTGGAGAGCGGTTACATCAGCGAATCCCAGACGGATTTTATCTTTACGGTAATCGGAGAAGAGTTTGGTTTTATCGGAGGCAGCGTCGTTCTCATTCTGCTGGCGCTGATCACCATCCGTTGTTATTACATTGCGAAGAATGCAAAGGATACAGCCGGCACTGTCATTGCCACAGGTGTGGGGACCTGGATCGGATTTCAGGGATTCATCAATATTGCTGTTGCAACCGGTGTTCTGCCGAATACCGGACTCCCGCTTCCGTTCGTCAGTTATGGCTTGACATCGCTGCTCAGTCTGTATCTGGGGCTTGGTTTCGTCCTGAATGTGCGCATGCAAAGTGTGCAGCGGACATCCAAGGGCGATGGCATTCATTTTGGGGGTACATTATGAACATAGCATTGATTGCGCATGATGCGAAGAAAAAGCTCATGCAGAACTTTTGTATTGCCTATCGTGGCATTCTGAGCAGGCACGATCTGTACGCGACCGGTACGACCGGACGGCTGATCGAGGAGGTGACCAACCTTTCGGTTCATAAGCTCCTCGCCGGACATCTCGGAGGAGAGCAGCAGATCGGTGCACAGATCGAGAACAACGAGATTGATTTGGTTATTTTCCTGCGGGATCCCTTCAGCGACAGCAAGAAACATGAGCCGGATGTGAACAACATTGTGAGGCTTTGCGACATCCACAACATTCCGCTCGCTACCAATCTTGCTACCGCGGAGCTGACGGTGAAATCCCTGGATCGTGGAGATCTTGAGTGGCGTGAGATGTACAAGTGAGCATCGGAAAAAGAGGAGAGGGACTGCAGGTGCAACGCTTGCAGTCCTTGCTTGTGTGTGGCTGAGCGGCTGCGGCCGGGACATTGCCGTATCCTTTCAGGACAATGCCGGCTACAGCAATTTCAGCTTCATTGTCAATGAGTCCGGCTCTGCGGAGGTCGCCGAGACCTTTGCCTCCGACATCTGCGTTGTGGACGGTGACTATGTCTCTGCCGAGCTCCCCAGTATGGCAGACACGACCTCTGCCGCATTGTTCGACCTCAACGGCTGCCGTACGCTCTATGCCAAAAATGTCTTTTCGAAGGTGTACCCCGCCAGCCTCACCAAGATCATGACGGCTCTCGTTGCTCTGGAGAATGCCGGCCTGGATACCGTGCTGACCGCATCCGCCAACGTTTACATGACGGAAGCGGATGCACAGCGTGCCGGTCTCTCGGAGGGCGATACCATGACGCTGGATCAGGCCCTGCACCTTCTGCTGATTCATTCCGACAACGATGTTGCCGTACTCATTGCGGAGAATCTGGGCGGTTCCACGGACGGCTTCATCCGGATGATGAACGAAGAAGCGGTACGCCTTGGTGCCACCAAGACGAATTTTATCAATTCCAACGGGCTCACGGACCAGAATCACTATACCAGTGCCTATGATATGTATCTGATTTTCAACGAAGCAATGCAGTTTCAGAGCTTTCAGGAAATCATTGCCATGTCCACCTACAGCACGGTGTATCACGACAGGAGCGGTGCGGAAAAAGAGATTACGGTGAATTCCACCAACTCCTACAACATGTCCTACATCACTGCACCGGCCGGCATCACGGTCATCGGCGGCAAGACCGGGACCACCACTGCAGCGGGGCACAATCTGATCCTCTACGTGCGGGATTCCTCCGGAAATCCCTATGTCGCCATTGTTATGAAGGCCATTGACAGCAGCTCCTGCTACGCAACCATGAACGAGCTCCTCTCGCTCATCGGCAGCTGAGCCGCTCCAGCTTTCAACCTTGTTTTTCAGTACCTTGTTCGTTATAATGTGGATAACGAAATGCATGATATTTCGTTACAAATAAAAAAGTCCAGGAGGGCAAATCCAGTGGTTCAACTCATCGTAGGAAGAAAAGGAAAAGGCAAGACCAAGTGCTTATTGGATAAGGTCAACAGCGATGTGAAAACGGTTTCCGGCAACATTGTATATCTTGATAAGAGTACGCAGCACATGTTCGAGCTCAACAACAAGATCCGTCTGATTTGTGTTCCGGATTACAGCGTAGACAATGCGGATCAGTTTCTCGGCTTCGTAAGCGGAATCCTCTCACAGGATCACGATCTGCAGCAGATGTATTTTGACAGCTTCCTTGATATCGCACATCTTCGTGACGCGGACATCACACCTGCCGTCCAGAAGCTTCAAATGCTCAGCGAGCAGTTCAAGGTTGATTTCATCCTCAGTGTTTCGCTTGACGAGTCCGATCTTCCGGAGGCAGCAAAGTCTCTGATCGCCATCTCTCTTTAATTCGTGTCCTGCGCAGGAAATGCAAAAGCCTTGGAAGATGTTTCCAGGGCTTTTGTTTTGTCTATCCGCTTTATAATTGTATGAGCAAAAAACGTCCCAGGAGTACCTCAAAACCAAACAGCAGGCCACACCCCACGGGAGCTGCCGGAAAAGCGGCCGGCCGCGGCAGGGCCACCGGTGCAGCCGGCCGCTCCGAGCAGAATTCTTCCGCTTCCAGATCCCGTGCGGGAACCGGCGCAAAGACGGGTGCAAAAAACGGTGCAAAAACGACTGCGAAGACGGGTTCGAAGGTTGTCGCCTACCGGCAGCCGTTGAATCTGAATGTCGGAATGATCCTCTTCGGCGTCGTGCTGGTTTACGTTGTCTACAGCATCGTCCGTTTTCTCACGGCCAAGCACGTCGTTGCCTACGAGGTACGCACCGGCTCCATCTCGGCCAATCAGGTATATCAGGGACTGTGCCTGCGAAGCGAAGAGATTGTATACAGTGATTATGCGGGGTACGTCAATTATTATTCGCCGGAGACGGATCGCCTTGCCAAGGGAAAGCTGGCCTATACCATCGACGAGTCCGGACAGGTCCAGTCCTACCTTGCCCAGAATGCGGATGAGAATGCTCTGTTGTCCTCCGACAACTACGCCACATTGCTCTCCGACATCACCTCCTTCGAGGAGTCCTTTCAGCCCTCTGATTTCCAGAATATATATGAATTCAAGGCATCGCTGACCAGCACGCTGCAGAAGATGGCGAACCGCAGCCTTCTGACCGATCTGGCCTCCCTGAATGCCTCCTCATCCCTGCATTATTGCAATACCGACAATACCGGCTACATTGTCTATTGCACCGACGGATATGAGGACAAAACCTTCCGGGATCTGGAAACCAGTGATTTTGATACGGCGAATTATTCCCGGACGGAGCTGGAAAGCGGACGCCTCGTGGCACAGGGGGATCCCGTATACCGGCTGGAGACCTCCGAGGACTGGGAGATGGCCATTCCGGTTTCCTCCGAGGAAGAGGCAAAGAGCCTGCAGGAGCTGGGCGTTGTGAAGGTGCGCTTCCTCAAAAACCAATACGAAGCCTGGGCAACCCTTGGCGAAATCCGTGATATGGGCAACGGCAATTATCTGGTGCAGCTGACCTTCACCAACTCCATGATGGCCTTCTGTACGGATCGCTTTCTGTCCATTGAGCTGCAGCTGGATACGACGAAGGGCCTCAAGATCCCCAAATCCGCTCTGATCGATGACACCTTTTATGTGGTGCCCGCAGACTATGTCACCACCGGCGTCGGAGATGCCGACGGCGTTCTCCGCCAGATCATGGACGCAGACGGAGAGAAGAGTACGGAGTTCGTCAGCCTGACCCCTTATACCAACGAAAATGATCCGGACAATTACTATCTCAGCCAGGATACCCTGCGCGACGGAGATGTCCTGATTAAGCCGGATTCCACAGAGACGATCACGCTGTCCTCCTCCATGACGGACACCCTGACCGGCGTCTACAACATCAACAAGGGTTATGCCGATTTCCGGCAGGTCACCAAAATCGCCGAAAATGACGAATATGCCATTGTCAAAGCGAATTCCTCCTATGGCCTGCGCGAATATGACTACATCGTATTGAATGCGAATTCCATGTCACCGGACGAATTTCTTTACGAGTGAGGGGCTGCGAAGACTTTTTACATTGACACCGCCCCGTTTTCATTCAATAATAGACAGGTATGGATAGAGAGCAATAGGAGAGAACCTCTATGGGTATTTTCGATAATCTGGCGAGCAGATTGAATAATTATAATAACGATGACGATTACGAAGAAGATTACGAAGACGATATGATAGACGATGAGGAAGAGGACGAGCCCCGCACAAGGCACAGCCTGTTCAACAATCGCGGCCGCTCCTCCCGGCAGCAGAACGATGACGACGAGGACAGCTATGATCCGCCCCAGGGACGTGCCGGCATCCGTTCCAACAGCTCACGCCCCGGTGGCCAGCTCGCGCCCTCCAATCGCAGCCGGCAGACCCCGGCTCCTGCCGGAAAGGCACAGGTTCGTGTGATCAAGCCCAGCTCCTTTGATCAGGCCAGACAGATCACCGACATGCTGCTGGTTCACCGCACCGTCGTCCTGAATCTGGAGGGACTGGACGTCGGCACCGCTCAGAGGATTGTGGATTTTGCCTCCGGCTCGTGCTATGCGCTTCACGGCAATTTCATGAAGATTTCCCATTACATCATTGTCATTACGCCGGAGGACGTAGACATTGCAGGCGACATCAACGGAGGTCGCCCGGACGGTGTGTCCGGTATTCTTGCAAGTGCCGCTGCCCAGGGAGGCATGGGCGGCATGAACAATATGGGTGGCATGAACAACATGGGGAACAATATGGGGAATATGAATGACGGTTCCTCCAATCCCTTCGTGAACAACACCATTAATATGGGAAGCGCTTATTAAAGGACATTGAAACGCTATATTGTTTCATGAGGCGCATCAACCTGCTGCGGACCGTATCCGATGGTTGATGCGCTTTGTTGTATGAAAGGAATACCGTATGAGTAAGAATCATCATCGCCTGGCCGTTCACAGGGACGGACAGCCCTGCTATGACATTGTATACAGCACCGACACCGACTGCCTCGTGCGGGAGCTCATCCGGCTCGGCTTTGAGGGTCGGCGCTCCTGCGTCGTAACCGATTCCAATGTAGCCCCGCTCTATGCCGAGCAGATCGCCGAAGAGCTCGCACGGCTCGGGCAAAAGCCGCTCATTTATGTCATTCCCGCGGGGGAGGAGAACAAGACCCTGGACCAGATTCGCGCACTCCTGCGTGTATTGGTGGAGAATCATTTTGACCGCAGCAGCTATCTTGTGGCCCTCGGCGGAGGTGTGGTAGGCGATATGACCGGCTTTGCGGCTGCCGTCTACATGCGCGGCATCGACTTTGTGCAGATCCCGACCACCCTGCTCGCACAGGCGGATTCCTCCATCGGCGGCAAAACCGGCGTGGATTTTGACGGCTTCAAGAACATGGTCGGTGCTTTCAAGATGCCTCGGCTTGTCTGGGAGAATGTCGATTTTCTCAAAACCCTCGACGGGCGTCAATTTGCTTCCGGCTTTGCCGAGATCATGAAGAGCGCCTTGATCAAGGACAGTGACTTCTATGTATGGCTCATTGATCATATGCCGGAGATTCGGGATCGCGAGCCGGAAATTCTCTCGGAAATGCTCTACCGCAGCAATGAAATCAAGAAAACCGTTGTGGAGGCCGATCCCTATGAAAAGGGCGAGCGGATGCTCCTGAATTTCGGTCATACCATCGGCCATGCCATCGAGAAATATCTCAATTTCAGTATGACCCACGGAGAATGTGTTGCCCTTGGCTGTGTTGCCGCCTCCTTTATTTCCTACCGGCGGGGATACCTTTCCTGGGAGGAATATTATGAGATCCGCGACATGTTCGTTCCCTTCGGGCTACCCATTTCACTGGAGAGCATTGACGCGGAAGCGGTTCTGCAGCTGACCAAATCCGATAAAAAGGCACAGAACGGCTCCGTACGCTTTGTCCTCCTGCACGCAGCCGGCGATGCCTACGTGGACAATACCGTAACCGACGAAGAGATTCTCTCCGCCGTCCGTGAGCTGGATTTCTCTGCCAAAACAGGAGAGAGAACGGGAGTGACGTCGTGAGGAAGGAAAAGATACCCCCTACGGTCTCCGGTCAGGGCAGGCCGGAGCATCCTCTGCGATGCGGCATGCTCTGTACCCTGGTCTGGCTCCTTCTGGTTGCCCTGGATCTGCTGACCAAATCCGCAGCTGCCGAAGGACTCCGGAACGGCCCGATCCCGCTGATTCCCGGCGTTCTGGAATTCTATTATCTGCAGAATACCGGTGCCGCATTCAGCCTTCTGGAGAATGCACAATGGCTGTTCATTCTCATTGCCGTTGTTGTCGTAGCGCTCATCGGCCGGGTTCTCCTGCGCATTCCCAAGACAAGACGTTTCCTGCCGATGATTTCCGTTCTGCTCCTCATCAGTGCCGGCGCCGTCGGCAATCTGGCCGATCGGATCTGCCTTGGCTATGTTCGGGATTTTATCTATTTCTCATGGATCAATTTCCCGGTATTCAACGTAGCGGACATCTATGTCACGGTATCCACCGTGTTGCTGGTGCTGCTCGTCCTGCTGTTCTACAAGGATGAGGACTTTGAACAGATGCTCGGCGTACACACGGACAAGGACAAATCATGAATGCAAATTCGTTTACCGTAAGCGAAGAGGACGACGGGCTGCGTCTGGACAAGCTCCTTGCCACGGAGCTGCCGGAGTACTCGCGCAGCTATCTGCAAAGTCTCATGAAGGAGGGACACGTCCTGGTCAACGAGCAGCCGGCCAAGCCGTCTTTGCGCGTGAAGGAAGACGACCGGGTGGACTTTTCCATTCCGGATAAAATTCTCCCGGACATCCTGCCGGAAAACATTCCCCTTGATATTCTCTATGAGGACGACGACCTGCTGGTTGTCAATAAGCCAAAGGGAATGGTCGTACATCCCGCGCCGGGCCATTATACCGGAACGCTGGTCAATGCCGTCATGTACCATTGCGGCCCGTCCCTTTCCGGCATCAACGGCGTCCTTCGTCCCGGCATCGTACACCGCATCGACCGCGACACCACCGGCTCCCTCCTGATATGCAAGAATGACGCTGCACACCGCAGCATTGCGCAGCAGCTCAAGGAACACAGCCTGACTCGCCGTTATGTTGCCATCTGCTGCGGCAGAATACGCAAGGATGATCTGACCATCCGCGGCGATATCGCCCGGGACCGGAATGACCGCAAAAAAATGGCCGTTGTGCCGGCCGGAACCGCCAAAGCTGCCGTCACCCACGTACACGTTCTGCAACGTTTCCGCGACTATACCTATGTCGAATGCCGGCTGGAAACCGGACGCACCCACCAGATCCGCGTCCATATGGCCCACATCGGTTATCCGCTGCTGGGAGATGCGGTCTATGCCGGCTCCCGCAAATTCCCCTATCGGCTCGAGGGGCAGTGTCTTCATGCCAGGACCCTTGGTTTTCTGCATCCTTCCACGGGAGAGTACATCGAAACCATCGCGCCGCTCCCTGCATATTTCGCACATCTGCTCAAGATACTGCCGCAATGAACGCATAAAACTGTTATTTTTGCACAACAGATTTGCAAAATCCCTGTTTTTTCACTATAATAGGGGCATCAAAAAAGGTTTTGGGTCATACGGTTATCGTTGGTCCAACCGTAAGGAGGCAATATGCATACAATCGTTACCATTGGCAGACAGTTCGGATCCGGCGGACGTGCGATCGGTGAAAAGCTTGCAGAGCACTACGGCATCAAGTATTACGATAAGGAACTCATTGCTCATGTAGCCAGCAACAGCGGCTTCTGCAAGGAAATGGTCGAGCACCACGATGAACGCGCGACCAATTCCTTCCTGTACAATCTCGTGATGGACACGTATTCCTTTGGCTACAACGCGTCCAGCTTTGTCGATATGCCCATCAGCCAGAAGGTCTTTCTGGCGCAATTTGACACCATCAAAAAGCTCGCTGAGGAAGGTCCGGCCGTGTTCATCGGACGCTGCGCCGACAATGCGCTGGCAGAGCGCGACAACGTCATCAACCTGTTCATCCACGCCGATGAGGATGCTCGGATTGCCGAGATCATGAAGCGCTATCCCGATATCAATACCACACAGAAGGCTCGCGACTTCATGAACAAGAAGGACAAGCAGCGCCAGAGCTATTACAATTATTACTCCAGCCACAAGTGGGGACGCGCGGATTCGTATGATTTCTCCATCAATTCGGCACTCCTTGGCATCGACGGGACGGTCAACCTGATCTGCCAGCTGATCGATGATTTCGAAAAGAGATGAGAGACCCTTTCGGGAGAGTGTTCTAACTATTCGCAAAATGCAGCTTTAACGAATTCTTGTGCATATCCCGTAATGACGGCGTAACGATCCGGCCCCCGGCGAGGCTTTCCGAAGAAAGCTCCCGCCGGGGGCCGGTCATTGATCACTCTTCGCTATATCACACGGTGCTCCATCCATTTTCCGCCCCGGAAACGAAGGATAAAGCAGCTGCTGCGGAAAATCCAGTCGATGAACATGCCGAGCCATACCCCCAGCAGGCCGCTGTGCAGCTGCAGGACGAAAAAATAGCTCAAAATGACCCGGAACAGCCACATACTGATCACACTCACGCCCATTGTAAATTTGGCATCCCCGCCGCAGCGCAGGACATTCGGCAATGTGAAGCTGCACGACCAGAACAGGATGCTGAACAGATCAAACCACCGCAGCACCGTAATGCACATGGCGCCTGCCTCCGGCGACAGATGAAACCATGTCACCGCTGTGGGAGCCAGGAACAACAGCAGCACGTTCGTAACGGCAAGTCCGCAGACGGAAACGAGCAGCAGCTGCAGGGCATAGCGCTTTGCCTGTCTTTTCTCCCCGGCACCAAGGCATTGCCCGACCACCGGGACCACGGCAAGGCTCACGGTATTGCCCGGAATATTCGCCAGCGTGGAGATGCTCCCTGCCACCGCGTTGGCGGCGATGGCTGCCGTTCCAAGCGTGGAGGTCAGGCTGCTCACACACAGCTTGCCGATTTGGAAAATACCGTTTTCAAAGCCTGTCGGAACGCCTATGGAGAGCACCCGCAGGATGGGGTCACGGCGCGGACGAAGGTCCGAGAGCTTCGCAATCCGCAGCGGATTCTCCGGCTGCTGGTTGCGGCGCAGGATCCAGACGGCGGCAAAAACGCGTCCCAGCAGCGTTGCCAGCGCAGCACCGACAACGCCCAGGCCAAAGCCGTAGATCAGAATTGCATTTCCGCCGATATTGATGACGTTCATGACAAGGCTCGCCAGCATGCTGATCCGGCTGTTGCCCTGTGCCCGGAACAGCGCCGCACCCCCGTTGTACAGGCCGATGAAGGGATAAGATACGGCGCTGATGATGAAATATTGCTGTGCGTAATGCATGACACTGTCGTCAATGCCGCCGAACACCCACCGCAGAATCTGCCGTGAAAACAGAAGACACAAAACTCCCGTCACCGAAGCGGAAATGGCCAGCACACTGTAGAGCTGTGCCGCGCTGTGCCTGGCATTTCGGGAATCCTTTCTGCCAAGGTATTGACTGGCCACAACGGCGCCGCCGGTGGCAAGAGCCGCCAGAACCTGCAGGATCAGGACATTGATGCTGTCCACCAGCGAAACGCTCGACACCGCTGCCTCTCCCACGCCGGATACCATCATGGTATCCGCCATCCCCATGGCAACGCTCAGCACCTGTTCCACAAAAAGCGGAGCGATCAGCGTGATCAATGCCGAGCGCGTGAACATCGGGCACCCGTTCGCCTCTCCCTCTTCCGTTTCCTCCGTTCTCGTGCCTTCTTTTTCCGTTCCCTCTTTTTTGCTTTCTTCTTCTGTTGTTCCTTCTTCTTTTTTTGTTCCTTCTTTTTTGATTCCTTCTTTTCGGATTTGCGATTCCTTCAGATTCATAACATGCCTCCCCCTTTCCGCATCGTTATTGTATCAAAAAAAGCAGCACGAATTCCTCCAACATCTCCCGGAATCCATGCTGCTGTACTTTTCTCTGCCGCTACAACTCGTTTTCCGAAGGACGTACGAGATGTGTTCGGAATCAGCGCCTTTTACGTGTGATCCTGATTCTTTTGCTCCTTTTGCTCCTTTTGTTCCTCTTCCTTTGCCTTCTGCGCCTTCTTCTCCTCTGCGCGCCCGGCCAACCGCGACACATCAATCCCCAGCGCCCGCACCCAGGAGCTGCTCTCCTTTTGATTGGCATGGAAATCCGTGGCGGTCATATCTCCCACTGCACGCTCCGCGCCATCCTCATAATAGGCAACGGTCTGCATATGCTCCGAGCTGGTCGTTTTCCCCTTCTTATGCAGGAAATGGTTGATGAGTCTTGCCATTGCACGATAGAACACGGCAAAGAGCGGAACACCGATGACCCAGCCGGCAACCCCCCACAGGCCGCCGAAGAGCATAATCGCGAAGATTACCCAGAAATTGGACAGGCCGGTGGAATCTCCCAGAATCTTCGGTCCGAGGATGTATCCGTCAAAGGTCTGCAGCACCAGACACAGCAGCACAAACCACAGGGCATCCAGCGGATTGATCATGAATACAATGACACCGCCGACCACCGCACCGATAAAGGGTCCGAAAAACGGGATCACGTTTGTAAAGCCTACGATGAACGATGCCAGCACCGGGAAGGGTGTATGCGTGATGAATTCCGTTGCAAAGAAGCAGAGGATTCCGATGATGAAGGAGTCCAGAATCTTCCCCGTGAGAAATCCCACGAAGGTGCGGTTGATGTAGCGGCAGGCTCCCACGACCTCGTTGCCCCATTTCTCATCAAAAAGAGCATAGGCAACCTTCTTCCCCTGTCCGCTGAGCGTGTCCTTGGTATACATGAGATAAATGGACACGATAATGCCGATGATGAAATTGAACATTCCCCTGCCGATGGTGTAAGCCTGGCTGGCAGCCCTCTGCAGAATGTCCGTCAGATTCGCGGCAATGTTCTCCTGATAAAAATTCTCCAGAAAATTCTCGGTGTTGATGATCACACGGTTGATCTGTGCTCCAACCTCCGGATTCACCTTGGAAACCTGATCAAAGAACCCCAGCACATTTCTCTCGTAGACCGTCAGATTGCTGAAGATCGTCTGAATGCTGCGCGTAAGCTGGGGCAGGACAATGGCCAGCATAGCGGCCAGCAGTGCGATGAAGAATGCAATGGTGATGCTCACCGATATCTTCCGCATCTGCATCCGCTTCCTGCGCCCCTGCGCCGACCAGACATCCACACCGTAATGCTGATATACCGGAGCCAGCATCCGCTTCTCCACAAATGCCATCACCGGGTTCAGAATGAACGCGATCACAATGCCGTAGAGAATGGGCTGCAGACTGTTCATGATGGTCTGAAATGCCTGCAGAAAGGTACGGCCGTTGTAAACCAGATAAATGAAAATAACACAGGCAACCAGCGTCAGAAACGCAGTGACCCCCCATGTGATCTGTGTACGGTTGGGACGATACTTCATACAGAAGACTCCTCGGAAAATGTATTTCAGAAGTTGTATCCGGAGGTTGTATCCGAATAAGACAAGACCTGCGGAATCTGAAATTCCGCAGGTCTCATTATAACATGGCACCTTTCGGCGCTCCATTAAGATTCAGTAAATATTATGTCTGTCCCCTACAGCTGCGGAAAAATCTCCTTGAGTGCCGGATACAGCTGCCGATAGGCCTGGTATTTGCGCTCATATTTGGCAGCAAGGACAGGATCCGGACGAACCGTGTCCGTCACCTTGATCAGCTTCTCCACAGCCTCCTGCACGGACGGATAGGCACCGCAGGCAACCGCCGCAAGAATGGCGCCGCCGTAACCGGGGCCCTGCTCCGTCTCCGGCGTGGTCAGCTCAATGTTCAGGATGTTGGCGAACATCTTCTTCCAGAGGGGGCTCTTGGCACCGCCGCCGCAGATCATACTGGTCTTGATCTCAATGCCGAGCTTTCTGGCAGCCTCCAGGGAATCACGGATGCCGAAGGCAACGCCCTCGAGCACAGCCTGTGTCATATCCTCTCTTGTCGAATCCATTGTCATGCCGATGAAGCAGCTCCTTGCCGCCGGATCATTGTGAGGAGCCCGCTCTCCCATCAGATACGGAAGGTAGAACACATGATTCTCTCCCAGCTTATCATCGGTAATGCCGGCCTGCTCTGCCGGATAATCCTTGGTCCGGAGAATCTCATCCATGAACCACTTGTTGCAGGATGCCGCCGAGAGCATACAGCCCATCAGATGATAGCCGCCGTCCGCGTGGTCAAAGGCATGCAACGCATTGCCGCTGTCAACCCGGAAGGAATCGGAGGAGATGAAGATGGTTCCGGAGGTGCCAAGAGAAACATTGCACGCCCCGTTTCCGACGGTGCCCGTACCGATTGCAGCAGCCGCATTGTCTCCGGCACCGGCCACAATTTTCACGGTCTCCGGAAGGCCCAGCTCCGCAGCGATCTCCGGCTTCAGGGTACCAACGGCCTCGTAGGATTCATAGAGGGTCGGCATCATATCCTCTGTGATGCCGCAGATATCCAGCATTTCCTTGCTCCAGCACTTGTTCTTCACATCCAGCAGGAGCATGCCGGAAGCATCCGAATAATCCGAGCAATGCACACCCGAGAGCATATAGTTGATGTAATCCTTCGGCAGCATGATCTTCGCAATCTTTGCAAAAAGCGCAGGCTCATGCTTCTTCATCCAGAGAATCTTCGGTGCGGTAAAACCTGCAAAGGCGATGTTGCCGGTGTACTCCGTCAGCTTCTCCCTGCCGATCTCGTTGTTGAGGAAATCCGTCTCCTCCTGTGTTCTGCCGTCGTTCCACAGAATGGCAGGACGCAATACCTGATCGTTCGCATCCAAAGCCACAAGGCCGTGCATCTGTCCGCCGGCACCGATTCCGGCCACCTCTCCGGCATCAAAGCCCTGCACGAGCTCCTTAATCCCCTCCTTTACCGCATGCAGCCAGTCCTCCGGCTGCTGCTCCGACCAGCCGGGCTGCGGAAAATACAGCGGATATTCCTTCGAAACAATGTTCTCAATGGTGCCGTCCTCCTTCATCAGGAGGAGCTTGACGGCAGAGGTTCCAAGATCAACGCCGATGTACAACATACCATTCTCCTTTTGCTCATTCTCTTGTCCGTTCCCGGCAGGAACACATTCCCGGCAGGAAC